>JAJZET010000191.1 GCA_021805685.1 Pseudomonadota bacterium
CCCGTAATGCAGGGCGAAGGTCTCCCCGTTCCGCGCTTCGACCCGGCGGCATGCCCATGGACCGAGTGCGGCGCCCGCGACCACCACCAGCAACTGCATCCACGCGACGGGAGCGAGCGCAACGAGTCCGATCACGGCCGCGGCCATCAGGGCGCGCGGCCGGTCGGGGCAGAGCGTGCGGGCCATGCCCAGCACGCCCTGCGCCACGACAGCCACGGCGACCAGCTTGAGGCCATGGATCGCTGCCTGTCCCCACGGCCCGGCCCATCGGCCGCTGGCTTCCGCAAACGCGAACATCAGCAGTGCGGAGGGCAGCGTGAAGCCGGCGAACGCGGCCAGCGCGCCCATCCAGCCGGCCCGCAGCAGGCCGATGGAAAACCCCAACTGGCTACTGGCCGGGCCGGGCAGGAACTGGCACAGGGCATAGAGTTGCCCGAAGTGCTGCTCGTCCATCCAGCGCCGCCGCTGCACGAATTCCCGGTGGAAATAGCCGACGTGCGCGATCGGGCCGCCGAAGGAGGTCAGCCCCAGGCGGAGAAAGACGCGGGCGACCTCGCAAGCGTTGCCCGGCGGCGCGCGGCCGGGTGCTGCGTCCGTCGTCGGCGGAGTCATGCGCAGTCGAGCAGGGCCATGAAGCCGAAGTCCATGTGCAGTTGCATGTGGCAATGGAGCAGGGAAAGGCCGCGCTGGTCCGCGGTGAAGTCCACTTCCATCGACTGGTAGCCGCCCAGCATCGCCACGTCCTTGACGATGCCGCCGGTGGGCTGGCCCGCGATGCGGGTGATTTCGAAGCTGTGGCGGTGCAAATGGATCGGATGGATGTCGTCGCTGGCGTTGTGCATGCGAAGCCGGTAGCGCCGCCCGTGGCGCAACCGGAACATCGGCCGCATCGTCTTCATGTCGAAGGCGACATCGTTGATGGTCCAGCGGTTGAAGCCGCCCAGCGCGGCGTTCTGCTTGGCGAACGTCATCTCGACGATTTCGTCCGGCGCCGCCGGGCGGGCGTCGCGTTCGGCGAATCGCCGGTAGTCCCAGGCGAACGGCGGCGGCTTCTCCCAGCGCGGCTTGCCGTGCTGGCCGGCGTATTCCACCACGATGCCCATGCCGCGTGCGCGGTCGTCGTCGGCCAGGTCGCCCATCACCCAGACGCCCGGGCGCTTCATCTCCACGATGGCGCTGATGCGCTCGGCGGTGCCCAGCCACAGCACGGGCACCTCGGCGGGATGGGGTACGGGGTTGCCGTCGAGCGCGACCACCCTGAAGGCGTGCCCCGGCAGGGCGAGGCTGCGGATCTCGGTGGCGCTGCCGTTGACGATGTGGAACAGCACGCGTTCGCCGGCCTTCACCCGGATCGGTTCGCCGTGCCCGAGCATGCGGCCGTTGATGGCGAACGCCTGGTAACCCACTTCGTAACCGTGGGCGGCGCCGCTGGCCAGCGAGCGCTGCATGGCGCGCTCGCCGCGCTCCTCCAGGGACCGGTCGCGGGCGCCCGGCTGCAGGAAGTCCATGGCCATGTCGCCGCCCTTGCTGAAAAACGGGTCGAACTCCTTGAGCACGAGGAACACTTCGCGGTCGAACGCGCCGGGCTCATGCCGGGGCTCGATGTAGACCACGCCGACCTGCCCGCTGTATTGGCCCCTGTCGAGGTCGCTGCCCGCCAGCACATGGGTGTGATAGAAACGCAGGCCCGATGGCCCCGGAACGAATGCCAGGCGCCGCATGCCGTGCGGGGGGATGAAGGGCGTGCCTTCCTCGGCCGCACCATCCACCTCGGCCGGAATGGCCTGCCCGTGCCAATGGACCTGTTCGGGCACGTCGGTATCGTTGTGGACATCGACCACCACGGCCTGCCCTTCCTTCATGCGCAGCAACGGCCCGGGAAACTGGCCGTTGTAGGTGGTGGTGGAAACGATGTGGTCGGGCGAGAGCTCGACCAGGCTCCGGCCGATGCGCAGCGTGTGGTCCGCCCGGGTGGGTAGTGGCCGGGCAGCGGAAGCCGGCGACGCGGCGAGGGCCTGTTTCACCGGCAGCACGGCGCCGCCCAGTGCCGTCCAGCCACCCAGTTGCAGGAATTCCCGACGTTTCATGTGCGATGCACCGATGGGGGCGATACCGACGCCCGGCGCTTCAATTTACCTTCGCTATCTTACGGTGGCCTTGTCGGCAAGGAACGGGCGCCTGCGGGCTTCCCGGCGGCCGGGTGCAGGGAGCGTCCCTTGGCGCATGCGGGATATCCGCGGATTGGATCGGTTGAAGTGCTCCCGCCACGGGATGCCCGCGGCGGATTTTGCGTTGCGGCATGCGCCCGGAACCGGACGGTGTTAGCGTCCACTTGGATCGTTCTAAATTCACGGCGACTGCGGGACCGGTACAACCGCAAACGAGGGGAAGGCGATGGGCAAACGATGGAATGGGCGCGGGCGGCTGGTATCCGCGCGGCACCGTGAGCGCCAACCCGCGGGCGCGCGCATCCGACACGTCGTCCACCGGCTGCTGCCCGTGCTGGCCGCGTGGGCGTTGCTGGTCTCCGTGCCGGGCCGGGCAGCGACGCTGGCGGCTCAATCGCTGGACGGTGGCTGGCAGTTCCGCCTCGCGCCCGGCGACACGCATGCCGCCGACCACCCGGCCGCCACGCGCTGGCTGCCCGCGACCGTGCCGGGCACGGTGCAGACCGACCTGCTGGCCGCGAAGCTGGTGCCCGACCCCTACCTGCGCGACAACGAGGCGAAGATCCAGTGGGTCGGCCTGGCCGACTGGCAGTACCGCACGCAGTTCGAGGTGGACGCCGCCACGCTCGCGCGCCGGCATGTGGACCTGGTGTTCGACGGGCTGGACACCTTCGCCGACGTCTCGCTCAACGGCCACAGGCTGCTGGCCGCCGATAACATGTTCCGCCGCTGGCGGGTGCCGGCGAAGGCCTGGCTGCACGCCGGCGCCAACACGCTGGAAGTCACCCTGCATTCGCCGATCGCGCGCCTGCAGCCCTGGCTGCTGAAACAGCCTTACGCGCTGCCGGGCGAGTTCGACTCGGCCTTTGGCGACGAGCCGGAAGGCAAACAGACGGCCAATTACGTGCGCAAGGCCGCCTACCAGTACGGCTGGGACTGGGGCCCGCGCATCGTCACCGAAGGCATCTGGAAAGGCGTGCGGCTGGAAAGCTGGAACACCTTGCGCCTCGCCGATTTCCATGTCGCGCAGCGGAAAGTCGATGCCGATGCGGCGCGACTGCAGGCGCAACTGCGCATCGCGTCCGACCTGGCCGGTCCCGCGCGGGTGACGCTGCGCTGGCGCGCGCCGGACGGCAGCACGCAGTCGCTGATGCGCAAGGTGGCGCTGGAGGCCGGCGACAACCAAGTGTCCCTGCCGTTCCAGATCGCCCATCCCGAGCGCTGGTGGCCGGTGGGCTACGGCAAGCCGAACCTGTACGACTTCCACGTCGACGTGGCCTTGCATGGCGACGTCGTGGCCAGCGCGGGACGCCGGACCGGCCTGCGCAGCGTGCAGTTGCTGCGCCAGAAGGACCGGTGGGGCAGGAGCTTCGCCTTCGTGGTGAACGGCGTGCCGATCTTCGCCAAGGGCGCGAACGTGATCCCGCTGGACAGTTTCCCGAACCGCGTCACCACGGCGCGCATCGACGCGATGCTGCAATCCGCGCGCGACGCCAACATGAACATGCTGCGCGTCTGGGGTGGCGGCTATTACCCCGGGGACGCGTTCTACGCCGAGGCCGACAAGCTCGGCCTGATGGTGTGGCAGGACTTCATGTTCGGCGGCGCGATAACGCCCTACGACCGGGCCTTCCGCGACAACGTGCGCGTCGAGGCGGTGCAGCAGGTGGACCGCCTGCGCGACCATCCGTCCATCGTGGTGTGGGTCGGCAACAACGAGGTCGAGACCGCGTGGGAGTCCTGGGACACCAGCCTGGATTTCCAGGCCAGGCAGGGCAAGGCCGAGAGCGCACGCGTGGAGCAGGGCATGCGCGAGCTGTTCGACCACACGCTGCGCGACGTGGTGGCGACGCAGTCGCCCGGGGTGCCGTACTGGCCCAGCACGCCCAGCAGCGACTACGACGGCAAGGCCAACGTGCTGGACGACGGCGACTACCACTACTGGAACGTCTGGTCGGGCAAGGCGCTGCCGCCGACCGCCTACCTCGACGTCACCCCGCGCTTCCAGTCCGAATACGGCCTGCAGTCCTTCCCGGCGATGGCGACGCTGCGCAGCGTGCTGGCTCCCTCGGATCTGGACATCGACTCGCCCGTGCTGCGCGCGCACCAGAAGTTCGACAAGGGCAGGGGCAACCGGCGCCTGCTGATGTACGTGGAGCGCGAGTACGGCAAGCCGAAGGACTTCGCGTCCTTGGTCTACCTGAGCCAGGTGATGCAGGCCGAGGGCATCCAGCTTGCCGCCGAGCACCTGCGCGCCTCGCGTCCGCAGAGCATGGGCTCGCTGTACTGGCAGCTCGACGACGTGTGGCCCGGCGTCACCTGGTCGAGCATCGACTACTACGGCCGCTGGAAGGCGCTGCAGTACCACGCCAGGCGCTTCTATGCGCCGCTGCGCGTGGTGGCGATCCGCCAGCGCGGCGTCACCCACGTGTCGCTGGTCTCCGACCGCACGGCCGCGTTCGATGCCACCTTGCGCGTGCGCGTGCTCGACATGGACGGCAAGACGCTGTGGGAGCATACGCAGCCCGCGCACGTGGCGGCCTTGGCCAGCACACCCGCCGGCGATTACACCGATGCGCAGCTGCTGCACGGGGCCGATCCGCGCCGCACGGTGGCGGTGTTCGAGCTGCTCGACCACGGCAAACCGGTCTCGCGCCACCTGGTCTACTTCGACGACGCGAAGGATCTGGCCTTGCCCGACCCCGGCCTGAAGGCGGTGCTTTCCGCCGATGGCCGCCGCGTTACGGTGAGCGCACGGCAGCTCGCGCGTGAGGTGTGGGTGGACTTCGGCGACACCGATCCGGACGCGCGCCTGTCCGACAACGCCTTTGACCTGCTGCCCGGCGAGTCGGTGACGCTGCACGTCCACAGCACCGCCGACCCGGCCTCGTTGCGCCGTGCGTTGACGGTACGCAGCCTGTACGGCGCCACGGTGGCCACGCCGTGACGAGGCAGGTTGCCATGGCTGCGGCAGCCCTTGCCTTGTCGCTCGCGGCGTCGGTGGCCTCGGCGCAAACGCAGGGTGCCGAGGCGCACGCGAAGGCGCTGGTGGCGAAGATGACGCTGGCGGAAAAGGTCTCGCAGCTGCAGAACGACGCGCCAGCGATCCCGCGCCTGGGCGTGCCCGCTTACGAGTGGTGGAACGAAGGCCTGCACGGCCATGCGCGCGACGGCTACGCCACCGTGTTCCCGCAGGCCATCGGGCTGGCTGCGAGCTGGGATGCGCCGCTGTTGCAGGCGGTGGGCACGGCGGTGTCGGTCGAGGCGCGTGCCCGCTTCAACGCGGTCGGCGCGGGCCACGCGCACGCGCGCTACCAGGGCCTGACCATCTGGTCGCCCAACATCAACATCGATCGCGA
>JAJZET010000154.1 GCA_021805685.1 Pseudomonadota bacterium
GGCCGAGCGCTGGGCGGTCGAGCCTGCCCGACTGGCGATGGTCGGCGACTATGCCTACGACCTGGCCTGCGCCCGCGCCGCCGGTGCGCAGGCGGTGCTGGTCAACCTGCCCGACAACCGCTGGCCCGAACTGGCGGACTGGCACTTCGCCGACTGCGCCGGGCTGGCCGCGGCGCTGGGTACGAGCGCTCAGGTAGCGGATGCCGGCCCCTTCAACTCGACCGTGTTGCCCTGCGGGTCGTAGCAGTAGATCGACGGCCCTTCGCCGCGCGCGCCGTAGCGCATGCCCCGTTCGCCGATGCGCACGCCATGCGCCTCCAGGTGGGCAAGGATCGCCGCCTCGTCGTAGTCCTCCACGCGCAGGCACAGGTGATCCATGTTGTGGCCTTGCAGGCCCGGCGCCGCGCCGCCGTGGCGGCCGAGCTTGCCGTCGACACCGACCAGGTCGATCAGCGAGGCGCCGGCGCGCAGCTGCAACAGGCCGATTTCGTCCTGCCGGCGCTCCTCGCGGCAACCCAGCACGTCGCAGTAGAAGCGCCGCATCGCCTCGACATCGATAGCGCGCAGCACGACATGGTCGATTTCGCCAATGCGAATCATGGCGACTCCGGGTATGGGGGACCCCGAGCATAACGCTTCATGGGCCCCGCCCCTGTATAATCGACGCGGTAAACGCATGGTGGGAGAAGCGGCCGGCCCTCGTGGACGCACCGCTGCCGAAGGCGCAACGCCCGTAATCGCTCAGGCCCCATACCATCCTGCGCAACAGCACTCTGGAGAGAGCGGTTCGATCCGCCGCCGAAGGGGCACGAGACGCGCTCGCGCGTTTCCAAACTCTCAGGCAAAAGGACAGAGGGGCGCCCCGCGTGCGGCTCGCACGTTGATTTCGGACGCCCCTTGCCATGAGCCAGAATACCCATTCTCCTCTCGCCCCCTCCCTGCGCGAGCTGGAAAACCACGACGCCTTCATCGCGCGCCACATCGGCCCCAACGACGCCGAGATCGCGCACATGCTGCGCACCGTCGGCCACGATTCGCTGGAAGCGCTGACCGACGCCATCGTGCCCGCCAAGATCAAGTCGGCCGCGCCGCTGGCCCTGCCGCCGGCAATGACCGAGGTGGAAGCGCTGGCGAAGATCCGCGCCGTCGCCGGCAGGAACCGGGTGTTCAAGAGCTACATCGGCCAGGGCTACTACGGCACCCATACGCCCAACGTCATCCTGCGCAACGTGCTGGAGAACCCGGCCTGGTACACGGCCTACACGCCGTACCAGGCGGAGATCTCGCAGGGCCGCATGGAAGCGCTGATCAACTTCCAGACGATGTGCGCCGACCTCACCGGCATGGAGATCGCCAATGCCTCGCTGCTCGACGAGGCCACTGCGGCCGCCGAGGCGATGACCTTGGCCAAGCGCTCGGCCAAGGCCAAGGGCAACACCATCGTGGTGTCCAGCGACACGCACCCGCAGACCCTCGAGGTGATGCGCACCCGCGCCGAACCGCTGGGCCTGACCATCACCCAGGCCAATTCCGCCGAGGAGTGGGACGCCGCGATCGCCGCGGACGACTACTTCGCCGCGCTGATCCAGTACCCCGCCAGCAGCGGCTGGCTGATGGACTGGAGCGATGAGGTCGCCAAGATCCACGCCAAAGGCGCGCTGGCCATCTTCGCCACCGACCTGCTGGCGCTGACCCTGCTGAAGACGCCGGGCGAGATGGGCGCCGACATCGTGATCGGCAACTCGCAGCGCTTCGGCGTGCCGTTCGGCTTCGGCGGCCCGCACGCCGCGTTCATGGCCTGTCGCGACGCCTACAAGCGCTCGATGCCGGGCCGCCTGATCGGCGTCTCCATCGATGCCGAAGGCAACAAGGCCTACCGCCTCACGCTGCAGACGCGCGAGCAACACATCCGCCGCGAGAAGGCCACCAGCAACATCTGCACCGCGCAGGTGTTGCTCGCTGTGATGGCCTCGATGTACGCCGTCTACCACGGCCCGGAAGGCCTCACCCGCATCGCCTCGCGGGTGGCGCGCCTCACCGCGATCCTCAAGGCCGGCCTTGAGCAGCTCGGCTTTACCGATTTCCACCACGCCACCGCATTCGACACCGTCAGCCTGAAGACCGGCGATCGCACCGACGCCCTCGCGACGCGCGCGGTGGCGATGGGCGCCAACCTGCGCAAGGCCTGGGGCGAGTATCTGTGCATCTCGCTGGACGAGACCACCACCCGCGCCGACATCGAACTGCTGTGGCGCATCTTCGGCGGCGACGATGCGAAGCTGCCCAGCATCGATGTGCTGGACACCAGTGCGCCGTCGCTGATCCCGCAGGCGCTGCGGCGCACCTCGGCGTTCCTCACCCACCCGGTGTTCAACACGCATCACAGCGAGCACGAACTGCTGCGCTACCTGCGCTCGCTGGCCGACAAGGACCTGGCGATGGACCGCACGATGATCCCGCTGGGCTCGTGCACCATGAAGCTCAACGCCACCGCCGAGATGATTCCGGTGACCTGGCCGGAGTTCGCCAACATCCATCCGTTCGCGCCGGCCGAACAGACCAAGGGCTACGAGGAACTGATCGCCGAACTGGAAGCGCAGCTGGTGGAGATCACCGGCTACGACGCGGTGAGCCTGCAGCCGAACTCCGGCGCACAGGGCGAATACGCCGGCCTGCTGACGATCCGCGCCTACCACCAGTCGCGTGGCGAAGGCCATCGCGACATCTGCCTGATCCCCGAGTCCGCCCACGGCACCAACCCGGCCTCCGCGCAGATGTGCGGGATGCGCGTGGTGGTGACCAAGTGCGACGCCAACGGCAACGTGGACCTGGCGGACATCCGCGCGCAGGCCGAGAAGCACTCGGCCAACCTCGCCGCGATCATGCTCACCTACCCGTCCACCCACGGCGTGTTCGAGGAGGACGTGGTCGCCATCTGCGACATCGTCCACCAGCACGGCGGCCAGGTGTACACCGACGGCGCCAACATGAACGCGCTGGTCGGCGTGGCCAAGCCCGGCAAGTGGGGCTCGGACGTCAGCCACCTCAACCTGCACAAGACCTTCTGCATTCCGCACGGCGGCGGCGGTCCGGGCGTGGGCCCGTGCGCGGTGCGCTCGCACCTCGCGCCGTTCCTGCCGCGTGCGCTGGGCGATAACGGTGCGCGCACGCAGGGCACCGGCAACGGCGCCATGGTCAGCGCCGCCACCTTCGGCAGCGCCTCGATCCTGCCGATCTCGTGGATGTACATCACCCTGATGGGCACCGCCGGCCTGCGCAAGGCCACCCAGGTCGCGCTGCTCAACGCCAACTACATCGCCAGGCGCCTGGCACCGCACTATCCCACCCTGTACACCGGCCGCAACGGCCTGGTGGCGCACGAGTGCATCCTCGACCTGCGCCCGATCAAGGACGCCACCGGCATCAGCGCCGAGGACGTGGCCAAGCGCCTGATCGACTTCGGCTTCCACGCGCCCACGCTGTCCTTCCCGGTGGCCGGCACGCTGATGGTCGAGCCCACCGAGAGCGAATCGAAGCACGAGCTGGACCGCTTCATCGACGCGATGATCCAGATCCGCGACGAGATCCGCGCGGTGGAGGAAGGCAAGCTCGACCGCGACGACAACCCGCTGCGCAACGCCCCGCACACCGCGTTCGCGGTGAGCGCCAGCGAGTGGACGCATGCCTACCCGCGCGAGCTGGCCGCCTTCCCGCTGCCCTCGCTGAGGCTGCAGAAGTACTGGTCGCCGGTGGCGCGGGTGGACAACGTCTACGGCGACAAGAACATCATGTGCGCTTGCATCCCGGTGGATGCGTACAAGGAGGAGGCGGAGGCCTGAGCTTCCGCTCGTCGTATCAATGAAGAGGCCCCGCATTGAGCGGGGCTTCTTCATTTGAGGCGCATGTGCAAAAGCTTCGTTCGGATCTTGTTGAAGGCGCTCTGCGGCTCTGCGCTATCGCCAGGAACAATGCGGTTTCGGTCGCCTGCCGGCGCCCGAGCCACTTCTCTTTGCTGGCCCACGCCGCCGCAGGAACGGCGGCGAACGGCGAAGCCGGCCCGAAGGGCGGAGGGCAGGATGCCCGGAGTCAAGAGAAGTGGCCAAGAGAAATGGCCTCGTTCAATCAATACGCCGAGCCTACGAGCAGGCTGTGTCGAAGGCATTGGAACTACTCCCGCCTACGCGATACACAATGCGGCCACTCCGCGCCGTATCTGGAAACCGAGTCTTGGTGCTTGCGATCTGGATTGATCGCAAGCTCCTGGCATTGAATCTAATGCAGCACGCCTCACGTATGACCGATGCGCGAGTTCGTCGGGCCGCGGGGTTGTGTCGCGTGCCAGAATGCGGGCTTCAGGCGCCAATTTCCCCGGGATCGAGAGGTATCGCCTTGAACGCTTCCACGCTCGCCGAGCCTGCGCTCCGCGCTACCACCACGCCGCTGCCGCGCACGCCGAACCTGCACGAGACCGATCCCGCGCGTATGCGCGCAGTGCTGCGCGAGTACTTCACCAGCACCTTCGACCGTTACGAGTCGCTGTTCGAGACGCTGGCTGTCGATGCGGCGTGGTACGAACCGGCGATCACGCTGCGCCATCCGCTGATCTTCTACTACGGCCATACCGCCACGTTCTTCGTCAACAAGCTGCTGCTGGCGCGGATGATCGAGGAGCGCATCGACCCGCACCTCGAATCGGTGTTCGCGGTGGGCGTGGACGAGATGAGCTGGGACGACCTCAACGACGCGCACTACGACTGGCCCAGCATCGCCGAGGTGAAGGCCTACCGCGACAAGGTGCGGGCGCTGGTCACGCGATTGATCGACGAGGCGCCGCTGACCCTGCCGATCGGTTGGGACAACCCATGGTGGGCCATCGTGATGGGCATCGAGCACGAGCGCATCCACCTGGAAACCTCCTCGGTGCTGATTCGCCAGCACAAGCTGGCCTACGTAAAGCCGCATCCCGCGTGGCCGCCCTGCACGCAGACTGGCGAGGCGCGAGAGAACACGCTGGTCAAGGTACCCGCCGGCAAGGTCGCACTGGGCCGCGAGATCAGCAGCGCCATCTACGGCTGGGACAACGAATACGGCCGCCACGAGGCCGAGGTACCCGCCTTCGAGGCCAGCCGCCATCTGGTCAGCAACCGTGAGTTCCTCGCCTTCGTCGAGGCCGGCGGCTACGCGCAGCCCGGTTACTGGGAAGACGAAGGCAACGGCTGGCGCGAATTCGCCAAGGTCGAACACCCCACGTTCTGGCGCCGCTCGGCCGACGGCTGGCACCTGCGCCTGATGACCGGCGAAGTGCCGATGCCGTGGGACTGGCCGGTGGAGGTGAACTACCACGAGGCCAAGGCGTTCTGCCGCTGGAAATCCGCACACGGCGGCCAGCCGGTGCGCCTGCCCACCGAGGACGAGTGGTACCGCCTGTACGCCGAAAGCCGGCGCGGCG
>JAJZET010000129.1 GCA_021805685.1 Pseudomonadota bacterium
CAAGGCCCCGCATGCGGGGCCTTGTCGTGTCACTGAGGGAAAAACTCAGCCGCCGTTCTTGGCCAGCCAGGCATCCACGGCCGGCAGGCGATCCTTGCGGATCATCATGCGGTACTGGATGTTGGCGATCACGGCCTCGGCGGGGCGGCGCGCGGAGGGATCGATGGTGGCCTCATAGGCCTTGATCTTGCCGATCATCGCCGGGTCGAACGACATACTGCCCAGCGACGGGTAGTAGCGGCCGCCGGAGGTGGAGTCGACCAGTTTGTCCACCTGCGCGCGGTGCGCCATGGCGAAGTCGTAGGCCAGTTCCGGGTGCTGCCAGGACACGCCGCGGATCATGCCGGCGCTATTGGTGGCGCCCGGTTCGGCGGTGAGCGCCAGGTCCAGCGCGCGCTGCGCCAGCGCCTTGTCCTTGGCGTAGGACAGCAGGCCGTACAGGCGGTCCTTGATCATCGGCGACTTCTCGGCCTTGGCCTCGGCGTGCAGCTTGTCCCAGGTGGCCGCGTCCGCATGTTCGGCGACGATGGCAAGGATGGTCTTGCGCAACGCCGGCGGCACCGCCTTGGGGTTGGTGGCCTGGGCGTCGTAGCGACGGCGCACTTCCTTCAGCATGTCCGCATCGCCCAGCTCGGACAGCGCGCCGATCAGCTGCGTGCGCAGCAGCGTGGTCGAGGTGCTTTCGTCCGGCTTGGCGTCCCAGCCCACGCGCGCGAACACCGGCTTGAGCTGCGCCACGGCATACGCGCGGAAGCGGTCCTGCCGTGCCTTGTCGCCACGGTAGTAGCCATCCAGCGCGGTCAGGCTGCCCGCCACCTCGGCCCAGATTTCCGGTGCGGCGTCGGCCGGCGTGGCCTTGGCCATGTCGAGGAAATCCGACACCGGTTCGAGGCCGGCCATGCTCTCGGCCCAGGTATCGCTCATCAGGCCGAGCTGGTCGATCGGCGCGAGCTTGTTGAAATCCTGCTTGAGCGCGGCGAGCTGCGCCGGCGCGTACAGCGTGCGGTAGTAGCCGCTCTGCCCGGCGTTCACCAGCACCGGGCCGCAGCCCTTGAGCTTCATCGTGGCGGTGCCGTCCACCAGCGTGCTGGACGCGGCGTTGCCCACCACCTCGGCCGTCACCGGCACGTGCCAGCGCAGCGGCTGCTTGTGCGGGCGGTCCTTGGTGAACTCGCCCTGGGTGAGCTTGAGCGTGGTCTCGCCGTTGCTACACATGGCGGAATCCACCTTGATGAGCGGCACGCCCGGCTGCAGGGTGAAGTCATGCGCCACCTGGGTCAGGTGCTTGCCGGGGGCCACGGCATCCATCGCGTGCCACAGGTCGTCGGACACGGTGTTGCCGTAGGCGTGGGCCTTGAGGTAGTTGTGCACGCCCTGGCGCCAGTTCTCCGGGCCCACGTAGGCCTCCAGCATGCGGATCACCGCCTCGCCCTTGGAGTAGGTGATGGTGTCGAAGGCCTGGCTGGCCTGCTCCACCGTGGCGATCTTCTGCACGATGGGATGCGTGGTGGCCACCGCATCGACCGACATCGCGGCCTCGCGCACGCCCACGGTGCCGAGCACCGTGTTCCATTCCGGATGCACCTTCTCGGTTTCGCGCTCGGCCATCCACGAGGCGAAGCCCTCGTTGAGCCACAGGTTGTCCCACCAGTCCATGGTCACCAGGTCGCCGAACCACTGGTGCGCCATCTCGTGCGCAGCGGTGTTGAACACCTCCATCTTGTCGCCCTGCGTGGAGTACGCGGGGTCGAGCAGCATGGCGTACTCGAAGGTGAAGATCGCGCCCCAGTTCTCCATCGCCGAGAAGAACTGGCTGCTGCCCGGCGCGGCGATGTTGTCCAGCTTGGGCAGCGGGTACTTGATGCCGAAATACTGGTTGTAGTCGTGCAGCACGGTCTTGGCCGAGGCCAGCGTGAAGGCCGCCTGCGCGCCCTTGCCCTTCTGCATCACCACGCCGATCTGGGTGCCGTCCGAGGTGGTGGTGACGCGGTCGAAGTCGCCGAGGGCGAAGAACAGCAGGTAGGTGGACATCTTCGGCGTGGTCTGGAAGGTCACCTTTTCCATGCCGTGGCCGACACCGACCTTGGAAGCCACCGGCATGTTGCTCACCGCCCTCTCGTTGCTGGGTACGGTGACGGTGAGGTCGAAGGTGGCCTTGTACGCCGGCTCGTCCCACGAGGGGATGAAGCGACGCGCATCGGAGTTCTCGAACTGGGTGTACAGCGCGCGCTTCTGGCCGGCCGCGGTCGGGTAGTCGATGGCGAACAGGCCATTGGCCTGGGTGCCGATGGTGCCCACGTAGTCCATCGCCAGCTTGTAGTGGCCCGGTGCAATGGTCCTGTCGAAGCTGAAGGTGGCGGTCTGCGTCTTGGCGTCCACCGCGATCTTGGGCTTGAGCGCCGCGCCCTTGCCCGCGGCCGGCACCAGCGTCACCGACGAGAAGGTCATGCCCGCGGCGTTGAGCGTGATCCGGGTGCTGGGCTTGAGCACCTGCACGTCCACGGTGACCTGGCCGTTGAAATTCAGTTTGTCGGCATGCGGCGTGATGGCCACGGCGTAGTGCGTGGGCCGCACGTTGCGCGGCAGCTGGGTGGGCGTCTGCGACACGGCGGCGGCCGCGTGCGGCGCCGGCATCGCCAGCGTGGCGCCGGCGGACAGGGCGAGCGCCAGGGCGATCGCGGAAACCAGGGACTTGCGCATCGGAACCTCTCCTTGGAGGACAACGGTGGGTGGATTGCCGCCCATGGTGGCGCCCGGCGCGATAGGCAGGAATGGCCGGAAGTCATGTCTGTCGCAGGCGCTTCGCGCCGCCTTTCGCCCGCTCCGCACCCATCGGAGCCGGCTTGGTCGCATGCCCGGCGCAAGCCGCAAAACCGGCCGCTATGCTCGCTCCCGACGATCAAACAGCGGGGACACCATCGTGATCAGGAGCTTCTTTTTCGTGGCGCGGCTGCTCGTCGCCTGGCTGGTGGCGCTGTTCATCGTCCTGGTGGTGATGGGCCACAGCGGCCCGTTCCGCAGCCTGCAGCCGCTGCCGGAAATCGTCGCCTTCATGGTGCTGGTGCTGGTGGTCAGCGGGGCGTTCTCGCACCTGCGGCGCGTGCGCCTGATCGCCGGGCAGGTGACCGTGGACACGATGGGCAATCGCCAGCGCCGACAGATCGAATTGCCGTTCGAGGCCGGCGAAGCGTTCGACATGCTGGACGCGACCATCCGTGAGCTGCCCTACACCGAGGATATCGAGAGCGCCCGCGACAGCCTGCAGGTGCGCGCCAAGGTGCGCCACCCGCATCCCTACGGCCGCGGCATGCGCGGCTGGCTCAATCCCTTCAGCTGGGTGGGCAGCTGGCGCAACCAGATCTTCGCCACGGTGACGCCGGGCGACGGCACCGGCAGCGTCACCCTGCTGTGCGAACCGGAGAGCGGCGCGTGGACCGACTGGTTCCGCGTGGACGATGGCAGCAACCTGGTCAACGCCGAGGCAGTCACCCGCGCCCTCGTCCGCCGCGTGGCCGAACGCCGCCGCCGCGAACAGCAGGCCGCCGCGCAGACCGCCACCGACAAGGAGCTGGCGCAGGCCAGGCTCAACCTGCTGCACGCACAGGTGGAGCCGCACTTCCTCTACAACACGCTGGCCAGCGCGCAGTACCTCACGCGCACCGAACCGGCGCAGGCGGATCGCATGCTCGGCCACCTGATCCAGTACTTGCGCCACTCGCTGCCCAGCGCGGAGGAAACGCTGTCCACGCTCGGCGAGGAGCTGGAGCGCGCGCGTGCCTACCTCGAGATCCTGAAGATCCGCATGGGCCCGCGACTGGAACTGAAGATCGAGGTGCCCGACGCGCTGCGCGCCGTCACCCTGCCGCCAATGATGCTGCAGACGCTGGTGGAGAACGCGATCAAGCACGGCCTGGAACCCAAGCCCGGCGGCGGCACGGTGTGGATCCTCGCCCGCCGCGACGGCGGCAGCGTGGCGATCACCGTGGCCGACGACGGCCAGGGCTTCGGCGCGGCGGGCGGCGGCACCGGCATCGGCCTGCGGAACGTGCGCGAACGACTGCAACTGGTGTACGGCCCGCGCGCCTCGTTGGCGGTGGTGGCCAACGTGCCGGACGGTGTGGCCGCCACCATCACCGTGCCCGCGCAGCAGGCCGCGACGGGCCTGGCGGAGGCGCAGCCATGACCCGCGCCGTGATCGCCGAGGACGAACTGCTGCTGCGCGACGCGCTGAGCCGCCTGCTCGGCGACGCCTGGCCGGAACTGGAGGTGATCGCCGAGTGCGAGAACGGCGCCGAGGCGCTGGAAGCGATCGCCGCGCAGCGGCCGGACGTGGCCTTCCTCGACATCCGCATGCCCGGCTTGAGCGGCCTGGAAGTGGCCGCGGCGGCGGCGGAAGCCAGCCCCGCCACGCAGGTGGTGTTCACCACCGCCTACGACCAGTACGCCGTCGACGCCTTCGAGCGTGGCGCGATCGACTACCTGCTCAAGCCCATCAGCGCCGAACGCCTGGCTGCCACCGTGGAACGGCTGAAGCGACGCGCCAGCGCCGGCCAGGCCGCGCGCGGCGACCTCGCCCTGCTGCTGCGCGAACTGGCACAAGGCGCCGCGCAGGCCGGCACCGCGCCGCCGCTGACCTGGATCACCGCCGGCACCGGTCGCGAGACGCGGCTGATCATGGTGGACGACGTCGCCTACTTCCGCGCCGACCACAAATACACGGTGGCGGTGACCGCCGATGGCGAAGCGCTGCTGCGCAAGCCGATCCGCGAACTGCTGGAGCAGCTCGACCCGGCGGTGTTCAAGCAGATCCACCGCTCCACCATCGTCAACCTGAAAGCCATTGCCGCCATCGTGCGCGACGACAGCGGCAAGGGCACCGTGCGCCTCAGGCAACGCCCCGAGACGCTCACCGTGAGCCAGCCCTTCATGGCGCTGTTCCGCAACATGTGATCCCCGCGCGCGATCCGTCCTGGACGGCCGCGCGTCACACCCAACCACCTGGAAAATTCATCATGTTGAAGCTGACTCTGGCCGGCTTGGCCGGTCTTTGCCTGGCCGCGTGCGCCACGCACCCCCTCGATCACGACGTGCTGCGCCTGCACGCCGAGCGGAACTGCAAAGTGCGCGCCGCCGTTGCGCCCGCTTACGCGGTGGACAGTACCGGCGTCGGCCTGCGCAACGTGGCATTCGGCCGCTGCATGCGCGCCGCGGGCATCGCGCAAGCGCGTTAAGCCGTACCCTCGCGGCGCGGCAGGCGCCAGCCCGGCCGCACGAAGTGGCAGGTGTAGCCGTCGGGGTAGTGCTGCAGGTAGTCCTGGTGCTCGGGCTCGGCTTCCCAGAAATCGCCCAGCGGCTGCAGCTCGGTCACCACCTTGCCCGGCCACAGGCCCGACGCGTCCACGTCGGCGATGGTGTCCTCGGCGATGCGCCGCTGCGCCTCGCTGGCGTAAAGAATCATCGAACGGTAGGAGCTGCCGCGGTCGTTGCCCTGCCGGTTCGGCGTGCTGGGATCGTGGATCTGGAAGAAGAACTCCAGCAGCTCGCGGTAGCCGATGCGCGCGGGATCGAACACGATCTCTACCGCCTCGGCGTGCGTGCCGTGGTGGCGATAGGTGGCGTTGGGCACGTCGCCGCCGGCATAGCCCGTGCGCGTGGACAGCACGCCCGGCAACTGGCGCAGCAGCTCCTGCACGCCCCAGAAGCAGCCACCGGCGAGAACAGCGCGTTCGGTGGCCATCATTCGCCCTCCACCTGATCGAGGTAAGCGCCGTAGCCCTGCGCCTCCATCTCGGCGCGCGGCACGAAGCGCAGCGATGCGGAGTTGATGCAGTAGCGCAGGCCGCCGCGCTCGGCCGGGCCGTCCGGGAAGACGTGGCCCAGGTGGCTGTCTCCCTGCGCCGAGCGCACCTCGGTGCGGATCATGCCGTGCGTGGTGTCGCGCAGTTCGCGCACGCTCGCCGGCTGCAACGGTTTGGTGAAGCTGGGCCAGCCGCAGTGCGAATCGAACTTGTCGGCGGAGGCGAACAGCGGTTCGCCCGACACCACGTCCACGTAGATGCCCGCGGCATTGTGGTGCAGGTATTCGCCGGTGCCGGGGTACTCGGTGGCGTTCTCCTGCGTGACGCGGTATTGCTCCGGCGTCAGGCGCGCAAGGGCTTCGGGGGTCTTGCGATACTCGGACATGGCAGGTCTCCGCAGATGAACGACGCGCACCGAGATGGGGGCGCACGCAACCGATCCAAGCGAGCGGATACCGTTGCGCGCATCCGTGAACGCGGGATTCAAACCGGTGGCCATCCTTGGCCGCACTCTTCACGCGCCACGTCGCGGGGCGGATACTTTGCTGCGGCGTGCGAAGCGATCAGGCGAACGGATCGTCCAGCAAGATGGCGTCGTCGCGACCTGTGCAGGTCCGTACCGTCAATCGGAGTGCGCTGCACAGCCGGCGCCGGCCCCGTGACATTCAGCGCCACCGATCCGCCCTTGCCGCACGCTCCTGCCGCGCATCGAACACCTCGCCGCGCAAGCGCGCGTCGATTGCCACCTGCACTGCAGGCGGCAGGTCGCTGGCGGCTTGGCGCAACTCGCCGCCTCGGGCCGGAGCCGACAGCTCCAGCACGGGCAGCTCCCAGCCCTCGGCCGTATGGCAGGCCAGACCGGCGCGCGATGGCGGCGTACGAATGGTGAAGCTGCGGCAGATGTTCCCCTCGGCGGTGCGGAAGCTGAGGCCAATCGCGACCGGCGCACGCGCATCCGGCTCGCTCGCCAATGCATGGTTCAGCGCATGGTCGAGGACGCCGGCCGCATAGGATTCGCCGTTCCGCATGCGGACCATGTCGTCACCGGCACGCCACCACCACAGGCCAGCCGCCAGCAGCGCCACCGAGGCGGCCAGCGCGGCACCGGGCATCAGCCAACGACGCGGTACGCGACGGCGGCTGACGTTCGCAGCGCGTCCACCCGCGTGCACCGTGAGCGGAACGGTCGATTCGCCCTGCGGCTGCAGCAGGGCGGAGAGGTGCGCGGGCACCGGCTCGTCCAGTACCGGATCGAACGCGGCACGCAGTTGGGCATTCAGCGCCCGCATTCGCCGCACGCGGCTCGCCAGCACCTCGTCCCGCGCCAGCGCGGCATCGACGCGCGCGGCCTCCGTTGCGTCGAGCGCACCGTCCACGTAGGCCTGCAGGGTGTCGTCGTCGATCGGGTTCATGCGTCGCTCCCAAGATGGGCCTGCAAGGTGGCGCGGGCACGGGACAATCGGCTGGTGACGGTTCCGACCGGCACCTCCAGCAATGCGGCAGCCTCGTCGTAGGACAGGCCTTCGACCAGCACCAGTGCCACAACCTCGCGATGGTCCGGCGGCAGCGCCGCCAAGGCCTGCGCCAGCTCCAGCTGCTGCGCGGGCAGCGCCGCGCCACCATCGGCCACTGCCTCGCCGGACTCCTCGGCTACGAACAGGTGCTGCGCCCGCCCGCGGGCGCGCAACTCGTCCCGCCAGGCGTTGCGCGCGATCGCGAACACCCACTTGTCCAGCGCGGCATCCGGCCGCCACTGCGCGGACCGGGCAAGTGCGCGCTCCAGCACCACCTGCACGAGGTCGTCGGCATCGGCCGTCTGCCCGGCCAGCGCCCGCGCCAGGCGGCGCAGGCGGGGCAGCAGCGCAATCAATCCCTCACGCACGGCGTCGCTCGTATGCACGCATCACCTTCCACTACGTCCGGGCGGGCGGATTCCTTCCCTCGCGCGCCGCGAGGCGTTTCGAGGGCATGAAGGAAGCCCATGCTAGCATCCGGCCCCGTTGCCCCCGAGGGTGTCCGGCGATGCCGCTGCGTCGTACTTCCGCACTGTCCGTTCCGATGCTGGCCGTCGCGATTGCCCTGGTCGTCAATGTCCCCGCGCGAGCGCAGGTGCTCGGCCCCGTACAGCGGGTGCTGCCGAATCTGCCGCTGCCGTCGACGCCGCTGAACGGCACTGTGCCGGGCGTGAACATGCAAGGTGTCGACAACCTGCTGCGGCGGCCACTGGCACTCAGCCTGAAGGTGCAGGTCGACACCCTGCTGCGCAAGGAGCCGCGGCGCGTCACCGTGGATCCCAAGGGTGCACCGGTACTGCGCGGTCAGTTCCTCGCCATGGGCCTGTCGGATACCCAACGCGATGCCTTGCGGGCGCTGGGCTTCACCGTGGATCGCCAGTCCTCGGCGGACGCCACGCTCGGGCTGGACTTCGCGGTGCTGCACGACACCCGCGCACGCAGCACGCGGCAAGCCATGCAAGTCCTTCAACAGGCCGCGCCCGGTGCAACGTTCACCTACCAGCACCTCTACCTTCCGGCAGGCGGGATGGGCGCCGTGCCTGCCGCGAGCTCGGCGGCCGCCCTGCCCGCGCGCAGCGTCGGGATGATCGACGGCGGCGTCGACCCGGCCGATCCCGCGCTGGCGCACGCGCGCATCGAAGCGCATGGCTGCGGCAGGATGACTGCCTCGCGGCATGGCACTGCGGTCGCTGCGCGCCTGGTCGCCGGCGATGCGGACACCCTGTATGCCGCCGATCTGTGGTGCGGCGACGACGTCGGCGGCGCCACCTCCGGACTGGTGGACGCGCTCGCGTGGATGGATCGCGAGCACGTGGCGGTGATCAACATCAGCCTGGTCGGCCCCGACAACCCGGTGCTCGCCCGCGCGGTGCAGGCGATGATCGCGCGCGGCCACGTGCTGGTCAGCGCGGCCGGCAACGACGGCCCCGCGGCGCCGCCGCTGTTTCCGGCGGCCTATCCGGGCGTGATCGGGGTCGGTGCCGTCGATGCGCGCGGCCGCGTGTTGCCCGAATCCGCCGCGGGCAAGCAGGTGGCGTTCTGCGCGCTGGGCGTGATCGGCAGCGGCCGGGACATGCTGCGCGGTACCTCGTTCGCGGCACCCATCGTGGCGCGCAAGGCCGTCCAGGTGACGGACATTCCCCAGCCTGGAGCGGCGGCCCAGGCGTTGCAGGGCCTGATCGGCGAAGCGCACGCCCTCGATGGTTCGCGTTGCGGCCACGGCCTGCTGTCGCCCTAAGCTGAACGCGAAGCAACCGTGCCCGGTAGGCATGGAAGGATGCTTAGGCCACACGCGTAGTGGTCTCCGGAAGCCGCGGATTCGCCGCCGGCAGGAGGTCCCGACATGCGCAACACGACCCTCAGCAACAACACCCTCGGCATCACCCTGTGCGCCGGTGTGCTTGCCTTGGCTTCGATGACCAGCGCCCACGCCCAGGTGCTGGGCGGCATCGCCGGCAGGATCGGCCAGATCCCGGTCGCGGCCGGCCAGATCGGCGGCATGGCGCAAGGCGCGGGTCACTTCGCCGTGCCCCCCGTCGACAGCGGCGCAGTGACGGAGCGCACGCAGCGCCTGCACCAGCGCGCGGTATCGACCGTGAAGCAGGCGACGCAGGTCGCGGGCGAGGCGAACGGCCAGGCCAGCGCCAACAGCAACGCGTCCGCCTCCGGCAGCCTCGATGGCTCTGCGATGGGCAGCGTCGTCGGCAACACCGCGAACGCGGTCACCGGCCGGGCGCGTTCGACCGTCTCGGCGACCCGCCAGGACGCCGCGAACGCGATGGGCCGTGTCCGCAACGCCGCTGACAGCGCCCGCATGGACGCAGGCAGCGCCGCCCAGGCTGGCGTCGGCAAGGCCCGACAGCTCGCTGCCAAGGGCACGTCCACGGCCCGCTCGCTGGGCTCGCAAGTTGCAGCCAGCGCGAAGAATGCAGCCTCGTCCGGCACCCACGGCGCAAGCAACCCGTTGGGCGTGCTCAGCAACGCCGCCAACGGTGGCTCGGCCGTCGATGTCTCGGGCTCGGGCAGCGGTAGCGGCAGCGCAAGTGCCGGGTCCGGCGCCAGCGCGAATGGCTCGGCCAGCGGCCAGGGTCAGGCCGGCGCCAGTGGCTCGTTCGGCCATGGCGTATCCGCCTCGGCGCAGGCCGGCGGAAGTGCTGACGCAAGCGCGCAAGGTCATTGAATTCTTGCGCCATTAACGAAGAAGGCCCCGCATGCGGGGCCTTCTTCGTTGGCGCGGCTCAACCGGGCGGAGCGATCAGGCGAACGGATCGTCCAGCACGATGGTGTCGTCGCGGTCGGCACCGGTGGCGACGATGGAGAGCTTGCAGCCGGAGAGCTCTTCCACTGCGCGCAGGTAGGCGCGGGCGGCGGCGGGCAGCTTGTCCCACTCGCGGATGCCGGCGGTGGACTCGTCCCAACCCGGGAACTCCAGGTACACCGGCTTGCACTCGGCCCAGCCGTCGGCGTCCAGCGGCGCCAGTTCGCGGCGCTTGCCGCGGTATTCGTAGGCGATGCAGACCTTGATGCTGGGCAGGCCGTCGAGCACGTCCAGCTTGGTGATGGCCAGGCCGTTGATGCCGTTGATCTGCACGGCGCGCTTGAGCGCGACCAGGTCGATCCAGCCGCAGCGGCGGGGGCGACCGGTGCTGGCGCCGAACTCGTTGCCGACCTTGCGCAGGCGCTCGCCCATCTCGTCCTCGAGCTCGGTCGGGAACGGGCCGCCACCGACGCGGGTGGCGTAGGCCTTGCAGATGCCCAGCACGTAGTCGATGTCGCCGGCACCCACGCCGGTACCGGCGAGCGCGCCGCCGACGGTGGTGTTGGACGAAGTCACGTAGGGATAGGTGCCGTGGTCGATGTCCAGCAGCGCACCCTGGGCGCCTTCGTACAGGATGTGGCCGCCTTCCTTGCGCACGTCGTGCAGGATGGTGGCGACGTCGTCGACCATCGGGCGGATGAACTCGCCGTAGGTGAGCGCTTCGTCCAGCACGGTCTGGTAGTCGACCGGCTCGGCATTGAGCCACTGAGTGAGGATGAAGTTGTGGTACTCGACGGCCTGCTGGATCTTCTCGGGCAGCTCGTGCGGGTACATGAGATCGGCCACGCGAATGGAACGGCGGGCCACCTTGTCTTCGTAGGCCGGGCCGATGCCGCGGCCGGTGGTGCCGATGGCGCTCTTGCCGGCCTTGACCTCGCGCGCCTTATCCACCGCGATGTGGTACGGCATGATCAGCGGCGTGGCGGGGCTGATCTTCAGGCGCGGACGCACGTTGACGCCGTTGGCCTCCAGTTCCTCGATCTCGTGCTTGAGCGCGGCGGGCGACAGCACCACGCCGTTGCCGATCAGGCACAGCGCGTCGTCGCGCAGGATGCCCGAGGGGATCAGGTGGAGGACGGTCTTCTTGCCCTTGATCACCAGCGTGTGGCCGGCGTTGTGGCCGCCCTGGAAGCGCGCGACGGCGCCCACGCGTTCGGTCAGCAGGTCGACGATCTTGCCTTTGCCTTCGTCGCCCCACTGGGCTCCAAGAATGACTACTGACTTGCCCATGATGTACTCGCTCAAGGTGGAAGCGCCTCTTTGCGGAGGCGCGAAAAGGTAACCGTGTCGGCGCTCAGCTGCCGTGAATGCTTCCCGTGACGCACGCGCCGCATCGCCTGGCCATGCGGCGCGACTATCAGTGCTTGGCCGGCTCCGGGGTGCCGAAGTAACGCAGGAATTCGGAGTCCGGCTTCAGGATCAGTACGTTGTCGCCGCCCTTGAACGCCTTGCGATAGGCGGCGAGGCTGCGGTAGAAGGCGAAGAACTCGGGATCCTGGCCATAGGCCTGCGCATAGATCGCCGCGGCCTCGGCATCGCCCTCGCCGCGCACCTTGGCGGCATCGCGTTCGGCGTCGGCGCGCAGCACCTGGCCCTGGCGGTCGGCATCGGCCTCGATCTTCTCCGCCGCCTCCCTGCCGGTGTAACGCAACTGGTTGGCCAGTTGCAGCCGCTCGGCCTTCATGCGCTTGTACACCGATTCGCTCACCTCGTCCGGCAGGTCGATGCGCTTGATGCGCACGTCCACCACCTGGATGCCGAGGTTCTTGCGCGCCGACGCGTCGGTCTGCTGGCGCACGCGGTCGGTGATGTCCTTGCGCCCGCTGGAGATCAGGTCCTGCAAGGTGCGCGCGTTGAATTCGAATCGCAGTGCATCCTTGACGATGGGCAGCAGGCGCTGTTCCGCCTGCAGCCGGTCGCCACCGGTGGCGCGGTAGTAGGCCGCGTTGTCGGCGATGCGCCACTTCACGTAGAAGTCGACGTTGACGCTCTTCTTCTCGGAGGTGAAGTAGCGCTCCGGCGGCGCGTCCAACGACAGGATGCGCTTGTCGAAATGCAGCACCTGTTGGACCACCGGTAGTTTGAAGTGCAGGCCGGGCGGATAGTCGGCTCGCACGATGCGGCCGAACTGCAGCAGCAGGGCGCTCTGTCCCTCGTTGACCACGAACACGCTGTTGAGGCCGAGCAGCACCAGCAGCGCGACGACGAGGACCGCAACGATGCGCTTCATGGCTGGGTTCCCTTGTCCGTGGCCGCCGGGCTGGCCGTGGCAGGCGCGACCACCGCGGCGGCGGCGCCCTTGTCGCCCGATGCCGCCTGCGCCTGGCGCGCCGCCGGCAGGTTAATGATGTTGCGACCGCCGGAACCGTCGATCACCTTGGTGTTGTCGGCGGCGACTTCCTCCATCGTCTCCAGCCACAACCGCTTGCGGGTCACCGCAGGAGCGGCCTTGTATTCCTTGAGCAGCAGGTCGAAGCGGGCGGCGTCACCCTGCGCGCGCGCGATCCGCTCGGCCTTGTAGCCCTGGGCTTCGGCGGCGATACGCGCCGCGTCGCCGCGTGCCACCGGGATGACCTTGTTGGCGTAGGCCAGTGCGGCGTTCTCGATGCTCTGCTTGTCTTCGCGTGCGTTGTTGACGTCGTCGAAGGCGTCCTTCACCTCGGCCGGCGGCGCCACATTCTGGAAGCTCACTTCCGTGACGCGCAGGCCGCTGTTGTAGCTGTCCAGCGTCTTCTGCAGCGCCTGCTGCGCTTCGCTCACCAGGGTCGCGCCATCGGCGGAAAGCACCTGGTCCATGTCGCTGGCGCCGACCACCGAGCGCACCGCCGCCTCGGCCGCCGCGCTCACGCTGCTGTCCGGATCACTGACCGAGAACAGGTACTTGCGCGCGTCGTCCACCTGGTACTGCACGGTGAAATCAATGGTGATGATGTTCTCGTCGCGGGTGAGCATGGAAACGCGATCGTTGACCGAGCGGATGCCGGTGGCCTCGACCTTGTCCACCGTCTCGATCGGATTGGGCAGCTTGAAGTGGAAGCCAGGCGACAAGGTGCGGGTGTATTGGCCAAAGCGCAGCACCACGCCGACCTGGCGCGCACCGACGATGGTGTAGCTGCTCATCAGCAGGAACACCGCGGCGACCACGACGATCGCGACGAGGATGCCGCCGGGACCGCGGCCCAGCCTGCCGAAGTGCCTACCGAGGCTTTTTTTCAGCCATTGGCGGGGCGAGAAATCGCCGCCGCCGCTTGGGCGCTGCCGGTTCCAGGGGTCGCGTTGCCCGCCGCCGGGTTCATTCCAGGCCATTTTCAGTCTCGTCGCTGGGAAGGTCGGCAAACCGCGCCGGAACACCTCGGGTTGAACGGAAATCACATCGGGCGTGACGGGGCTGCTGTCGATGTGGCGGCCGGCTTTTCTCGCCGCACAAACGCCCGCATTCTAGCAGACGCTCGCGCGATCACGATGACGTGCCGGCCAGCAGCCCGCGCAGCAGTTCGCTTTCGGCTCCGGTGCCGCCGGTGAGCGGCGCAATCACGCTGCGCGGCGCGTCGATACGCAGGCACCAGCCGTGTTCGTCCACCTGCTCGCCGGCGATGGCGCCCGCGGCCCTGAGCCGCGCATGCAGCCGGCCGGCCGTCAGCGGCAGACGCAACTCGGATTGCACCCGCTCGCCCCCCAGCAGCTCGCCCAGCGCCTGGCGCAATAGCTCTATGCCGTCACCGGTGGCGGCCGACAGCCACACCGCCTGTGGCCTGCCATCCGCATCGCGATCGATGCGCGGCTGCATCGTCGCAGCCGGAACAGAGCTCTCTCGAGGAGTACAGCCCAGGACGGCTGCCTCTTGATCTTCGCCGGCAAGGACGCCTGCGCCAACTTCCTGAGTGCCGCCATGGACGTCGGCACTGGTACCGCCGCCGGCACCGACCAGGTCGATCTTGTTGAACACGCGCAACTGCGGCACGTCGCCGGCGCCGATCTCCTCCAGCACCAGGTCGACCACGCGGCGCAGCGGTTCGCGCTCTTCGTCGGCGGCGTCGCTGACATGCAGCAGCAGGTCGGCGTCGCGTGCCTCGGCCAGGGTGCCGCGGAAGGCGGCGACCAGGTCATGCGGCAGCTCGCGGATGAAGCCCACCGTGTCGGCGATCACCGCCGGACCGCAGGCGAGGTCGTCCAGCCGTCGCACGGTGGGATCGAGCGTGGCGAACAGCTGGTTGGCGGCGTACACGCCACCGGCGGTCAGCGTGTTGAACAAGGTGGACTTGCCGGCATTGGTGTAACCCACCAGGGCTACCCGCGGCACTGTGTTGCGCAACCGCGCACGGCGCTGCTGGCCGCGCTGGGTCTGCACCTTTTCCAGGCGCTTGGTGAGCTGCTTCACCCGCTCGGCGAGCAGGCGACGGTCGGTTTCCAGCTGGGTTTCGCCGGGGCCGCGATTGCCGATGGCACCGCCGCGCTGGGCGTCCAGGTGGGTCCAGCCACGCACCAGCCGGGTGGCCACGTGCTTGAGCTGGGCCAGCTCCACTTCCAGCTTGCCTTCGTGCGAACGGGCGCGCTGGGCGAAGATGTCGAGGATCAGGCCGGCGCGGTCGACCACGCGCGCGCTGAGGTGTTTTTCGAGGTTGCGCTCCTGCACCGGGCTCAGCAGGTGGTCGACCAGCACCAGGTCGGCGCCCAGCGCCCGCACCATCTCGGCCACTTCGTCGGCCTTGCCGCTGCCGATGTAGAAACGCGGGTTGGGGGCCTCGACGCGGGCGGAGACGCTGCCCAGCACCTCGGCGCCCGCGGACTTGGCCAACTCGGTGAACTCGGCCGCGCGACGCGCGGCATCGCCGCCGCCGCGCGCGTGCGGCAGCACGAGTACGGCGCGTTCGCCTTTCTTCTGACGATCAAACACGTGGGGAGGCGGCCTCTGCGCGGAACGGTTCCGCCTTCATGTGGGCCGTGCGGCCGTCAATCAAGCATCCGCGGCGTCGGCCGGGGCGGCGGCATCGACATGCGCCTCGTGGCCGTCGTGGCCGGTGCCGATGCGTACGTTGCGGCTGGGCACCACGGTGGAGATGGCGTGCTTGTAGACCATCTGGCTGACCTGGTTGCGCAGCAGCACCACGAACTGGTCGAAGGACTCGACCGTGCCCTGCAGCTTGATGCCGTTCACCAGGTAGATGGCCACCGGTACGCGCTCGCGACGCAAGGCGTTGAGGAAAGGATCCTGCAGCGATTGTCCCTTGGACATTTCTTGTTCTCCCCTGTGCGGCGAACGGGCCGGGGAAAAAACGCCCGTGGCGCCCCGACCCAACGCTGGCGATGGTAACCGGGTTCAAGGCGTTGAAGGAAGCGGTTTTTCCTGCAAAGGCGCACGAAAACGCACCGCTTTAGCGCGGTGCCCCGAGGAACAGGCCGACGGCTTCGACCGCCCGCGCCAGCGGCGGTACACGCTCCGGATCGAGCACGCGCGCGTCCAGCTCGGCGCGCAGCCAGGTGATCTGGCGCTTGGCCAGCTGGCGCGTGGCGAAGATCGCGCGGTCGCGGAAGCCCGCAGCATCGCCCTGGCCATCGAGGTACTCCCAGGCCTGCCGGTACCCCACCGCGCGGATCGCCGGCAGGTCGGCATGCAGGTCGCCGCGCGCGCGCAGCGCCCGCACCTCGTCGAGGAACCCTTCCGCCAGCATCGCGTCGAAGCGCTGCGCGATGCGCGCATGCAGCGGCTGCCGGTCCGCCGGCAGCAGCGCCAGCTTGAGCACGCGCCATGGGAACACTCCGCGACGGCCACCACCCTGCAGCTCGGACAGCGGCCTGCCACTGAGTTCGATCACCTCCAGGGCGCGCTGCAGGCGCTGCGCGTCGTTCGGGCCGATGCGCGCCGCGGCGACAGGATCGAGCCGCGCCAGCCGCGCATGCATGGCCGGCCAGCCGATCCGCGCAGCCTCGCCCGACAGTCGGCTGCGAACCGCCGGATCGGCCTCCGGCAGCTCGGAGAGTCCCTGCTGCAGGGCGCGGAAATACAGCCCGGTGCCGCCGACCAGCAACGGCACCCTGCCCTGCGCCGTGATCGCATGCATCGCCGCCAGCGCATCGTCGTGGAACTCCGCCGCCGAATAGGGCCGGGCCGGGTCGCGTATGTCGATCAGTGCATGCGGATAGCGCGCCAGCGTGGCTGCATCCGGCTTGGCTGCGCCGATCTCGAGGCCACGGTAGACCAGTGCCGAATCCACGCTGACCAGGCCGAACGGAAAGCGGTCCGCCAGCTGGCAGGCGAGTGCGGTCTTGCCGGAGGCCGTGGGGCCCATCAGGAAGATCGCGAGGGGGCGGGTGTCGAGGCTCATGCACGGCGATGCTTGGGTCAGGCGCGCAAGCGTAGCCGAACGCCCCTGCACAAAACTTCGTCAATGCGTGACAACTGCCCGTGCCGGCGGCGCAAATCGGAGTTGTCCACATGCTTGTCCCGGGCGTATCCACATGCGCTGTGGATAGAACCGGCCCGGCCGCAACCATGCGCCGCCAGCGTCGACGGCGGGCGGCAGGGGCTGTCGGGGATTTATAATCGGCGCCTTTCCGCCCCTCCGGGCCCGCTTTGGATTACCCCATGTCGCAGACGATGAAAGCCCTGGTCAAGCGCCACGCCGAGAAAGGCATCTGGATGGAAGAGGTGCCGGTGCCCGTGGTCGGCCCCAACGAGGTGCTGATCAAGATGGAAAAGACCGCGATCTGCGGCACCGATCTGCACATCTACAAGTGGGACGAGTGGTCACAGCGCACGATCAAGCCCGGCCTTACCATCGGCCACGAATTTGTCGGTCGCATCGTGGAAGTCGGCCCCGGCGTCACCGGCTACAAGGTGGGTGACCGCGTCTCCGCCGAGGGCCACATCGTCTGCGGCCACTGCCGCAACTGCCGCGCCGGCCGCCAGCACCTGTGCCCGAACACCATCGGCATCGGCGTGAACCGCAACGGCGCGTTCGCCGAATACATGACCATGCCGGCCTCGAACCTGTGGCCGATCCCGGACCCGATCCCGTCCGAGCTGGCCGCGTTCTTCGACCCCTACGGCAACGCCGCGCACTGCGCGCTGGAGTTCGACCTGATCGGCGAGGACGTGCTGATCACCGGCGCCGGCCCGATCGGCATCATCGCCGCCGGCATCGCCAAGCACGTCGGCGCGCGCAACGTGGTGGTCACCGACGTCAACGACTTCCGCCTGAAGCTGGCCGCCGACATGGGCGCCACCCGCGTGGTGAACGTCGCCAACACCTCGCTCAAGGACGTGATGAAGGACCTGCACATGGAAGGCTTCGACGTGGGCCTGGAGATGAGCGGCAACCCGCGCGCCTTCAACGACATGCTCGACTGCATGTACCACGGCGGCAAGATCGCCCTGCTCGGCATCCTGCCCAAGGGTGCCGGCATCGACTGGGACAAGGTGATCTTCAAGGGCCTCACCCTGCAGGGCATCTACGGCCGCAAGATGTACGAGACCTGGTACAAGATGACCCAGATGGTACTGACCGGCTTCCCGCTGCAGAAGGTGCTCACCCACCAGATCCACATCGACGACTTCCAGAAGGGTTTCGACCTGATGGATGCCGGCCAGTGCGGCAAGGTGGTGTGTTCCTGGAACTGAGTTGCCCTGGCGACGGCGATCGGACCTCGTCATCGCAGCTTTTCGACGCGGCATCTGCGTAAACTCCCCCGGCCGGCAAGGCCGCCGGCCAGGGGAAGCACCCCGCACCCACGGCCGGCCCACGACGCCAACCGGATACCGCCAGCATGAACGATCCTCGCCCCTTGGCCGCTTCCCGCCTGGCGGCGGTGCGCAACCGCGCCGAGCGGCTGTATCGCTCGCACCGCCTGCGCCGGATCGCACTGGTCGCCGCCATCGGGCTGGCCGTGTTCGGCCTGCTCGGCTTCTTCGCCGCCCCGCCGATCATCAAGAGCCAGTTGCAGACGCGGCTCACCCGCCTGCTCGATCGCCCGGTCAGCGTGGGCGCCGTGCACCTGGACCCGTTCACGCTGCGCCTGCAACTGGACCAGCTGCATATCGCCGGCCGCGACGGCCATTCACCGTTCGTCGATGTCGACCGCGCGGTGATCAACGCCTCGTGGACCTCGCTGTTCCGCATGGCGCCGGTGCTGGATGCGCTCTCGCTGCAGCACCCGCAGCTGCACATCACGCGTACCGCGCCGCAGCAGTTCAACTTCTCCGACCTGGTGGACAAGTTCGCAGGCGGGCCGCCGAAGCCGAACCGCAAGCCGGCACGCTTTGCGCTGTCCAACATCAGCGTGCATGACGGCGACATCGCGTTCGACGACGCGGTGACCCACGCCACGCACCGCATCGACCATCTGGACATCGGCATCCCGTTCATCGCCAACCTGCCGCGCGACACCAACGTGTTCGTGCAGCCGCTGCTGGCGATGGACGTGGACGGCAGCCCGCTGCGCATCGCCGGCCAGACCAAGCCCTTCGCGGACAGCCGCGAGTCGGTGGTGCATTTCACGCTCGACCACCTCGACCTGCCCCGCTACCTTGGCTACGTGCCGGTGAGGCTACCGGTGGCGATCACGCGCGGGCAGCTGTCCGGCCAGCTCGAACTGCACTTCGTGCAGGCTACGTCCGGTCCGCAGCTGCGGCTCGGCGGCCGCCTGCAACTGGACGACTTCGCGCTGGCGGCTCCCGACGGTGCGCGAATCCTGGCGCTCGGCCATGCCGATGCGGCACTGGGCGACGTGGAGCCGCTGCTGTCGCGCTACCGCCTCGGCGCGGTGCAACTGGACAAGCTCGACCTGCGCTACAGCCGCCTGCCCGGCGGCCACAGCAATTTCGATGCACTGACCGGCAGCGCCGCCCAGCCCGGCGCCGTGCCCCCCCCTGCCACCGAGTTGCGCATCGCCGCACTCGGCGTGCAGGACAGCCGTTTCGAATACACCGACGCTACCGGCCGCAAGCCCGCCACGCTGGAGATGGAAAACATCCACGGCACCCTGCGCGGCCTGTCCACGGTCGCCGCGCCGGCAGCCACGATCGACCTCGCCGCCGCGCTCGACGGCGGCAGCCTCGCCACGGGCGGCAGGCTCGATTGGGCGAAGGGGCACTACGACGGCCAGCTCAGCCTGAAGGGTGTGGGGCTGGCCCCGCTGCTGCCGCTGGCGCCGCCGCTGCTCGACGCCGATCTTGCCAAGGGCACGCTGGATGCCAGCGGCCGGCTGCAGGCGGACTGGAGCAAGGCCTTCGACTTCAGCCTGCAATCGACCCGTGCGGCCATCAACGACCTCGCCCTGCGCCAGGGCAGCCGCACGCCGCTGGCCTGGCAATCCCTGCAGGCCGGCATCACGCATTTCGACCTCGCCAGCAGCACGGCGCAGCTCGACCATGTGAGTCTGCGCGGCCTGCACGTGGAGGCGCGACGGCTGCGCGACGGCGCCATCGACCTCACCGGCCTAGTCAGGACGGCACCCGCACACGGCTCGCGCGAGGCGCCCGCCGCACCCGGCTGGCACTGGCACATCGCCCACCTCGGCGTCGAGGGCGGCACGCTGGCGCTCACCGATCCGCGCATCGCCGGCCGGCGCGGACGCACCGAGTTCAAGCTCGACCGCGCCAGCATCGACGGTCTTTCGAACGACATGCACCGGCCGCTGAAGCTCGCGCTGGACGGCGGCATCGGGCGTGGCAGCCTGCGCATCGACGGCAGTCTGCGCCCGCAGCCACTGGACGCCGACCTGCAGGTGCGCAGCAGCCGTCTCGACATCGCCCCGCTGCAGTCCCTGGTGGAGACACCGCTCAACGTGACGCTCGGCAGCGCCCTGCTCAGCGCGGACGGCCACCTGCACTACCGCGAACATAGCCCGCAGCCGCTGCTGGACTGGCGCGGACGGGTCACCCTGGGCAGGGTGCGCGTGCAGGACAAGCTCACCGGCGACGACTTCCTGCGCTGGAATTCCCTCAACGCCAGCGGACTGGCCATAAACCTGGGCGGGGACGTGCCCCACGTATCGGTGGCCGGGCTGGCGCTCAGCGATTTCTACGCCCGCGTCATCATCAACGCGAACGGACGGACCAACCTGCAGGACGTGGTGGCCAACCCGGCCGCCGCCCCTGTCTCGGTGACCCAGGTACAGAAGGCACCCGCACCCGCCGCGCCGAAGCCGCAGGCGACGACGCCTGCCTCGGCTGCCGCGCCGGCCGCTGATATCCGGATCGGCCAGATCACCCTCGCCCGCGGGCACCTCAACTTCACCGACAACTTCATCAAACCGAACTACACCGCCAATATCACCCAGCTGGATGGCCAGGTGGGCGCGTTCGGCACGGCCGGCGGAGCGCCCGCCCCGTTGTCCCTGCAGGGCCAGCTCGACGACAACGCGCCGGTGAGCATCACCGGTACGATCAACCCGCTGGCGCCGGTGGCCTACCTCGACGTGAAAGGCAAGGCCGATGGGGTGGAGCTGACCCACCTGTCGCCCTATTCGGGCAAGTACACCGGCTACCCGATCACCGGGGGCCAGCTGACGATGGACGTGCATTACCGGCTCGACAACGGCAAGCTCGACGCCGACAACCACCTCTTCATCACCCAGCTCAGCTTTGGTGACGCGATCCAGGGTCCCGGCATCAGCCACCTGCCGGTGAAGCTGGCGGTGGCGCTGCTGAAGGACGCCGACGGCAACATCGACGTGAACGTGCCGGTGTCCGGTTCGCTGGACGACCCGGAGTTCAGCGTCGGCGGTCTGATCTGGCGCGCGTTCGCCAACCTGATCGGCC
>JAJZET010000008.1 GCA_021805685.1 Pseudomonadota bacterium
CGGTAAACCACAGCAGGCTGGCGCTGCCCGCGCCGGCGGCGAACCACCACCGGGCACCGCCGTCGTAGCGGGTGGACAGGCTGCCCAGCAGCACCACGGTGTCCAGGTACACGTGCGGGTTGAGCAGTGTGAAGCCGAGGCAGGCCAGCAGGGTGCGGCCACGCCCGGCGGCCACGGCATCGGCCGGGCGAAGGCCGCTCTCGCCGCGCCAGGCGCGTCGTGCGGCCAACAGGCCGTAGGTGGCGAGGAACGCTGCACCGACGAAGCGCAGCAGTTGCAGCAGCCCGGGCTGCTGCTTCACCGCCAGCCCCATGCCGGCCACGCCCAGCGCGATCAGTCCCAGGTCGGCCAGCACGCAAACCAGCACCACCGAGCCGACATGGAGGCGCTGCAGGCCTTGGCGCAGCACGAAGGCGTTCTGCGCACCGATCGCGACGATCAGGCCGGCACCGGTACCGAGCCCGGCGAAATAGGCGGATGGGAGCATGGGAACCTCGCGGGGAGCGGTCTACTTTCGTATGGCCATCCGCATCAGTAAAACTATATTTGCTTAACCAGATTCAGTTTTTCTAATTTTTGGAGAACGCCCTTGCGCATGCTCAATCCCCAGCTGGCCGCCTTCGTCGCCGTGCTGGAGGAGGGCAGCTTCGACGCCGCCGCGCGCCGGCTCGCACTGACCCCCTCGGCCATCTCCCAGCGCATCAAGGCACTCGAGGACCGCCTGGGCCAGGTGCTGGTGCTGCGCCAGTCACCCAGCCGACCGACGCCCGCCGGGGAACGACTGCTGCGCGGCGTGCAGCAGATGCGCCTGCTGGAGGCCGAGATCCTGGGCGACTTCGCGGTCGAGACGGTGCGCGCTGCGCCAGTCACCGTATCCATCGCCGTGAACGCGGACTCGCTCGCCACCTGGGTGCTCGGCGCCCTGGTCGAGCCGCACCGGCGCGACGGACTGCTGTTCGACCTGCGGGTGGAGGACCAGGACCACTCCGCCGACCTGCTGCGCGACGGCTCGGTGCTCGGCGCGATCACCGCCGACGCCCGCCCGGTGCAGGGCTGCGCGGTGCGGAAGCTGGGCGTGATGCGCTACCTGCCGGTCGCCTCGCCGGACTTCGTCGCCCGGCATTTCGCCGATGGCCTCGACGCCGCAGCGCTGGGCGCGGCGCCGATGCTGGTGTTCAACCGCAAGGACGCCCTGCAATGGCGCTTCGTGCGCAGCGTGACCCATGCCCGGCTGGCGCCACCGATGCACTACCTGCCCTCGTCCACCGCCTTCGTCGAGGGCGCGGCGCTGGGCCTGGGCTGGGCGATGGCACCGGAGGCGATGCTGGAGCAGCCCTTCGCCCAAGGCACGCTGCAGCCGATCGCGCCCGGACGCTGGCTGGACGTGCCGCTGTACTGGCAGCACTGGTCGATCCGTTCAAGCGCGCTGGCCAAGGTCACCGAAGCCCTGCTGCAGGCAGCCCGGCGAGGCCTGCGGCCGGCGCGATAAGCCTTGCGATCATCGCTGATCGCGGGAATCAAACGGGCGGCCATCCATGCCCGCACTCTTCAAAAAAAGGGCCGCACGAGGCGGCCCTTCTTGCATCGATCGGACGGACTCGATTACTTCTTCATCAGCTGGGCGAGCGTCTTGCCGAGGTCGGCCGGCGACTTCACCGTGGTGACGCCGGCCTTCTCCAGCGCGGCAAACTTCGCCGCCGCCGTGCCCTTGCCGCCGGAGATGATCGCGCCGGCATGGCCCATGCGCTTGCCGGCCGGAGCCGAGGCGCCGGCAATGAACGACACCACCGGCTTCTTGACGTACTCGCCGATGAACTCGGCGGCGTCTTCCTCGGCGCTGCCGCCGATCTCGCCGACCATGATGATGCCCTCGGTCTGCGGATCGTCCTGGAACAGCTTCAGGCAGTCGATGAAGCTGAGGCCGTTGATCGGGTCGCCGCCGATGCCGATGCAGGTGGACTGGCCCAGGCCTTCGTTGGTGGTCTGGAACACCGCTTCATAGGTCAGCGTGCCCGAACGCGACACGATGCCGACCTTGCCCGGCTGGTGGATGTGGCCCGGCATGATGCCGATCTTGCATTCGCCCGGGGTGATCACGCCGGGGCAGTTCGGCCCGATCAGCACGGTCTCCGGATGCTGCGCCAGCACGTTCTTCACGCGCAGCATGTCCAGCACCGGGATGCCCTCGGTGATCGCCACGATCACGCGGATGCCCGCGTCGACGGCTTCCAGGATGGAATCGGCCGCGAACGGCGGCGGCACGAAGATGACGGACGCGTCGGCGCCGGTCTGGTCGACGGCCTCGGAGACCGAGTTGAACACCGGCAGGCCGATGTGCTCGCTGCCGCCCTTGCCGGGCGTGACGCCGCCGACGACCTGGGTGCCGTAGTCCAGCGCCTGCTGCGCGTGGAAGGTGCCCTGCTGGCCGGTGAAGCCCTGCACGATCACCTTGGTGTTCTTGTTGACGAGAACGCTCATTGCTTATCGCTCCTCACTTCGCGGCGGCCACGGCTTTCTGCGCCGCGTCGTTGAGATCGTCGGCCGGCGTGATCGCCAGGCCGGAATTGGCCAGCAGTTCGCGGCCCTTCTCCACATTGGTACCCTGCAGGCGCACCACCACCGGGATCTTCAGGCCCACTTCCTTCACCGCGGCGATGATGCCCTCGGCGATCATGTCGCAGCGGACGATGCCGCCGAAGATGTTGACCAGGATCGCCTTGACCTTGTCGGACGAGGTGATCAGCTTGAACGCCTCGGTGACGCGCTCCTTGGTGGCGCCGCCGCCGACGTCGAGGAAGTTGGCCGGCTCGCCGCCCGCCAGCTTGATCACGTCCATGGTGGCCATCGCCAGGCCCGCGCCGTTGACCATGCAGCCGATGGTGCCGTCCATCGTCACGTAGTTGAGGTTGTTCTGCACCGCGGCCGCCTCGGCGGCGTCCTCCTGGGTGAGGTCGCGCATCGCGGCCAGGTCGGGGTGGCGGAACTCGGCGTTGTCGTCGGAGTTGACCTTGCCGTCCAGCGCGGCGAGGTTGCCGTCGGCGAGGATCGCCAGCGGGTTCAGCTCGACCAGCGAAAGGTCCTTCTCGTTGAACAGCTTGTACAGGCCGAGCATGATCTTGGTCAGCTGGCCGACCTGCTTGGCGTTGAGGTCCATCGCGAAGCCGAGCTGGCGGCACTGGTAGGGCTGCAGCCCTTCCACGAAGTCCACCACGATGGTGTGGATGTCCTCGGGGGTGTCCTTGGCCACCTGCTCGATGTCCACGCCGCCGTGCTTGGAGGCGATGAAGGAGACCGACTTGGAGTCGCGGTCGACCAGGATCGACAGGTACAGCTCCTTGGCGATGTCGGTGGCATCGGTGACCAGCACCAGGTTCACCGGCAGCGCGCGGCCGGCCGACTGGTAGGTCTCCATCTTGGTGCCCAGCATGCCCTTGGCGGCGGCGCGCACGTCGTCCAGGCTGCGGCAGAACTTGACGCCGCCGGCCTTGCCGCGGCCGCCGGCGTGGATCTGCGCCTTGACCATCCATTGGGTGCCGCCCAGCGCCTTGGCGGCGTCGACGGCGGCGTCGGGGGAATTGGCGACCTTGCCCGGCGGTACGTTGATGCCGTACTGCGCGAACAGTTCTTTGGCCTGGTATTCGTGGAAATTCATTCGATAGCCTCGAGCGAACGGGGAAACACGGCCTCGCGCGGAAGCGACGCGGCGCGGGCTTGCGGGGGTCGGACGGCGCGGACGCTGCCGGCAGGTCGATGCCGCTGCCCGCCTTGAAGGGAGGGAATTGCGCGACACGGCCGCCTATTTTCGCGGAAGCGGCCCCCGATGGAAAGGGGCGGGGGCGCGAACCGCGCGCACCGCGCATCCGTATACTGCCGTCCACCCGCCCCGGAGTGCCAAGCGCCGTGTCCAGCACCGCCCTGCCGCAGCTCAACGCCCCGCGCCCCGTTCCGGCGGCGATCCGCCATGAAATGCTGTTCTTCAACGTCTTCCGGCTGGTACAGGCGCTGGTATACATCGGCCTGGCGTTTGCACCGTCGAAGATCGGCGGCGTTTCGGCCGGTTCGCTGCAGTTCGCCCTGGTGGTCACCCTGCCCTACCTGCTGTTCGCGGTGGCGGCGCTGGCGCTGACCGGACGCTGCGCCCCCTACGCCAAGGCCACCGTGTCGATCTGGCTGGTGGTGGATATCGCCGCCGCCGTGCTGGCGATCAGCGCCATCGGCTATGCCCGCATCGGCATCGCCATGATGCTGGCGGTCAACCTGGGCGTGGGCGCACTGATCCTGTCGCTGCGCTTCTCCAGCTTCTTCGCCGCGCTGGCCACGCTGGGCGTGCTCGGCCATGCCGTGCTGGCCGGCCCCGGCAACAGCCTCGGCGAACGCAACCTGCTGGAGTCGGGGCTGTTTGGCCTGGCCTATTTCTCGATCACCACGCTGTGCCACGTGCTGGGCCGGCAGTTGCGCGCCAGCGAGGCGCTGGCCGAGCAGCGCAGCACCGACCTGGCCAACCTGTCGCAGGTCAACGAGCTGATCATCCGCCGCATGAAGACCGGCGTGATGCTGGTCGACGACGCCAACCGCATCCACCAGATCAACGAGTCGGCGTGGATGCTGCTGGGCAATCCCAGCGCCGAGCAGCGCGACCTGGGCCGCCTCGCGCCGGAGCTGTCGCGCCGGCTTTACCACTGGATGACCTCGGGCAAGCTGGACGAGACCGCCACCCAGCTCGCCGACGGCGTGCCCGAGGTGGTGCCGCGCTTCTCGCGCCTCGCGCCGAACGACGATTCGCTGGTGCTGATCTTCCTCGACGACACCTCGCTGCTGTCGCGCCGCGCCGAGGAGCTCACGCTCAGTTCACTGGGCCGGCTGTCGGCCTCGATCGCGCACGAGATCCGCAACCCGCTGGCGGCGATCCGCTACTCCGCGCAGCTGCTCGCCGAGTCCGAGAAGATGGACGCCGCCGACCAGCGCATGGTGGAGATCATCAACAACCACTGCGTGCGGCTCAACGAGATCATCGAGAACATCCTGCAGCTGTCGCGCCGCGAACGCTCGCGGCCGGAGACGCTGGACCTCGGTCGCTGGGCGCAGGGCTTCGTGGACGAGTACAAGCTCGGCAACGACATCGGCAACGACACGTTGCGCGTGGTCGTGGGCGGCGCCACCGCAGTAGCCGCGGTGGCCGATCCGCAGCAGCTGCAGCAGGTGGTCTGGAACCTGGTGCAGAACGCGCTGCGCTACGGCCGCCTGCCCGGCGAGCCGGCTCGCGTGATGGTGATCGTGCGCAACGGCGAACACGGCGAGCCGATCCTCGAGGTGACCGATCGCGGTCCCGGCATCGCACCCAAGGTGGCCGCGCAGATCTTCGAGC
>JAJZET010000206.1 GCA_021805685.1 Pseudomonadota bacterium
GGTGGTGGCGTGCAGCTTCGCCATCTGCTCGCGCATCGTCTGCATGTTGCCCAGCATCGCGGCCGTGGCGTCGGAAGCTGCCGTCGAGGCCGCTTGCGCGGGTGGCGCCGGTGCCCTCCCGGCGACCGGCAGCGCCATCGCCAGCGTCGCCGCCGACACGAGCATGCCCAGGCAAATCATCCGGTTCGATACTCGCATGATGTCTTCCTCCTCGGCCGCAGCCGCATGCGGTTTGCTCCAACCCGCATGAAAATCGCGGATCGCCAGCACCTGCGGTGCGCAGCGTGCATCCGCCAGAACCAGTTCGGCAGCCGCCAGGATCGTCAACACGAGCGTGGCCATGGCTGCCACCTCCTGCCGCCGTGCCCGCCTGCCGAGCAGGGGCAAGCGCCACGGTGCAGTAGGAGGCTAGTCGCGCGCGCGCCGCGCCGTGTTGACCTGGATCAACGGCGGGGACACGGCAGAGGCCGTCTGGCTGCGTGCACGCATGCGGGCGAGGCGTCGCCTCACCCCGCCGCGCACTCCGGGATCAGCGCGGAAAGATCGGTCACGCCGACATCGATCCCGCGCTGGCTGAGCAGGGTGGTGATCTGCCCGCGGTGGTGGGTCTGGTGGTTGAACACATGGCGCAGCACCAGTCCGGCCCGCTTGCAGTGCGTCTCGCCTGCCGTGTTGGTGTAGTCGAGCGGCTGCGCGTACAGCGCATCGGTGGCCTCGCGGGTGAATGCGACGAACACGGCGTCCAGCGGCTCGCGCTCCATGCGCAGCGTGGCGAAGTCCGGAGACACGATGCCGCGCACCAGCGGCGGCAGCGGCGCGGCGCGCACGGCATCCAGCGCCGCCACGTCCGGCATCGCCGCGGCGAAGCGCTTCAGCCAGTGCATGTCGGCAGCATGGATGTGCGCCAGCGTGGCGAGGATGGAGCCGAAGAACGCGCCCCGGTCCGCGCGCAGCTCCGCCTCGTCCAGCGCCGCCGCCGCAGCGTAGAGCCGCGTGTTCATCCGCTGGTTGTACTGGGCCATCAGTTCGAAGTCGGCCTTGAGGGACATGCGGATACCGCCGAAAGGGGAAGCCGAGGGGCCGCCAGTATGGCCGCAAAGCCCGCCATTGCGGCCGCAATACGCCAAGCACTGCGCGCGCAACGGATGGCTTTGCGCACAAGGCCTCACCCAACCCCGAAGCCGGTCGCGATGCCCCCAGCCCGCGCTACGAACGGCGGTGCAGTATCAGGGCGTACGCGACGTACCACGCCGCGCCCGCCAGCGGCAGGGCATACCAGCCGTAGCACGCCGCACCGCCACCGCGCAGGTATAGCCCGATCACGATGGCGGCGCTGAGCACGCAAAGCGCCGGCAACAGGTAGATCGAAAGATCAAGGATGCGCAGCTCGGCCTTGCCCAGCCTGGCGCCGTTAACGAGCCCGCCGGCGGAGAACGCCACCACCATGAACAGGAAGCACGCCAGCATCAGCTGGCCGAGCGTACCGAGCAGGATCCAACCGAACGTCATGTCACGCGCCTCCTCGCCCAGACCTGCCGCCACGCGCCACTGAAGAGCTACATCCGCTCCATCGGCAGCACACGCCGGCGGGCGCGTTCGCACAGGGAACATTCGCGCAGGGTATCGGCCATCGCCTCCAGCCCCGGGATGCCGTAGAGATCGACCAACGGCATCGCCTGGTCGGAGGAATGCAGGGTGACGCGGCAGAGGCCGAGCAGGCGCATGCCCAGCGGCTTGAGGATGTCGAAGTGGTCCACGCGGAACAGCTCCACGTTGTCCTGCACCTTGGACAACAGGCCGCGCTCCACCCGCACGCGCTGGGTGGTGACGGTGAAGGTGAGGCTGGCGCTGCGCAGCCAGTACACCAGCCATGCCAGCCCCAGCGTGCAGACCACCAGCACGTACTGGCCGAAGCTGTAGATCACCCGCGGGTGGCCGCTGAACAGCGTCTGCTCCGCCGGCGCCTCGTGCTCGGCAACATAGGCGTCGAGGTCGGTGCCGCAGTAGCGGCACTTGCGGGCCTGGGCCTGGATCCACTCGGCGCAGGCCGGGCAGCGCTTCATCTCGTCGTCGGTCATCGTCGGTCCGTGCTGCGGGTCGAAGGCGGCGTCGATGGTAACCCCGGGCGGGGCGATCCTTACTCCACCCCTCCGCTGCCACTACCATGGCACACACCGCACCGCAGGGACCCGCCCGTGAGCATCGCCACCGACTACGACATTTCCCCCTTGCGCGAAGGCCGCGAAGCGGAGCTGGCCGGACAGTGGATCTACCAGGAATGGGCGCGCTTCGAATCGGACGCCGTCTGGGCGGAAAACCAGCAGGACATCGCCCGCGCGCTGCTGCCTTCGGTCACCGTGCCCAAGTTTTTCGGTGCGCGCGCCAACGGCGAACTGGTCGGCATCGCCAGCATCGTGCCGCACGACCTGCCCACGCGGCCGACGCTGGGCCCCTGGCTAGCCAACGTGCTGGTGCTGCCGGCGTGGCGCGGACGCGGCATCGGCGGCGCGCTGGTGCAGTACGTGATGGACTACGCCAACGCGCTGGACACGCCGTGCTACCTGTACACCTTCGACCAGGTCGCGCTGTACGAGCGGCTGGGCTGGCAGACCGTCGAGCAGGACCGTTACGTGGACCGGCCGATCACGCTGATGCGCTATCCGCCGGCGTAACCGCCGCGGCCAGGCCGCGCTGCCGGGCCAGCCAGTCGTGCTGGCCCACCTGCTGGCGCAGGCCATCTTCCAGCAGGTCGAGCAGCTGGCGTGAGTAGCGGTAGCCCTCGCAGCCCGGCTCCAGGAACCAGCGCATGGTCGGGCTGCGGTTGTACAGGCCCTGCATGTACAGCACCCAGACCTGGTAAGTCTCCGCGTCGATCGCCTCGCGGTGCAGGATGATGTTCTCCATGTGGTCGCAGATCAGCTCGTTCACCGCCAGCACCTTGCTGCGCAGCGGCTCCTGCTCCGGCAAGGGCAGGCCGTCGTAGAAATACGGGCGGCACTCGGGGTGGCTGATGAAGGTCTGCAGGATGCTGCCGCCGACGTTGTAGATCTCCCAGCTGGTCTGCGTCTCCAGCGCCTCGCGGTCGCCCTTGAGCTGGTTGCGGATCAGCAGGAAGCCCAGGGCCGATATGGCCGGTGCGGCCCAGGTGCCGAGCATGGTCCATTCGTCGAGAGTCATCATGGATGCGGCCGCCCCCTGCGCGGCTGACGGCCTATCGCGCGGATGGCCGGTCGAGGTGGATGGAGACCGGCCCAGGCCGGCGCGGCGATCTTGCATCGTTCGCGCACCGCGGCCAAGAGGCCACGCCGCGACCGGTGGGCGGCACGTTGCCGCAAGCATGTCGGCGAAGGTGCAAAGCGCTTCCGTGCCGCGAGACGCGTCTGCCTGGCGGTGGTTCCACTAACGGCACGCGCGCAGCTGCGCGCCGTATTCGCGGGCGAGGCGGTCGACGTAGTCGGCGGTCTCGAGCAGGTGGCGGTCGTGCCGCCAGTAGCCGCTGCGGTAGCCGTCGATACCTTCGTGGTAGGCGATGTACAGGTGCCGCGGATCCCACTTCGAGATGCCCAGCTCGCGGTGGATCAGGTCGGTGTACCAGCCGATGAAATCCAGCGAGTTGCCCATGTGCTTGCGGCTCTTGAACCAGTGGCCGGTGGCCCTGAGGTACTCGCGCCACACCGGGTCCTGCGCCTGCGCGTAGCCATAGGCGCTGGAACGACGCGGCAAGGGGATGAACAGGAAGTGCGGCCGCGCCGGGCGGGCCTTCTCGCGGTAGTCGGATTCCCGCTGCACGAACGCCATCAACACGTTGGCCGGCGTGCCCCAGCGTCGCTGCGCCGCGCGGGCGTCGCGGTACCAACTCGGGTACTGGTTGAAGATCGAACAGAGGTTGTCGGGGTCGCGCGGCGGCGCGGTGGCGCAACCGGCCAGCGCCAGCAGGCCCATGGCGAGCAGGGCCAGGCCCAGATGTCGTGCGGTTCGATGCCCCAGAATGGTCCCCGCCACCTTTTTCTCCACAGAGGATCAAGCCATGCGTATCGCCAACATAGCGCATGCCGTGTTTGCGGCGACCCTGGTCGCCCTCGGCCTGCTCGGCCTGATCGAGGGCGGATTCACCGTGATCTGGCAGCCGGTGTTCGACCGCGTGCCGGCAGCAGAGTTCTTGGCCGGCCTCTGTGCCGTGGTTTCGCTGGCGTGTGGCCTCGGCCTGCTCGGGTCGCGCTCGACGGCGATGGCCGCACGCGTGCTGTTTTTCTACGCCCTGCTGTGGCTGCTGGCGTTCAAGCTGCCGCTGATCGTCCAGGCGCCGCTCACGGAAGGCTCGTATCAATACTGCGGCGAGATGGCGGTGATCGTGGCGGGCGCCTGGGTGCTGCATGCACGGTTCGCCACAGATGCAGACCGGCGCCGGCTCGGCCTCGCCGTCGGCCAGCGTGGCCTGCGCCTGGCGCGCGTGCTCTACGGCCTGGCGTTGATCGCCTTCGGCTTCTCGCACTTCGCCTACCTCAAGCTCACCGCCCCGCTGATTCCCCACTGGCTGCATGTGCCGGTGTTCTGGGCCTACTTCACTGGCAGCGCCTACCTCGCCGCCGGCGCGGCGATCTTGTTCAACGTGCTCGCCCGGCTGGCCGCCACCCTCTCAGCGGTGATGATGGGCCTGTTCCTGATGCTGATCTGGCTGCCCATGGTCGCCGCCGGCCATGTCAACGCCTTCAACTGGGGCGAGACCTACGCGACCTGGGTGCTGACGGCGGCGGCGTGGCTGGTAGCGGATTCGTGGCGTGGGGCGGGTTGGCTTGGAGCTGGTAAGTGACCCCGTTACCGTCCGATTTAATTAACCACATCCCTTTTAATCATGCGAAAGCCCATCCCCGTAAGCCCGCGCTCCATTGCTGGCCACGCTAGGTCGTGCAAACGGGTCGCCGCGGACGGGGCCACGATCACGGTAGGCTCGGCGGACACCCGACTCTCCGCTTAGGCCATGCAACGAGGCAACCCCACGCCCGATTTATCTACTAGCAGCTTATGGGCCCCGCACTAGCGACTTATGGGGTCTCGACTAGCGCCTTTTGGGTATCCCCGCAACAGCGCCAACACGTTGGCAATTCGAGCGCGCTCACCCACACTTGCTATACCCACAATTCAAACAAGTCTGACACCCGTCCATCAGCACCAGCGCCTGCGTATTGCACTTCTGGCACAACGTGGCACCAGGCGGGAAGCTGCCGTTGGATTCGGCAGGCGCATCAGCGGCGGCGTCCGGCTTCTTGACCGAATTGGCTTCGTAGGCAGCCCGCTTCTCGGCGATCAGCGCGCGCTGGCTGTCGCTCATCTCTGGATCGTGGATCAGGCCGATGTTCTTCATGTGCTGCTCGATCACCGCGCCGATCTCGGCGACGATGCTGGGCATGTAGACGCCGCCGGCCTTGAAGTAGCCGCCGCGGGGGTCGAACACGGCCTTCAGCTCTTCCACGATGAAGGTGACGTCGCCGCCCTTGCGGAACACGGCAGAGAGGATGCGGGTGAGCGCCACGATCCACTGGAAGTGATCCATGTTCTTCGAGTTGATGAAGATCTCGAAGGGGCGGCGCTGCTCGTGCTTGGTGCCGGCGTTAAGCACGATGTCGTTGATGGTGACGTACAGCGCGTGCTCGAACAGCGGCGACTTGATCTTGAAGGTGGAGCCGATGAGCTGCTCGGGGCGCTCCAGACTCTCGTGCATCTGGATGACTTCGGCCTGGCGCGGCTCGGCGGCGGCCTTGGCCTGAGGCGCGGGCGCGGGCGCGGCCTTGTCCTCGGGCTTGACGACGTTGTAGCCCTTGATCTTCTTTTCGATCTTGATCGCCATGATGTTCTTTACCTGAGTGGACGGCGGCGCGTAGAAAACAAACCTGCGGACGTTCCGGAATGCCTCATTCCGGCGGTAGCGGGAGGCACTGGATCCCGGCCTTCGCCGGGATGACGAGCAAAAGCACGCCGCCGCAGAGAGAAAAACAGCCGGCCCGGCGCGAGGCCGGGCCGGCTGCTTCTGGACTTACTTCTTGCGGGCGGCCTTCTTGGCGGCGGGTTTCTTCGCCGACTTGACGCTCGCCTTCTTGCTGGCAGTGGACCTCTTGACCGCCTTGGCGGCCTTCTTCACGGCAGCCTTCTTGGCTGTCTTCTTGGGAGCGGCTTTCTTCGCCGTCTTCTTGCTGCTGACCTTCTTTGCGGCCTTGGCGACCTTCCTCGCCTTGCCGGCAACCTTCTTCGCGGCCTTCTTCGCCGCCTTCTTGGCGGGAGCGGCCTTCTTCGCGACTTTCTTCGCAGCCTTCTTCACCGCTTTCTTGGCGGCAGCCTTCTTCACGGCCTTCTTGGCGGCGGGCTTCTTGGCCGCGGCCTTCTTGGCGGCTTTCTTCACCGCCTTCTTGGCCGGAGCCTTCTTGGCCGCCGCCTTTTTCGGTGCGGCCTTCTTCGGCGCAGCCCTCTTCTTGGCGGCGGTCTTCTTCGGCGCGGCAGCCGGCACGACCGGTGCGGGCGCGGCGACGGCCGGCACTTCGATCACCGGTTCCGCGGGGGCGGCCGGCACAGCACTGTTTTGCACTTCGACTTCGGTATCGATGGACATGCGGGTGTACCCCTCGGCGATGATCGTTGCGTTCGTGGACTCGGTGTCAGAACTTGCCGTAATAGCCTTCCTTCAGGGCATCGAAGAGGTTGGCGGCGGTGTGCATCTCGCCGTCGTATTCCACTTCCTCGTTGCCGCGAAGTTCGATAACGCTACCGTCTTCCAGTTCGAAGTGGTAGAGGGTGTTGGCGAGGTCGGCTTCCTTCACCAGCACGCCCTGGAAAGCAGCAGGGTTGAAGCGGAAGGTGGTGCACCCTTTCAGACCCTGCTTGTAGGCGTAGAAGTAGATGTCCTTGAAGTCTTCGTAGGGGTAGTCCGTGGGCACGTTCGCGGTCTTGGAGATCGACGAGTCGACCCACTTCTGCGCGGCGGCCTGGATGTCCACGTGCTGCTTCGGGCTGATGTCGTCGGCCGCGACGAAGTAGTCCGGCAGCTTGGCCTGCGGGTCATCGGAGTACGGCATCGCGTTGGCGTTGATCAGCGCGCGGTAGGCCAGCAGCTCGTAGCTGTAGACCTCGACCTTTTCCTTGGTCTTCCTGCCCTCGCGGATCACATTGCGCGAGTAGTGGTGGGCGAAGCTGGGCTCGATGCCGTTGCTGGCGTTGTTGGCCAGCGACAGCGAGATGGTGCCAGTGGGCGCTATCGAGCTGTGGTGGGTGAAGCGCGCGCCGGTCTCGGCGAGCTGCGCCACCAGGTTGGGCGCCACCTCGGCGATGCGCTGCATGTAGCGGCTGTACTTGGCGTGCAGCACACGGCCGGGGATGGCGTCCCCGACTTTCCAACCGTCCTTCGCCATTTCCGGGCGCTTGCGCAGCATGTCTCCGGTGACGGTGTACTCCCTGGCGAGCACGGGCGCCACGCCCTTTTCCTTGGCCAGGTCCAGCGCCACTTCCCAGCCGGCCACGGCCATCTCGCGCGAAACGTCCTCGGTGAAAGAGACCGCCTCGACGCTGCCGTAGCGCAGCTTGAGCATGGCGAGCGTGGAGCCCAGGCCAAGGTAGCCCATGCCGTGGCGGCGCTTGCTGATGATCTCGTTGCGCTGCTGCTCCAGCGGCAGGCCGTTGATCTCCACCACGTTGTCCAGCATGCGGGTGAACACCTTCACCACTTCGCGGTATTCGTCCCAGTCGAAGCGGGCCTTGGGGCCGAACGGGTCGCGCACGAAGGTGGTGAGGTTAATCGAGCCGAGCAGGCAGGAGCCGTACGGCGGCAAGGGCTGCTCGCCGCACTGCCCAGTCACCAGACCGTTGAAAATGACCGCGTTGTGATCCGGTTGAGTAGTGTCGAACACCGGCTCCTCGCCGACGTACTCGATGCTTTCGATGCGCGATGCGAAGCGCTGGCTCTTACGCAGCAGCTTGCCCTCGCGCCAGGCTCGGTAGCGCTCGTTCTTGCGCGGCAGCAGGAAGCCGACCTCATCCATGAAGCGCTCGCGTGACTCGCCATCCACAATCAGCTCGTAATTGGCGGAGCAGCGGTATGCACGGTTTGACCCGTGGCCATCCGGCATCATGCGTTCCTGCGCGGGACGGCGCTTGTGAATGCGGCAGAACACGCCGAAATTCGCCAGCAGCATCTGCACGTCCTGCAACAGGCTCTGCTCACTGGACGCCAGACGGATCGAGCAGCTTTGACTGCCGCTCGACACGTTCACCGTACCGTCGCACTGGAATAGTGCACGCAAGTAGGCCCTAACGCACGCCTCCGAACCACGCCAGATCACCTCGGGAACACGCAGCTTGGTGGTTGCACTGAAACCGTAGTGTTCGAGCAGGCGCGCCAGCAACACTGAGCGGATGAACACCTGCTGGCGCTCGGGCACCGCCACGGGCGATACCTGGTAGTCGCGGCCGGCATGCGCGGTATGCGCGGTATGCGCGATAAGCGTGTTGACGTAGGCCGCCACTCGGTCAGCCAGAGCGCGATCCTCGCCCCACAGGGTGATCACCGCCGCCTGCTGTTCCTTGCCGCGATTGGTGAAATGGCCGTCGCCGGCGATAAGGCCAAGCAACAGACCGAGGTCCTCGCTGCCCTGATGGCCAAACTGGCCTTTGCCCGACTGCACCAAGATGCGTTCGCCGATCTTCAGGTCGCGCAGCTTGACCTTGCCACGCTCGACGTAGAAATCATGCCATTCGGTGGCTTTGATCTCGTAGCCGTCTTCGGTACGAACCCGATACACCGGCGCCTGTCGCGCCGTCATGAATGCGGGTTTGGCGGGGCGCGTCTCCACGCCACGGCCGTCCATCTCCAGTGAGCGGCGATCCACCGATACCGACAGCGGCTTGCCGGTAGCGTATAGCTCACCGATCGGTACCATGCCGTACTGAGTCGCCAGACGCGTATCGGCGGTGACGCACGGGTTGGTGGCGCGGATGTGCTCGCACCACCAGTTGTTGTTCATCTCGTTGACCTTATCGATCAGGATGAACCCAGGCTCCGCGTAGTCGTACGTGGAGACCATGATCATGTCCCACAGGTGCCGCGCACGGATGTGGCCGTACACCTTGCAGGCGACCAGGCCGTCTTCACGGGCCACGTAGTTCTCGTGGGTGGGCCACTCGCGCCACACCACCTTGGCCGGGTCGTTGAGCTCGATCTCGTCCTGTTCCTTGACGTGCACCGGGAACACCAGCGGCCAGTCCTGGTCGTGCTCCACCGCCTGCATGAAGCCGTCGGTGACCAGCAGGCTGAGGTTGAACTGGCGCAGGCGGCCGTCCTCGCGCTTGGCGCGGATGAATTCCTTCACGTCGGGATGGCTGACGTCGAACGTGCCCATCTGCGCGCCGCGGCGACCGCCGGCGGACGACACGGTGAAGCACATCTTGTCGTAGATATCCATGAAGGACAGCGGGCCGCTGGTGTACGCGCCGGCGCCCGACACGTACGCGCCGCGCGGGCGCAGCGTGGAGAACTCGTAGCCGATGCCGCAGCCGGCCTTCAGCGTGAGGCCGGCCTCGTGCACCTTCTCCAGGATGTCGTCCATGGAGTCGCGGATGGTGCCGGACACGGTGCAGTTGATGGTGGAGGTGGCGGGCTTGTGCTCCAGCGCGCCGGCGTTGGAGGTGATGCGGCCGGCGGGGATCGCGCCGCGGCGCAGCGCCCACAGGAAGCGTTCGTTCCACTGCTCGCGCAGTTCGGGGGTGGCCTCCACGTCGGACAGGGCGCGCGCCACGCGCTGCCAGGTGCCGTCCACGTCGATGTCCACCGGCTCGCCGGCCTTGGTGCGCAGGCGGTACTTCTTGTCCCAGATGTCCTGCGAGGCAGGTTGCAGCGGGATCGCCACGGCGGCATCGCGTTGCAGTTCCGATCCCGTGGCTGGCACGCGTGCTGTGCTCATCGGTTCCCTGACCTCTTCTTCTAGCGGCCTTGCGGCCTTGTTGTTGATTGCCGTCGTCATCGCCGGATCGCGCGGCGCGCAGCGGTTGGATGCCGCGGCGCCGCCTTGCCGACTGGATGCCGGACTTCCCCTGTGCAGCGATTCGCCCCACCAGTGCTTGTCCGACCGCCCGCAGACAAGCACAAGATGTTGTGGTTGCGAACCGATAGCAAGGTAGCGCCGGGGAAGCGCGATGTAAAGTGTCGCGTACGCTGTCGGCGCCACGCCGCGCGCGGGAACCTGATACCGCCTGCGGCAGTCGAATGCGCCGTTTCCCGATCCCCGGCAGGAGGAGTCCGATGTCGTTCCGTTTGCCCCGTTTCCCGCTGCGGCTGGCCGGCGCCTGCGCGCTGCTTGTCGGCCTCGCCTTGCCCGCCGCCAGCCGCGCCGCGATGCCGCCCGCCGTCGACGGCCAGGCCATGCCCTCGCTGGCGCCGATGCTGCAACACGTGACGCCGGCGGTGGTGAACATCTCCAGCAAGACGCGCGTGCAGGTGCGCAATCCTTATTTCGATGATCCGGTGTTCCGCCAGTTCTTCGGCCTGCCGGCCGCGCCGCGCGAGCGGGTGGAGCAGAGCCTGGGCTCGGGCGTGATCGTGGACGCGGCCAAGGGCTACATCCTCACCAACAACCACGTGGTGGGCGGCGCCGACGACATCACGGTGACGCTGCAGGACGGCCGCACGTTCAAGGCCACCCTGGTGGGCACCGACCCGGACACCGACGTGGCGGTGATCCAGATCCACGCCTCCCACCTGCAGGCGCTGCCGGTGGCCGACTCCTCCGCGCTGCGCGTGGGCGACTACGTGGTGGCGGTGGGCGAACCGTTCGGGCTCAGCGAGACAGTGACCTCGGGCATCGTCTCCGCGCTGGGCCGCTCCGGCCTGGGCGACTCGCGCTACCAGAATTTCATCCAGACCGATGCCTCGATCAACCCCGGCAACTCCGGTGGCGCGCTGGTGAACCTGCGCGGCCAGCTGGTGGGCATCAACACGATGATCTTCTCGCCCTCGGGCGGCAACGTGGGTATCGGCTTCGCGATCCCCAGCAACCTCGCCAGCGAGGTGATGCAGCAGCTGATCGCGCACGGCAAGGTGGAGCGCGGCACGCTGGGCCTGCAGTCGCAGGACATCACGCCGCGCATCGCGCGCCTGCTCGGCCTGGCGCAGGATCACGGCGTGGTGGTGACCGGCGTGGATGCCGGCTCGCCCGCCGAGCAGGCCGGCCTGCGGCCCGGCGACGTGGTCACCTCGATCAATGGCAAGCCGCTGCACAGCGTCGACGAACTGCGCAACGCCGAAGGCCTGCTGCCGGTGGGCAGCACGGTAAAGTTGGGCGTGCTGCACGGCGGCAAGGCGCGCGAGGTCAGCGCGGTGCTGCGCCCGGAACAACTCGCCAGCATCGACGGCGCGCGGCTCGATCCGCGCCTCGCCGGCGTCACCTTCACCGAACTCAGCCGGCGCCAGCGCAGCCAGGGCATGTACGGCGCCGTGGCGAGCGCGGTGCAGCCGAACAGCCGCGCCGCCGCCGCCGGCCTGGTCGCCGGCGACCTGGTGATCGGCGTGGGCAACATGCGCATCACCGACCTGCGCATGCTGCGCGAACTCGCCGGCGTGCGCCCGCGCCAGCTCGCGCTGGTGGTGGCCGACGACCAGGGCACGCATTACGTGCTGATCCAGTGAGCGGCAGGCCGGCGGCAACGTCGCCGGCCTCGCCATCGACAGGGATGCGACGTTGCGCGCCATGCGCAAACGCATGGCGCGCAACGTGAACCGCAGCACGCATGCGGGTGTGCCTGCGTCGCAATGGCGCCTGTTTGCGCTTGATGTTTTGCCCCCAAGCCGTTGAAATAACCGGCGTTCGTCCACCTTTGTGCGCCGGCCGGGATCACGCGCCGCCACCCTCACTCCTTCGCCACCCATTCCTGTCGGGGTCTTCCGTCGCCATGTCCGTTCGTGCTGTCCGCCTGTTGCCTGCCCTCCTGTTCGGCGCCTGCCTCGCCGCCCCCGCGTTCGCCGCGACGAAACCGACCCACCACCCCGTCGTCCGCCACAAGGCGCCGGTCACCCACAAGGCGAGCCGCACCACGCTGATCTGGCGCGGCGACGTCGCCACCGGCCGCGCGGTGATGGACAACGTCGCGAAGGCATGGGAGCGCAGCGGCCACGGCCGCATCGTGCTGCAGCCGTTCAACACCGCCTCGGGCATCGATGCGGTGGCCGGCGGCACCGCCGATATCGCCGGCAGCGCGCGCCCCAGCGACGGCACGCCCGAGAACGCCCGCCTCACCTTCACGCCGGTGGCGTGGGACGGGCTGGTGATGATCGCCAACCCGGCCAACCCGATACGCAACCTCACCGCGCGCCAGCTGCACGAGATCTACCTGGGCTACGTCAGGAACTGGAAGGACGTGGGCGGCAGGGACGCGCCGATCGACCTGTACGCGGTGATCAGCCCGAACGACGGCGTGGAATACAGCCTGCGCAGCCTGCTGTTCGGCCGCGGCGACCAGCAGATCTCCGCCTCGCGCTACTACCTCAACACCGATGCGCTGGAGCAGGGCGTGGCGCTGGATCCGAACGCGCTGGGCGTGTCCACGCTGGCCGACGTGATCGGCAACCGCAAGCTGCGCACCATCCCGATCGACAACGTGGCGCCGACCCTGGCGAACGTCGCCAACGGCAGCTATCCGCTGTACGCACCGCTGTACCTGGTGAGCAACCCGAACAGCAGCAAGGCCGCCGCGGTGCAGGATTTCCTCGACTACCTGCAGACCGACAAGGCCAAGGCCGCGCTGCGCAGCCACATGGTGCTGCCGTACCAGGACGGCATCGCGCTGGCGGCCGAGGACCAGCAGCGCCGCGACAAGGTGTTCGACGAGGCGACCGCCAGCACCGCCAAGGCACCTATCGTCCCGCCGATCGCCGCGCCGGGCGCCACCTACGCCGCGGCCTCCGCCATCGCGCCGACCTCGCAGCGCACCGCCGACGCCCGTGCCGCGCTGGACAGCCGCAACGCGGCGAACGCCAGGATGGCCTCCGCCAGCGGAACCGGCAGCGCGTCGTCCCATGCCACGGCCAGCTACACCGTGGTCAAGGGCGACACCTTGTCCGTCATCGCCGAGAGGCACGGCGTGACCGTGGCCGACCTGCGCACCTGGAACCACCTGAAGAACGACAACATCCGGCTCGGCCAGTCGCTGCGGATCAGCAGCAACTGAGAGCCTGGCCGCAGGCTCCCGCCGTGCCGATACGCGCCGTCACGCTCGACCTCGACGACACCCTATGGCCGGTGCTGCCGGCGCTCGAGCTGGCGGACCGCGCGGTGGACGATTACCTGCGCGCACACTGGCCCGAGGTGGCCCGCGCCTGGCCGATCCCGGCCATGCGCGCGCTGCGCGCGCAGGTGGCCGAGTCGCGGCCCGACCTCGCCCACGACTTCACCACCCAGCGCCGGCTCACCCAGCAGCACGTCTTCGTTGCCTGCGGCATCGCCGATGCGCCGCTGGAGACGCTGTGGGAGATCTACTTCGCAGCCCGCAACGCGGTGGAGCCCTGGCCCGACAGCCTGCCCGCGCTCGAACGGCTCGCCGCGCGCTGGCCGCTGGCCAGCCTCACCAACGGCAACGCCGACCTCGCGCGCACCGGCGTGCAGGCACATTTCGCCCACCACGTCTGCTCGCGCGACGTGGGTGCGGCCAAGCCCGATCCGCGCATCTTCCTCGCTGCGGTCGGCCGCCTCGGCGTAGCCGCGCACGAGGTGCTGCACGTGGGCGACGACCCCGAGCTCGACGTGGTCGGCGCCCACCGCGCCGGCCTGCGCGCGGCGTGGATCAATCGCCACGGCAAAGCCTGGCCCGCCGCGCTGGGCGAGCCGCCGGAGCTGGTCTTCAACGACCTGGGCGGGCTCGCCGACTGGCTGGAGAGCCACGCCGCGGCGTGACCGCAGGGCCGCATCGGCGCATCATTGCGGTTTGCCCAACCCGCATGCCACGCGAGGCCATCCATGCCAGCCCTGCTCGACCGCTCCGCCGCTCCCCGCCATCGCATCACGATCGAGGCCACCGACGCCCGTCACCTTGCCGGCGCGAAGAAGCGCCTGGATGCCGCGCAGCGGCGCTGGCTGGAGGCGAACGGCTTCGACGCCCGGCCCGGCAGCACCCTGCTGCTCGCCGATGCGCACGGCAAGCTCGACCGCGTGCTGGTGGGCGTGGATGCGGCCGATCCGCTGGGCGCGCTGGGCGGGCTGCCGACCACGCTGCCCGAGGGCGTGTACCAGCTCGCCGCGGAGGGCGTGTCATTGGACCCCGTGCAGGCGGCGCTGGGCTGGGCGCTGGGCGCCTACCAGTTCACCCGTTACCGCACGGCGAAGCGCGCGCCGGCCGCGCTGGCGGTGGACGCCGCCACGCTCGCCGCGGTGCAGCCCCTGGACGAAGCCACCGCGCTGGTGCGCGACCTGGTCAACACGCCCACCGAGGACATGGGCCCCGAGCAACTCGGCAAGGCGGTCAAGCACCTCGGCAAGGCGCACAAGGCCAAGGTGCGCGACTGGGTCGGCGACGAGCTGCTGAAGGCGAACTTTCCCACCATCCACGCGGTGGGCCGCGCCAGCCATCGCGAGCCGCGGCTGCTCGAACTGAGCTGGGGCAAGGCGGATCACCCGAAGCTGGTGATCGTCGGCAAGGGCGTGTGCTTCGACACCGGCGGCCTCGACCTGAAGTCCTCCGACGGCATGCGCTGGATGAAGAAGGACATGGGCGGCGCCGCGCACGCGATCGCGCTGGCCGGGCTGGTGATGCAGGCGCAGCTGCCGGTGCGGCTCACCCTGCTGGTGCCCGCGGTGGAGAACGCGGTGAGCGGCAACGCGCTGCGCCCCGGCGAAGTGGTGGTGACCCGCGCCGGCCACAGCGTGGAGATCGACAACACCGACGCCGAAGGCCGCCTGATCCTCTGCGATGCGCTGGCCTACGGCGCCGAACAGCAGCCGGAGCTGATGATCGACTTCGCCACGCTCACCGGCGCCGCGCGCGTGGCGCTCGGCCCCGACTTGCCCGCGCTGTTCGGCAACGACGATGCGCTGGCCGATGCGGCGCTGGCCGCCGGCAAGGCGGTGGCCGATCCGCTGTGGCGGCTGCCGCTGTGGCGCCCCTACCGCAAGATGCTCGACTCCTACCTCGCCGACTTCGCCAACGGCGGCCCCTCGCGCCACGCCGGCGCGATCACCGCCGCGCTGTACCTGGAACGCTTCGTGCCCGACGGCCTGCCCTGGCTGCACCTGGACACCTACGCCTGGAACGACGCCGACCGGCCCGGTCGCCCGCGCGGCGGCGAGGCGATGGGCCTGCGTGCGGTGTTCGCGCTGCTGCAGCAGCGCTACGGCAAGGCGTAAGGCCAGCGGTACGGACGCGCGCGGGTCACTGGGCCGCGCGCTCTTTCGCCAATCGCGCGTCGAGGTCCTTGCCGGCGTCGGCCGCGTAGTCGCGGCAGGCCTGCGGATCGATCAACGGCGCCACGTCGGAAGGCGACTTGCGCCGGGCGACCTTCTCCCAGAAGCCGCTGGCGTCGGGGTGCGGGGTGAGCAGGATGTCGCAGGGCAGCGCGGCGACAGTGACGAGGGCACGGCGGAAGCCGGCGACATAGGCGGGATGGTCGAGGAAGCGGTAGCCGGGGGCGCTGACCGCGCTGAGGCTGTCGGCATAGGCGATGCGCAGGCAGCGCCGGCCTTCGCAGGAGGTCCAGGTCCACGACGTGCTGCCGGCGGTGTGGCCGGGCGTGTAGTGCGCGGTGACCGCCACGTTGCCCAGCCGCACGGTCTCGCCGTCGCGCACCACGCGCGCCTGCTTCACCGGCGGGTAATCCGGAATCGAACCGAACTGCGGGTCGCTGCGGTCGGCGCCACCCAGCGCGAGTTCGCGCGCGCCGGCGGCGCTGCTCAGCACCTGCGCGCCGCTGGCCGCCTGCAGCGTGGCGATGCCGCCGGCATGGTCGGCATGCGGATGCGAATTGAGGTTCCACTTCACGTCGCGCAGGCGGAAGCCCAGCGCGCGGATGTGCGCCTCGATCAGCGGTGCGGATTCCGGCAGGTCGCCGTCGAACAGCGCCAGCCCGTGCCCGGTGTCCACCAGCAGCGAGGTCAGCCCGTGCGGCCCCACGTACCATGTGTTGCCGTAGATGCGGAACGGCGTTTGCGGCGCGTTCCACTGGCTGTGGGGAATGGCGTCCGGGGATGGCGTGGCCTGCGCCGCGGGCAGGATCAGGGCCAGCGCCAGCGCCAGCGCGGCGACGGCGGGCAGTCGCAATTGCATGATGGATCTCCTTGCAGGTGGCTGCGCAGCATCACCGCCGCGGCTGGCCCGCCACGGGCGCGGATCAGGCATTTCGCAGGCGGCGGTAGCCGCGGGCGCTCAGCGCCGCATGGCGCGTCGGCGCCACAGCAGCAGGCCGAGGCCGGCCAGCGCGGCGACCAGCCACGCCACGACAGCTACCGTGCTGCCACCCAGCCACGGCAGCGCCGCGAACACGCCCACCACGAGCAGGCCGCCGCCGAGCGCGGCGAACGGATCGATGCGCTTCGCATCGCGCGCCAGCAGCAGGCCCACGCCCAGCGCCGCCAGCAGCACGGCGAGCGCGCGCAGCGGCCAGCTGGCTGCGGGCCGTGCCGCCATGTCGGGGCGCATGTCCAGCAGCGAGCTGTCGCCCACGTTCACTTCATAGCCCTTGCCGTCGTCGGCATTCGGCACCGCCACCAGGTGGTCGCCGTCGACGCGGGCGATCACCGTGACCGGCTGCACCGGCACCTCGGTCCAGCTCACGCGAAGGTCGCCGAGGCGCGGATCGCCCGGCGTGGCGCTGGTGACCAGCGCGCCGTCGTGCAGCGAGAAACTGGCCGCGAGATTGCCCGGCAGCGCCTTCATGTCAGGCGCGACCGGCTCGCTGCCCGGCAGCGCATGGAGCAAGGCCGCGTCGAGCGTAAAGCCGTCGAGCTGCACGCGCTCCGAGGGGAAGCGCTGGCCCTGGACCGGGAACGGGCCGGGGTTGATGTGGCCGTTCATCTGCTGGAAGCGGCTGGCGTCCTGCGGCGTGTCCGACCAGTCCATCTCGTAGCTGACGCTGTCGCCCAGGCGCAGCTCGCGCCACTGGAACATCGCCACGTGGCGCGTCAGCAGCGGCGTGTCCGCCTGCTGGTTGAAGTCCGCATCCAGCGGCGGCACCACCACGTGCGGCGTGCCGGTGACGCGCACCATCCGGCCCTGCAGGCCGGCCTGCGGCTCCGCATTGCTGCCGAGATCCAGCACCACGCCGCCATGCTGCCGCAGCACCAACCGGTAGGCCACGACGGCGCGCTCGGTGGACAGCGCCAGCAGCACGGCCAGCACCAGCAGCACCGCGCCCGCGGCGATGGCCAGCACGCTACGCGGCACGGCGATGGCGCGCATCAGGCAAGGCTCCCGCGAAGCTCGGGCATCTCGTCCGCGCAGCCGTAGCGGCCACGCTCGTCGCGCACCACGCGCGCCGCTGCGCAGGCGTGGTCGTGGGTGAAGAACAACCGCACGCCGCGCGCGAGCTTGTCGTCGAGGAAGACGCGCTTCTCGTCGATCAGCTTCTCCGGGTAGCGGTCGTAACCCATGGTGATCGGCAGGTGCACCCACGGCCGGCCGGGGATCAGGTCGGCACAGAACACCACACCGCCGATTTCCGCCAGCATCAGGCCCGGCGTATGGCCGTCCGAATAGCTGAAGCGCACCGCCTCGCCCAGCGCCTTGGAGTGCTCGCCCTCGACCAGCTCCAGCCGGCCGCTGTCGACCAGCAACTGGGTGAGCTCTGGGATGAATGAGGCACGGTCGCGCGGATGCGGCTTGAGCGCGCGCTGCCAATGCGCCGCGCCGACCACGAAGGTGGCGTTGGGAAACAGCAGTCGCGGCGGCTGACCGTCCTGCCACGCGGCGAGCAGGCCGCCGGCGTGGTCGAAGTGCAGGTGCGACAGCACCACGACGTGGACGTCCTCGTGCGTGAGGCCCAGCGCCGCCAGCGCATCCAACAGCACGTGACGATCCTCCACCACGCCGTAGCGCTCGCGCAGCGACGGCTCGAAGAACGCGCCGATGCCGGTCTCGAACAGCACGTTGCGGCCGGGCACGCCGTTCACCGTGACGCCCTTCACCAGCAGGCAGCGGCAGGCCAGCGGGATGCGGTTCTGCTCGTCGGGCGCGATCCAGCGCGACCACATCGCCTTCGGCGCGTTGCCGAACATCGCGCCGCCATCGAGCCGCTGCGAGTTGCCGAGTAGTGAGAAGAATTCCACGTCAGTTCCCTCGCATGACCGACGGCCTCGCCGGGAGCGACGCCGGACGCCGCGGGCGCCACCGCGCGACGCGCGGGCCGAGGCCCGGCGACGAGCCGGACACCATGGCGCCGCCATCGGGCCGCCGGGAATCGCCGTGCGGCGCGAAACGTTGCATGGCCGTCATGCCTCCGCCAGCCGAAGCGCACGGCCATGCCGAAAGATGTTCATGCCGCCGGCTCGCCCATCAGGTGGCGGTACTTGAGTTCGAGCACTTCGCGCGACTCGACATGGTCGGAGTCGACGATGATGCACTCGACCGGGCACACCTCGATGCATTGGGGCTCGTCGTGATGGCCGACGCACTCGGTGCACAGGTCGGGATCGATCACGTAGAACTCCTCGCCCAGCGAGATCGCCTTGTTCGGACAGACCGGTTCGCAGACGTCGCAGTTGACACAGGTATCGAGGATTTTCAGGGACATCGTCGTTGGGCGGGCGGCGACGGCGTCGCGCCGTCGCCGCCCGCCGTCGATCACATCTGCACGAAGCGGAACGTGGCGCCGGTGACCTTCACCGCGTCGGCCACGCGCTGCTCGTCGGCCTGGTCGCCGATGAACAGCACGATCACGCCCTTGAACGTGCCGGGCTGGGCATCCTTGAACGCGGCCACGGCGAGATCGGCGGTGGTCGCCGACACCGGACCGACGAAGGCCAGCAGGTTGCCCGGGGTGACGCCGCGCTCCACCGCACCCTGCACGTTGTCCAGCTGGCGCGAGTTCTGCGCCTTGTCGTCGTCGGTCTGGCCCGCGGTGACGTAGTAGATGTACGGCTGCTGCGCGGCCATGCCCTGCAGGTTCTTCTGTACCAGCGGGCCGAGGTAGGCCTGCCAGGCCTTGGTGTCGTTGACGTTGGTGGGCTTGGTGGCCGCCGCAGCCTGCTGCGAGGCCTGCTGGCCCTGGTCCTGCCCCTTCGAGCAGCCGCCCAGGACGAGGCCGGCGGTCAGCGCGATGGCGGCGATGAGAGCGAGTTTACGCATGGTGGTCACCTTCTGTTTCGGGTTGCTTGGGATGGGCGTTGCGGCCCTTGTGCCAGCGCTGACGCATGGCCTGTTGCACCGCCGGATGCACGAAACCGGAGATATCGCCGCCCAAGCGGCCGATCTCGCGCACCAGCGAAGAGGAAATGAAACTGTATTGCTCCGCCGGGGTGAGAAACAGCGTCTCCGCCTGCGGGATCAGATGCCGGTTCATGCTGGCCAGCTGGAACTCGTACTCGAAATCCGACACCGCGCGCAGGCCGCGCAGGATCACCCCCGCGCCGATCTCGGCCACGAAATCGGCCAGCAGCGAGTCGAAGCCGCACACTTCCACGTTGCGCAGGTCGGCCAGCGCCAGCCGCGCCAACGCGATGCGCTCGTTGATGCTGAAGCCCGGCCCCTTGCCCTTGTTCGGGCTTTCGGCCACCGCCACCACCACGCGATCGAACAGCGGCGCGGCGCGCGCCACCAGGTCGGCGTGACCGTTGGTGATCGGATCGAAGGTGCCCGGGTACACGGCCAGGCGGGGATTGCCGGAGGGTCTGTTCACGGTCCGGTGGCGCAGTGGAAACAGACACTAGCTTAGAGCCTGCCCCCTGCCTCCGCATAGCTCGCGTTGGCTGCCAGGGGCGCCAGACCTGGCCGTGGACGGACGTCTGCCGGCTCGTGTTTCACCGACCTGCGCGCCAGCCGCTCCCGGCGCGAATCCTGCGGAAGCCGCGGCAGGCCTTTCTAAGGAAGCGCACGCCGGTAGAGCGCGAAGCGCACCTCGCCGGCCCGCCCCTCGCGGTGCAACGCCCAGTGCGCCGGCAGCACCGGCGCCAGCTCGCGCGGCGACTCCACGTAGATCCACGCCCGCTCGGCCAGCCAACCGCCCTGCTCCAGGCCTTGCGCCAGCGCGGTCCACAGGTTGGCCGCAAATGGCGGGTCGAGGAAGACCAGGTCGAACGGCCGCGCCGCGCCGCGCAGGAAACCCTGCGCGTCCATGACCGCCACGTCCGCGCCGACAACCTTGAGCCGCGCC
>JAJZET010000114.1 GCA_021805685.1 Pseudomonadota bacterium
CCAGGGAAGTCATGGACCTGGCCGGCCCGCCGACCCACCTTGAAGACCTGTGCCAACGGCAAGGCCTGGATCCCTTTCCATTTCGACAGCGACAACTGCCGGGTGGCATGCCACTGCAAGGGCGAGGGCGAGTTGAGCTTTTCCGGCGCCCGGGTGGCGGCATCGCCGCACCAGCGGGCGCCTGCGGCCATCCACCCCCGAATGTGCCGACTTCCCGCGATTCGCCGCATCAACCTTTGGCAGGGGTGCGCACGCCCGCGAGGCGTTAGCATCGGGCGTTGATGCGCTCGCGTCGTGGGCGCCGGTTTCGTTCCGAACGGGGTGGAAAGAAGATGAAGTCGACTATCGGCAAGACGCGCCTCGCCGGCGCGCTGGCAGCGGTACTGCTGGTGGGTACCGGCGGTGCGATGGCACAGGGCCGCACGCTCACCGCGCAGGACTACGCGCGGGCGGAGCGCTTCATGCCGTACAACACCATGCCGCTGGTCGATCACGACGTGCAGCGGGTGAAATGGCTGGACGGCAGCCACTTCTGGTATGTCGACCACGACGCCAGCGGCGACCACCTGATGGAAATGGACGCCACCACCGGCAAGGCCGCGCCGCCCTTCGACCAGGCCAAGCTGGCCGCCGCCCTGGCCAAGGCCAGCGGCAAGCCGGTGCCGGCCAACAAGGTGCCGGTGCGCGGCTTCGACTTCAGTGTGCAGAAGGACGGCCGCTACGACATCGACCTGAGGGGCAAGCACTACATCTGCGACCTGGCCGGCACGGGCAACTGCACCGCCAAGGTCATGCCGAAGACCGGCAGCGAGCCCGGCATCGTTTCGCCCGACAAGACCAAGGAAGCCTTCGTCCGCGACTGGAACCTGTGGGTGCGCGACCTGGCCACCGGCAAGGAGACCCAGCTCACCACCGACGGCGTGAAGGACTTTGGCTACGCCACCGACAACGCCGGCTGGATCCACACCAACCGCGCCGTGGTGAACTGGTCGCCCGACTCCAAGAAGATCGCCACCTACCAGCAGGACCAGCGCGGCGTCGGTGAGATGTACACCGTAAGCACCCAGGTCGGCCACCCGAAGCTGGATGCCTGGAAGTACCCGCTGCCGGGCGACAAGAAGGTGTTCATGATCGAGCCGGTGGTGATCGACGTGGCCTCGCGCAAGGTGGTGCGCCTGCAACTGCCGCCGCAGCAGCGCCTGTCCAGCCTGTGCGACGACATCAGCTGCAGCAGCGACGGCCACTGGGACGACCTGAAGTGGGCGCCCGACAGCAAGACCTTCGCCATGGTCAACAGCTCGCGCGACCGCAAGCAGGTGTGGTACCGCGTGGCCAACGCCGACACCGGCGCCGTGCGCACCGCTTTCGACGAGAAGGTGGCGACCTATTACGAGAGCGGCATGGACCACGCCAACTGGCGTTACCTCCCGAAATCGCACGAGGCCATCTGGCCGTCCGAACGCAACAACTGGCAGAACCTCTACCTGTACGACACCAACACCGGCAAAGAGCTGCACCCCATCACCACCGGCAGCGGCGATGTGATCGACGTGCTGCACCTCGACCGCAAGTCGCGCGAACTCTGGTTCACCGGCACCGGTCGCGTGGCGGGCGTGAATCCGTACTACAAGCAGCTCTGGAAGGTGAACCTGGACGGCAGCAAGCCGGTGCTGCTCACGCCCGAGGATGCCGATCACACCATCAGTATGTCGCCGGACGGCAAGACCTTCGTCGACAGCTACTCCACCGTCACCACCGCGCCGGTCACCGTGCTGCGCTCCAGCGCGGACGGCCACATCATCGCCACCGTGGCGAAAGCCAGCCTCGGCCGCCTGAAGGCCGCCGGATGGGTGCCGCCGGTCCCGTTCACGGTGAAGGCGCGTGACGGCAAGACCACGCTGTACGGCCTGATGTTCAAGCCCAGCAATTTCGATCCGCACAAGAAGTACCCGATCATCGACTACGTCTACCCCGGTCCGCAGACCGGCTCGGTGGACACCCGCAGCTTCGTGCCTTCCCACTACGACAACCAGGCATTGGCCGAGCTGGGCTTCATCGTGATCGCGCTGGACGGCATGGGCACGCCGTGGCGCAGCGCCAGCTTCCACCACACCTGGTACGGCGACATGGGCGACAACACGCTGCCCGACCAGGTCAAGGGTATCCAGGAGCTGGCGCAGCGCTACCCGTGGATCGACATCAACCGGGTGGGCATCTGGGGCCATTCGGGCGGCGGCAACACCACCGTCGACGCGATGTTCCGCTACCCCGACTTCTTCAAGGTCGGTTGGGCCGAGAGCGGCAACCACGACAACCGCAACTACGAGAACGACTGGGGCGAGAAGTACCAGGGCCTGCTGGTGAAGAACAAGGACGGCACCACCAACTACGACAACCAGGCCAACCAGCTGCTGGCGAAGAACCTCAAGGGCCGGCTGATGCTGGTGCACGGCACGATCGACGACAACGTGCCAATCGGCGAGACCTTCCTGGTCGCCGATGCACTGATCAAGGCCAACAAGGACTTCGACATGCTGATCATCCCGAACGTGCGCCACGGCTACGCCGCCGCTACGCCGTATGCGACGCGCCGGCGCTGGGACTACTTCGTGAAGAACCTCGCCGGCAACACGCCTCCGAAGGAGTACGCGCTGAAAAAATGGCCATGGTTCTGAGGTTGATCGCCAAGCTGGCGTGAACGAAGAAGGCCGGGGCTCACGCCCCGGCCTTCTTCGTTCCGTTGCAGGTGGATGCTGCCGGATCGGATCTTGCCGTCTGATCGTCAGGCGTTGCCGCCCTTGGCCAGCGTCGCGTCGATCAGCCGGTCCATTTCGCTGTCCGCCTTGCGGGCGGCAGCCTGTTGCTGCTGGTCCAGCGCCGCTTGCTGCTTTTCGAGGGCGGCTTGCCGCGCCTCCAGGCCGCGCTGGTGCTGCTGCATGTGCGCCTGCATTTCAGCTTGTCTGGCTTCGAGGGCAAGGCGCTCGCCCCGGATGGCTTGCTGCTGCGACTCGATCTGCTTGAGTGCACTGTCCGCGGCCGCCTTTCGCGCATCCACGTCGCGGACCTGCGTTTCGGCCTCTAGGGAAGCCTGCGCGTCGGCGAGGCTGGCCTGCGATCGCGCCAACTCGGCCTGGGCCCGCGCCAGCGCTGCCGAGTGTCGGGCCATTTCGGCATCCCGCATGGCTGCCGTGCGTTGCTGCCCGGCAAGGCGGAGCTGTTGGTGGGACAGCACGGCAAGCGGCGACCAGATCTGCTTCGCGCGTTCGATGACGGCCTTGTCGTGCGTGACATAGGTCTTGTCACCTCGACGGAGCCACAGCAACGGTCCATCGTTCTTGGGCAGGCGCTTGATGACCGCGGAGTCGGCCTCGGTGCCGCGAACGGTCAGATGGCTGCCGTCGAACAAGGCGAAACCACGTTGCAGGCCCGATTCGATATCGACGCTCACGCTGCTGGCATGAAAGCCGAAGTCAGGTGCCGGCGGTGGCGCTGGAGGTGCGGGAGGAGCCGGCGGCAGTGGTGGCGGCGGCGGTGGCATCGGTGCAACGGCTACCGGCGGCGCGGGAGGAGCCGGTGGTGCGGAAGGGGGTGGCGGCGGCAGCGCGGTCGGGCTTGTCGAGGTTTGTACGGCGACGGGCGCGGCGTGGTCGCCGGCCACCACGCGGTACGGCAGCACGCCGATCAGCGCGACAAGCGCGACGAGCAGCCAGCCGCGTGCGCGTGGCATGGCGGTGGTGGTCTGTTGCAGCATGGTCAATCGCCTTTTCAGGTTGTGGAAGGTGGGGGACGCGCCCGCGAGGCCGGCATGCGGCGGATGCGCCACGCCGAGGTGCAACAGCAGGCGGCCGTAGTCCTGCGGCGAGACGTGCTGCTGCTCGACGGCCAGCGCATCGCAGGCGGCCTCGCGATGGAGTGCGTATTCGCGCATCGCCCAGCGCAGCAGCGGGTGGAAGAAGAACAGGCGCGCGGCCAGCGCGGGAATCCACCCCAGCAGCAGGTCGCCACGCTTCAGGTGCGCGAGTTCGTGGGCCAGCGCCAGCGCCGCATCATCCGCGTCCAGCGCGCCGTGGGCAGGCCACAGCACCACCGGGCGCACGCTGCCGCTGACCTGCGGCGAGGCTATGCACGGCGAGGCCAGTACCGCGGGAACGCGCCGCAGGCCCAGCATCTGCGCCTCGCGTGCACAGCGCACCAGCAGGGCGGCATCCGTCGTCGCCAGCGCATGGCGGCGCTGGCGACGCGCGTCCCGGTGCGCGCGGATCACCGCGGGCGCCTGCCCCAGGAGCAGGAGCAGCCACGCGCCAGCAAGGGCCACCTGCCAATGGGTGACAAGCCAGCCCGGAGTCGCACTCCGCCCTGCAGGGTCCGCGGCTGCGGTGGTGGCCGGATATGCCGGGGCGGCCTTTCCGGCCAGGTTGTCATGGGCGTCGACCCGGATGCGGGTGGTAGCGACCGGGATCTCGGCAGTGGTCGCCGGAGCCAGCAACGGCAGGCGAACCGGTGCCTGCCAGCAAAGTCCGATCAGTACCTGCAGGCCGACCAGCCACCACAACGCGCAGCGGGTGGCGGCGGGAAGGCGCGGCAGGACACGTATGAGCATTGCCACCGCTGCGACCAGCAGCGCGGCCTGCAACGACGTCCACGCCAGGCGTTCAAGAAGGGCAGAGGCCAGATGATCGAGCGTCGCCATCTCACTTCTCCTTGCGCGTGTTCTTCAGCCGTTTCACCAGCGCCTGCAGTTCGGCCAGTTCGGCGTCGCTGACTTCGCCGCGCTCGGCCATCCACGCCACGAACGGCGAGACCGAACCGCGCAGCGTGTTCTGCACGAAGCTGCCTACCGCGTGGCGCATTGCCTCGCCGGGGCCGGTGGCGGTGCTGTAGCGGTATATCCCCTGCGCGTGGCGGCGCCGCAGGTAGCCCTTGGCGCGGAGGCGCTCCATCATCGTCAGCACGGTGGAGCGGGCCAGCCCGTGCGCCTCGCCGAAACCGGCGGCCACCTCGCCGACCGAGACGGGTTCGTGCGCGGCGAGGTAGCGCAGCAGGGCGAGTTCCTGGTCGCCGATGGATGGTCTGGACATGTGGGGCACCCGGCTTGACTACACGTGTCGCCAAACTACGCCTGGCGACACGTGTAGTCAAGCGACCCTACGAAGCTATCCGAGTACCGAAGCGGCATCCACGATGAAATGCGCGACGATGTTCACCCACAGGTTGCGGCGCCACAGGTACAGCAGCGAGAACGCGAGGCCTCCGACGGCGACGATCAGCTCGTGGCTCCAACCCCAGTAGG
>JAJZET010000234.1 GCA_021805685.1 Pseudomonadota bacterium
CCGGCATCCCCGGCTTCTACACGCGCACCGCGTTCGGCACCAAGCTCGCCGAAGGCAAGGAAACCAAGCTGTTCGACGGCAAGGAATACGTGCTGGAAGAAGCCATCCACGCCGACGTTTCCATCGTCAAGGCGTGGAAGGGCGACCGCCTCGGCAACCTGGTGTTCCGCGAAACCGCGCGCAACTTCAACCCGATGATCGCCACCTGCGGCAAGGTCTGCGTGGCCGAGGTGGAGGAGCTGGTGGAGGTGGGCACGCTCGACCCGAACAACATCCACGTGCCGGGCATCTATGTCGACCGCATCATCCAGGGCCCGTCGTACGAGAAGCGCATCGAGATCCGCACGCTTGCCGGCGCCAACAGCGGCAAGGAAAACCCCACCCGCATCGCGATGGCGCAACGCGCCGCGAAGGAACTGCGCGACGGCTTCTACGTGAACCTCGGCATCGGCATCCCCACGCTGGTGGCCAACTACATCCCCGAAGGCATGGACGTAGTGCTGCAGTCGGAGAACGGCCTGCTCGGCATCGGCCCGTTCCCGACCGAGGACCAGGTCGACCCCGACCTGATCAACGCCGGCAAGCAGACCATCACCACCCTGCCCGGTTCCAGCTTCTTCTCCAGCGCCGAGTCGTTCGCGATGATCCGCGGCGGCCACATCGACCTGTCGATCCTCGGCGGCATGGAAGTCTCGGTCACCGGCGACCTCGCCAACTGGATGGTGCCGGGCAAGATGGTGAAGGGTCCGGGCGGCGCGATGGACCTGGTCAGCGGCGTGCGCCGCGTGGTGGTGCTGATGGAACATTGCGCGAAGGACGGTTCGCCCAAGATCAAGCCGCAATGCGACCTGCCCATCACCGGCAAGGAATGCGTGGACCTCATCATCACCGACCTGTGCGTGTTCGCGGTCGAGAAGGGCAAGGGCCTCACCCTGCTCGAACTGCACGACGGCGTGTCGCTGGACGACGTGAAGGCGAAGACGGGCTGCGCGTTCGCGATCAGCCCGTCGTTGCAGCAGTAACCCTCAGGCCGCGCCGCGAGGCAAGCTCGCGGCGCGCTTCACGCCGAGCGCGAGGCCGCCACCTCCGCGTCGAGGTCGGCGAGCCGGTAGCCGGCGGAATGGATGGTGTGCAGCAGGGGCCGCGCGAACGGCTTGTCGATCACGCGGCGCAGGTTGTAGAGGTGCGAGCGCAGCGTGTCGGAGTCGGGCAACATGTCGCCCCAGATCTCGCGTTCGATGTCGCGCCGGCTCACCACGCGCGGCGACTCGCGCATCAGGATGGCCAGCAACTTCAGGCCGATCGGCGACACGGCAAGCTCCTGCCCGGCGCGGGTCAGCCGCAGCGTGGCGGTGTCCAGCGTCATGTCGCCCACGTGCAGCACTTCGGCGGACACCTGGCGGCGGTCGCGGCGGATCAGGGCACGCAGCCGCGCCTCCAGCTCGCGCACCTCGAACGGCTTGACGAGGTAATCGTCGGCACCGGACTCGAGGCCGATCAGCTTGTCCTCCAGCGTGCCGCGCGCGGTAAGCATCAACACCGGCGTCGCCTTCTTCACCTCGCCGCGGAGCTTGCGGCAGATCTCCAGACCGTCCATGCCGGGCAGGTTCAGGTCAAGCACGATCACGTCGTAGCTGCCGGTGACCGCCAAATGCAACCCACCGGGGCCGTCGGCCGCGTAGTCCACCGAGTAGCCCGCGCGTTCCAGCGCCGCGCCCACGGTTTCCGCAATCTGGCGATTGTCCTCCACCAGAAGGACCAGGCCCGCCTGCTCGTCCAATCCGCTCATATCGCTCCTCCGTTGTGGCTTCACATTTGTGAAGAGCTAACCGGGTATGGGGTGACGGCGACGTGAAAGCACCACTTACGGAATCAGCAAAGGCTGCAGCTTGTTCCACACGTTCTGCAGCACCCTCGGCTCGCCGGCGGCGGTGGGATGCAGCCCGTCGCCCTGCATGAGGGCGGGATCCAGGGCCACGCCATCGAGCAGGAACGGCAGCAGCGCCACGTGCTTGCGCTTCGCCAGACCGGCGTAGACCGCGCGCAAACCGTCGCGGTATTGCGGGCCGTAGTTCACCGGCAGCTCGATGCCCAACAGCAGCACCTTGGCATGCGTGGCCTGTGCGGCGCTTACCATCGCGGTGAGGTTGTCGCGCAATTGATCGAGCGGCAAACCCTGCAGGCCGTCGTTGGCGCCCAGCTCGATCACCACCACGCCGGGGCGGTAGGTCGCCAGCAGCGCCGGCAGGCGGTTGCGCCCGGAAAGCGAGGTCTCGCCGCTGATGCTGGCATTGACCACGGCCCATGGCGGCACCATGTTGCCCAGACGGACTTTGAGCAGGTGCACCCAGCCCTGCTCCGCCGCAATGTTGTGCGCGGCGGAAAGCGAATCGCCCAGTACCAGCACGGTGCGCGTGGGCACGGCCTGGGCGGTGGCGGCAAACCCGAACGACAACAACAGCAGACACAGGAAACGACGCATGAGCGATAGGCCCCGGTTGGTTCTCGACGTGCGCGATGTTAGCAAGTCGGTGCATGGCCCCGAGGGGCGTCTCGACATCCTCGCCGGCGTCAGCCTGCAGGTGACGGAGGGCGAGAGCTTCGCCATCGTCGGCGCTTCCGGCTCGGGCAAGACCACCCTGCTCGGCCTGCTCGCCGGACTCGACACGCCCAGCGCGGGCAGCATCCTGCTCGACGGCCACGCGCTCGAGGGCATGGACGAGGAGGCGCGCGCCGACCTGCGCCGGCGCCTCGTCGGCTTCGTGTTCCAGTCTTTCCACCTGCTGCCCGCACTCAGCGCCGAGGAGAACGTGATGCTGCCGCTGGAACTGGAGGGCGACGCGCAGGCACGCGCCAAGGCCCGCGCGGCACTGGAAGCCGTGGGCCTCGCCACACGGCGACGCCACTACCCGGCGCAACTCTCCGGCGGCGAGCAGCAGCGCGTGGCCATCGCGCGCGCGTTCGTGCACGGCCCCCGCCTGCTGTTTGCGGACGAACCCACCGGCAACCTCGACCAGCGCACCGGCCACCACATCGCCGACCTGCTGTTCGCGCTGAACCGCGACCATCGCACCACGCTGGTGCTGGTGACCCATGACGTGCAGCTTGCGGCGCGTTGCCAACGTCGCATCGAGCTAGAAGAAGGTCACGTGGTGGTGGAAGCGCAGGCATGAACCTCCTGCGCCTGGCCCTGCGCAACCTGCGCCGCGAATGGCGCCTGCCCGAACTGCGCACGCTGGCCGGCTCGCTGCTGCTGGCGGTGCTCGCACTGGGCGTGGTGGCCACGCTGGCGACGCGGGTGGAACGCGGCATCCTCGCCAGCGCGGCGGAACTGATCGGCGGCGATGTCGGGGTGTCCTCGCCGCAAACCGTGCCGAAGGCATTCGCCGACGAGGCACGCCGCGATGGGCTTGCCATCGCCCGTACCGCCGGCTTCCCCAGCGTGGCGTTCGCCCATGGCCGCAGCCAGCTGCTCGAGGTGGAGGCCACCGATGGCGCGTATCCGCTGCGCGGCAAGCTGGTACTCGCCGACGCGGCCGGCCATCGGCACGACGGCCGCGGTCCCGCCGCCGGCACCGTGTATCTCGACCATCACGCGCTGGTGGCGCTGTCGCTCAAACCGGGCGACACGCTGCAGCTTGGCGGCCAGCCGCTGCGCATCGCCGCCGAACTGGTGCAGCAGCCGGATGGCGGCGCACTGGTGACCCTCGCGCCACGCGCGTTGATGAGCCTGGGCGATGCCGAGCGGGCCGGGCTGCTCGGCGTCGGCAGCCGCGCGCAACATCGCCTGCTGCTGGCCGGCGCGCCGGAGGCCGTGCAGCGCTGGCGCGCCTGGGCCGGGCGGCAAACCCTGCCGCAAGGCGCGGAGCTCATCACGCCGGAGCGCACGCAACAACGCATGCGCACCGCATTCGACCGCGCCGGCGCCTTCCTGCATCTCACCTCGCTGCTGGCGGCGCTGCTGGCCGGCGTGGCGATCGCGCTCTCCGCCCAGCGCTACGCGCGGCGCAAGACGCCGGAGGTGGCGTTGCTGCGCGCGCTGGGAACGCCACGCCGGCGCGTGCTCGGTCTTTTGCTGCTCACGCTCGCTGCATTGGCCCTGCCGGTGGCGCTGGTCGGCACGTTGTGCGCACTGGGTGCAGCGCAGCTGGCGTGGCAATTCGCCAGCACCCTGTTCGGCGGAATCCCGACCGAACTGCCGCTGCAGCCTGCGCTCCTCGCGGCGGCCATGGGACTGGCCGTGCTGGCCGGCTTCGCCTTGCCGCCGCTGCTGCGCCTGGCCGAGGTGGCTCCCGTCGCAGTGTTCCGCCAAAGCCAGACCCGGCGCGTGCGACGCTTCGATGCCCTGTACCTGCTGCCCGCCCTGGTCGCGCTGGCCCTGATCTGGATACAGAGCGGCTCGCTGAAACTCGCCGGCATCCTCGCCGCGAGCCTCGCCGGCGTAGCGTTGGTGGCTGCGCTGCTGGCCAGTCTCATGCTATGGCTGGCGCGTCGCGTGGCGCCGGGGGCGCATCCCGCGCTGCGGCTGGGACTGGCCGCGCTGGCGCGCCGGCGGGGCCTCAGCGTGGTGCAGGCCACCGCGCTGGCACTCGGCCTCACCGCGCTGCTGCTGTTGTCGGTGGTAGCACCCGCCCTACTCGACGGCTGGCGCCGTGAACTGCCCGCGAACACGCCGAACTGGTTTGCGCTGAACCTGCAGGACGAACAGCGCGACGGCTTCGCGCAGGCGCTCGCGCACATCGGCGCCGACCAGCTCAACATGGCGCCGCTGGCGGTGGGCAAGCTCACTGCGATCAACGGCAAGCCGGTGGACAGCCTGCATTTCGCCGATCCGCGTGCGAAGGAATGGGCCGACCGCCAGTTGCGCCTGTCGTGGACCGGTACGCTGCCGCCGGCCAACCGCGTGATCGCCGGCGAGTGGTTTGCGGCGAAGCCGACGCGGGCCGAGGTTTCGGTGGATCGCCTGTGGCGCGACATGTTCGCGCTGAAGCTGGGCGACACGATGAGCTTCAACGTGGGCGAAGGCCGCGTCGACGCGAAGATCGTCAGCTTCCGCCAGGTGGACTGGAGTTCGTTCCGCGTCAACTTCTTCCTGCTGCTCGATCCCGCACATGCGAACGCACTGCCGCACACCTGGCTGGCCAGCTTCCACCTGGCGCGCGGCCACGCGCAGGCGATGGCGCAGCTGTCGCGCGACTATCCCAACCTCAGCCTGGTCGACGTGGACGACCTGCTGGCGCGCATCCGCCAGATCGTCGATCGCGTGGGCGGCGCGGTGCGCTGGATCC
>JAJZET010000151.1 GCA_021805685.1 Pseudomonadota bacterium
CCCGCTCCATAGCCTGCTGTCACCGCGCTGCCACCGGCGAATCATCGGCGCGCCACGCGCGACGACGACACTCTCACGCATCGTCCCGCGAGTGTCCCCGCCATGCCGGCGCAGTACGTTGCCCCCTCGAAGTTCGGCCTGTTTCGCATCGTGCGGCACGGGCGTCGCTGGCGCAGCCTGCTGGAGGATTGCGAGCTGGCGCGGCATGACGATGTGGCGGCCGCCCTGGCTTATCTGCACGCGAGCTGCCCGCGCGCGCGATTGCCCTTCGCGCTGAACGAGTGGCGCTTCCTGGCCGAACCGCCGGCGCGGCTGGCGCAGGCCTGCAGCAACGACGACGACTGGTTGCTCACCGGCTGACCTTCAGGTCGCATCCGTGCAGAGGCAGTCGAGCATGCCGCGCGCCATCTCCCGCTCGCCGGACACCACCAGATCCGCGCCCTGCCCGCGCAGGTGCGCGACCGCGGCGCCGGAACCGGCGCGCGCGCAGATCGTCAATCGCGGATTGAGCTGGCGCGCTACGCGTACGATCTCGCCGGCCTCGAACGCATCCGGCACAGTCACCAGCAGCGCGCTCGCAGCACCGAGGCTAGCGGCAACCAGTGCCTCGTCGCGCGAAGCCTGGCCGGAGATCGTGCGGATACCCTGCCTGCGCAGCGCCTCGACGCGCTCGGGTTCCATCTCCATCGCCAGCAGCGGCCGGCCGCGCGCAAGAAGTCCGTCGCACAACAGCCGCCCCAGCCGGCCGTAGCCCACCACCACGACATGGCCGGCGAGATTGCCTGCTTCCTCTGGCAACGGCTCGTCGAGCGAGGCCTCGGTGACATCGGCCAGCGCTTCGCGCGCATCCAGCCACGGCTTCGCGCGGTCGAGCAGCTTGAACAGCCACGGATTGAGCAGGATGGAGAGGATGGCCGCGGCCAGCAGCACGTCCTGCGCCTCCTTCGACACCATGTGCTGCGCCACGCCCACGCCGATCAGGATGAAGGAGAACTCGCCGATCTGCGCCAGGCTCACCGCGATGGTGAGCGCGGTGCGCAACGGCCGCCGCGAGGCCAGCACGATGAGCAGCGCCGCCAGCGACTTGCCCAGCACGATTATCGCCAGCGCGGCCAGCACCACCAGCGGCTCGGTGAACACCACGCGGTAGTTGAACAGCATGCCGATGGAAACGAAGAACAGCACGGCGAAGGCATCGCGCAGCGGCAGCGTTTCCTCGGCCGCGTCGTGCGCCAGTTTCGATTCGCCCATCATCATGCCGGCGAAGAACGCGCCCAGTTCGAACGACACGCCGAACGCGCCGGCCACGCCGAACGCCACGCCCAAGGCGATCGCCAGCACCGCGAGGCGGAACAGCTCGCGCGAGCCGCTGCCTGCCACGCGCGCGAGCAGCCATGGGATCAGTCGCGCCCCCACCACGAGCATCAGCGCCACGAACAGGATCACCTTGCCGATGGCGATGCCCACGGTGCCGGCAAGCGCGCCGAACGACACGCCCTGCCCTGCCGCCAGCGCTCCACCCACCGCGGGCAGCAGCACCAGCGCCAGCACCATGGCGAGATCCTCCACGATCAGCCAGCCCACCGCGATGCGTCCGCGTTCGGTCTCCAGCAGCCGGCGCTCCTCCATCGCCCGCAGCAGCACCACCGTGCTGGCCACCGATAGCGCCAGGCCGAACACGAAACCCTGCGCCAACGGCCAACCCAGCACCCAGCCCAGCAACAGGCCCAGCACGGTGGCGACAGCCATCTGCCCGAGTGCGCCGGGAATGGCGAGCGACTTCACCGACAGCAGGTCCCTCAGCGAGAAGTGCAGGCCCACGCCAAACATCAGCAGCACGACGCCGACCTCGGCCAGTTCGTGCGCGATACGGCCGTCCGCCACGTAGCCGGGTGTAAACGGCCCTACCACCACGCCGGCCAGCAGGTAGCCGGCCAGCGCGGGCAACCTCAAGCGATGCGCCAGCGCGGCGAACACGAAGGCCAGCACGATGCCGCTGACGAGGGTGGCGATAAGCGGTGCTTCGTGCATGGACGATCCTCGGCGAATGGCCTGCAGTCTGCGCGGCCACTCCCCTTGTAAGGACATCCGGCGGCGGGCACAAGCGCCGCCGCGGGGGCTCACTCCGCCGCGTTGATCACCGCAAGGAAATCCCGCCCGTAGCGCTGCAGCTTGGCCTCGCCCACACCGCTGACCTGGGCCAGTTCGCTCTCGTTCGCCGGCATCGCGCGCAGCATTGCGAGCAAGGTAGCGTCGTGGAACACCACGTAGGGCGGCACGCCTTGCTGGCGCGCGAGCTGCGTGCGCAACGCGCGCAGGGCGTCCCACAACGGCTGCTCGTACGCCTCGATGCCGAGGTTGGCGCCGGTGACCAACTGGCTGTCGCGCCGCCTGCGCGCGGAGCGCTGCGGCTTGGCGTCCTCGCGCAGCAATACGCGCTCGTTGCCGCCGAGCACGGCGCGACTGGCCGCGGTGAGCCGCAACGTGCCGTAGCCTTCCGCGTCGGTGGCGAGCAGGCCGGCAGCCAGCAACTGGCGGAACACCGAGCGCCAGCCTTTCTCGTCGATGTCGGCGCCGATGCCGAAGGTGGAAAGCTTGTCGTGGTCGAGCTGGCTCATGCGCTCGCTGTCCACCCCGCGCAGGATGTCGATGACGTGGCCGGCGCCGAAGCGCTGGCCGCTGCGGTACACCGCCGACAGCGCCTTCTGCGCGGGCACGGTGGCGTCCCAGGTCTTCGGCGGCTCCACGCAGTTGTCGCAATGGCCGCAGGGGCCCTGGTAATCCTCGCCGAAGGCACCGAGCAGCAGTTCGCGCCGGCAGCGCGTGGCCTCGGCGTAGGCCAGCAGCGATTCCAGCTTCTGACGCTCGATGCGCTTGCGCTCGTCCGCCGATTCGGACTGCGCGATCATCTGGCTCATCGTCACCACGTCGGCGAGGCCGTAGATCATCCACGCCTCGGCGGGCAGGCCGTCGCGACCGGCACGACCGGTTTCCTGGTAATAGCCTTCCATGCTGCGCGGCAGGTCCAGATGCGCCACGAAGCGCACGTCCGGCTTGTCGATGCCCATGCCGAACGCCACCGTGGCCACCATCACCACGCCGTCCTCGCGCAGGAAGCGTTGCTGGTTCTTCGCGCGCGTGGCCGCATCCAGGCCCGCGTGGTACGGCAACGCCTCGATGCCCGCCTCGGCCAGCCACGCGGCGGTGTCGTCCACCTTCTTGCGGCTGAGCGCGTAGACGATGCCGGCTTCGCCGCGATGGCCGTCGAGGAACTGCATCAACTGCGTGCGCGGGTTGTGCTTCAGCGTCACGCGATAGCCGATGTTGGGCCGGTCGAAGCTGGCGACGAACTGGCGTGCATTCGCCAGCGCCAATCGCTCCACGATTTCCTCGCGCGTGCGCGGGTCCGCCGTGGCGGTGAGCGCGATACGCGGCACCAGCGGAAAACGTTCGTGCAGAACGGTGAGTTCGCGGTATTCGGGCCGGAAATCGTGCCCCCACTGCGACACGCAATGCGCCTCGTCGATGGCGAACAGCGCGATTTCCGTCTGCTCCATCAAACCGAGGAAGCGCGCCGTGAGCAGCCGCTCCGGCGCCACGTAAAGCAGGTCCAGCTCGCCGGCCATGAACTGCCGCTCCACTTCGCGCTGCGCCGACGCGTCGAGGCTGGAGTTGAGATAGGCCGCCGCCACGCCCGCCGCCTGCAGCGCGTCCACCTGGTCCTGCATCAGCGCGATCAGCGGCGACACCACGATGCCGGTGCCTTGCCGCAGCAGCGCGGGAATCTGGTAGCACAGCGACTTGCCGCCGCCGGTGGGCATCAGCACCAGCGCGTCGCCACCCTCCGCCACGTGCTCCACGATGGCCTGTTGCTGGCCGCGGAAGCCGGGGTAACCGAAAACGGCGTGGAGGATGTCGAGAGGGGTGCGAGGCATCCGGGCAATGCTAGCAAATGGCGTCGCCACGCTCTGCGCATGCGGAACCGCGCAAAGAAAAACCCCGCCGGAGGCGGGGCTTTTCGTGTTGCTTGCCCTTCGGCTTCGCCGCTGCGCGGCCATGCCTGGGGCGAACGGCTCGAGACTTAGAAGTCCATGCCACCCATGCCGCCCATGCCACCGGCGCCGGGACCGCCGTGGTTGTGCTCTTCCTTCTTCGGCAGCTCGGCCACCATCGCCTCGGTGGTGATGGCCAGGCCGGCCACGGAGGAGGCGTACTGCAGCGCCGAACGGGTCACCTTGGTCGGGTCCAGGATGCCGAACGCGATCATGTCGCCGAACTCGCCGGTGGCGGCGTTGTAGCCGAAGTTGCCCTGGCCTTCTTTGACCTGGTTGACGATCACCGACGGCTCGGCACCGGCGTTGAACACGATCTCGCGCAGCGGGGCTTCCAGCGCGCGACGGGTGATGGCGATGCCGAGGTTCTGGTCCTCGTTGTCGCCCTTCAGGCCTTCGATCGCCTTCAGCGAGCGGATCAGCGCCACGCCGCCGCCCGGCACCACGCCTTCTTCCACCGCCGCACGGGTGGCGTGCAGGGCGTCTTCCACGCGGGCCTTCTTTTCCTTCATCTCGACTTCCGTCGCGGCGCCGACCTTGATCACGGCCACGCCGCCGGCCAGCTTGGCCACGCGCTCCTGCAGCTTCTCGCGGTCGTAGTCGGAGGAGGTCTCCTCGATCTGCGCCTTGATCTGCTTGATGCGGGCCTGGATCTTCTCCGCTTCGCCGGCGCCGTCGATGATGGTGCTGTTTTCCTTGGTGACCACGATCTTCTTGGCGCGGCCGAGGTCGGCCACGGTGGCCTTCTCGAGCTGCAGGCCCACTTCCTCGGAGATCACCTGGCCATTGGTCAGGATGGCCATGTCTTCCAGCATCGCCTTGCGACGGTCACCGAAGCCCGGCGCCTTCACGGCGGCGACCTTGACGATACCGCGGATGGTGTTGACCACCAGGGTCGCCAGCGCCTCGCCTTCCACTTCCTCGGCGACGATCAGCAGCGGCTTGCCGGCCTTGGCCACGCCTTCGAGCACCGGCAGCAGCTCGCGAACGTTGGAGATCTTCTTGTCGTACAGCAGGATGAACGGGTCTTCCAGCTCAACCTGCTGGCTCTGCTGGTTGTTGATGAAGTACGGCGACAGGTAGCCGCGGTCGAACTGCATGCCCTCGACCACGTCCAGCTCGTTCTCCAGGCCCGAGCCCTCCTCGACGGTGATCACGCCCTCCTTGCCGACCTTCTTCATCGCGGTGGCGATGATGTCGCCGATGG
>JAJZET010000028.1 GCA_021805685.1 Pseudomonadota bacterium
TTCCGATCTGGTAATGCCGTTGGCGGCAGCCAGCGCGGTATCGGCTCCGGATTCGAGCAGGCAGGCGGCGATCTCGCGATGGCCCGCGCCACAGGCGTGCAGCAGCGCGCTGGCGCCGTGCGCGTCGACGGTATCGACGGCAAAGCCCAGTTCCAGCAATCGCTGCACGGCGACCAGCGCACCGGCCTGCGCTGCCGTGGGCAGGTCGTCGGCGCGCAACAGACGGCGCGGGCGCGGCCAGCGGTCCCAGTTCAGCCAGCGCTCGACAGCCGGGTGCTCCAGCGCCAGGCCCAGCGGTGTCTCGCCGCTGGCGTCGCTGGACTCGGCATCGGCGCCGTGGGCAATCAGCGCGCGCACCAGCGGCAGCGCGGCTTCGCCGTGTTCCAGCGCGGCGAACAGCGGCGTGCGTCCATCGCGATCGCGGGCATTCGGATTGCAGCCGCGTGCCAGCAGCGCGTGCAGCAACTCCGTTTGGCCGTTCGTCGCGGCGAGGTGCAGCGGCGTGCGCTCGCGCGCATCGGGGCCGAACGGATCGGCGCCGCGTTCCAGCAGCGCCAGCGGCAAGGCCGCACCCTGCGCAGAACCACCGAGGCGTTGCAGCGCCTGCGCGAGCAGGCCGGCGCCGGCGGGCGTGGCGCCAGCCTGCAGCAGGTCCTCGACGGCCTCGGTGGAAGCGGGAAGCTGCAACAGCAAGGCATCGAACAGGCGGCGTCCCAGCGGCGGCAGCGCGGCGCGCTCGCCGTCGTCGGCCACTTCGTCGCCATGCTCGTCGTCGGGCTGTTGCGGGGCCAGGCGCGCCTCGGCGGCCAGGCCGTGATCCAGCAACCAGCGTCGCGCCTGGCCCAGGCCGGGCTGGGCCAGGTCGAGATAAAGCTGGGCAAGCTGCGCCTGCGGCCACTCGCGCACGCGCGCGGCGAAGCCGGAAACGATGGCCCAGTGGCCGAAGCGCAGCGCATCGAGCAGGTGCGACGGCGTGTCGGCGCCGCTGGACAGCGCCGCCTGGCCGAGGCTGGCCGGCAGCGGGGTTTCCGGATCGAGCAGGGCGACCAGGTCCCAGCGACCGGCAGCGGCGGCATGGTCGAGCGCGCTGCGGCCGTCGTTGCCGGGCGTCTTCGGCTCGGCGCCCAGTGCGAGCAGGGCGCGCACGGTGTCGGCATGCGCGCGCGGCGACTGGCAGGCAAGGGTGAGCGCGTCGCGACCATGGCTGTCGCGCACGCGCGCATCGGGCTGCGCCTCGGCCAATCGCTGCACGATGCCCACCGCGCCGGCACGCGCGGCTTCCATCAGTGCGGTGCTGCCGCGATGGTCGGCCAGCGTGACGTCGGCGCCGGCGGCGCACAGCGCGCGGGCGATCTGTTCGTGGCCTTCGGCGGCGGCGGCGATCAATGCACTGCGGCGGTGTGCGTCCACCGCATTCACGGCAGCACGGTGCTTAAGCAGCAGCTTCACCCCGGCGGGATCGTCGTCGGCGATACCGGCGGCGGCGACCAGCGCAGGCTCGCCGTTGGCCGGTGCGGGCTTCGCGCCGTGCTCCAGCAGGAATTTCGCCAGCGGCCAGTTGGCGGCGCGGCAGGCCACCGCGAGCGGACTGGCGCCGGCCTGATCCAGCGCGTTGACCGGTGCGCCGGCATCCAGCAGCATCGCCGCCACCATCGGTTCCTCGCACAGCACCGCGCCGTGCAGCGCGGTGCGGCCTTCGGCATCGGCGGCGAGCGGATCGGCGCCGTTGGCCAGCAGGGTCATCACCGCTTCGGCACGGCCATGCAGGCTGTCGCGGGTGGCGGCCAGCAGCGGCGTGAGCCCGCCCGTGGCGCGATTGACGTCGGCGCCCTTGGCGATCAGCCCGCGCAGCAACCGGGTGTCCGGCAGCAGCGCGGCGAGCATCAGCACGGGGCGCTGGTCGCGGTCGTCGGCGAGCGGCGCGGTGGCCGGATCGGCGCCAGCCTCGACCAGTGCCAGCGCGCGCTCGATGTCGCCGTCGCGGGTGGCGGCGAGCAGCGCAGCAGCCTGTTCAGGCGTGCCGGCGGTGCGTTCCTGCTCGGTCAGTGGTGCGATTTCGACAGGCGTGGCAGCCATCTCGGCGACGTGCTCGACGCGCTGGCGATGGCGGTCATGCTGCGCGCACAGCAAGGCGCGCAAGGTGCGGTTGGCCAGCACCAGGCAACCCAGCGGCAACACCAGCACGCCGTACAGCGCAAGCGCGGCAGTACGGATTTCCGGCGGCAACATGCCGTACAGGCCGCTCAGTGCGATGGCGCACCAGGTCATCGCCAGCAAGGCCAGCGAGGCGGGCAGGAAGTGGCTGAAGAAGCGCTCCTCGCGCGCGAGGTGGCGGCCGAACATCAGGCTGCGCAGCGTGGCGGTGAAGATCCACGAGCCGTCGTGGCGGGCCGGGTAAGCGTCGTCCCACACGAACACCAGGCCGAAGGCGGGCCACGGGCGCCACAGTACGGCCAGCGCCAGCACCAGGGTGGCGACCAGCGCCAGCGTGGCGGACAGGCTGTGCGATTGCGACAGCGAGAGCATCGGCCATGCCACCAGCGCGAACACGATCACGGCGTAGCCGGTGAGCATCACCAGATGCGCAGCGCCGCGACGCAGCACGGTGCGCGAGAAGCTGGGCTCGGGCTCGAAGCCGATCGCGTGGCACACCGCGGCCATAGTCAGCGCGTTTGCCAGCAGCAGCGGGATCAGGGTCAGCGGGTGGGCCACCAGGCCGGCCAGCGCCACGGCGAGCAGACCGGGAATGAACCAGGCGAGTGCCTGCAGGAACGTGGGGCGTCGGCGCGAGTGGGTTTGGGTCATCCAGACAGTATAGGAAGCGTGAGGGTGCCAGTCGGTAACCTCACGTTAACGCGGCTTGATCAATCGCTCGGCACATCATGCAGGGCGGCGCCGTAGGCAGGATGGTTTGCGCCGGCGAGCGCGCCTTCCGGCGGCAGCTGCAGGTGCCAGCCCTGTTCGCGCAGGTGTGCCAGTACCTGTGCGGTGTCTTCGCGGGGCAGGCGACGCTGCGCATCCAGTTGCAGCTCGAGTGCGAAGCGCAGCTCACCGAGCACCTCGCGCAGGGATTCGGGCAGCACGTCGAAACCGTCGTGTTCGGCCAGCCAGAGATAGGTATCCGGCTTGCGGCGGCTGGCGTAGACGTAGCATTGCATGATGGGTTCCCGGTAGCGTTTGCAGGGGCGCGCATTATCCCCGCAACGGCCGCGCCGTTTGCTGCGCCAGCACTTGCAAGCCCCGGAACGAGCGGGCACAGTGCGGGCGCGGATGTTAAACGCCCGTATGAATTTTGTGTGGGACCCATCCACACCTGACCAGATCCCTGAGCTGCAGGAGCACGTGATGCACAAGTCCAATCGTTTCCTCCCGAACGCCTCCAGTCCACTGGCGCTCGCTGCGCTCAGCGCGGCCGTTGCGGTCGCTCTGGTTGCGCCGGGCATGGCCCACGCCAGCGCCTTCCAGCTGCACGAGAACAGTGCGCAGGCCATGGGGCGCGCCTATGCGGGCTCCACCACGGCCGGCGGCGACGTATCGGTGGTGGCGAACAATCCGGCGGCGATGAGCGACCTCAACGGCACCTACATGCAGGCCGACATCACCGCGATCAACTTCAGCGCCAAGTTCAGCGGCAGTGCGCATGACGTGACCGGTCAGCCGATCGGTGGCGGCAACGGCGGCGATGCCGGCACCACGTTGCCGGTGCCCGCGCTGGCCATCGCCACCAAGGTCAGCGATCGGGTCAACCTCGGCTTTGCGCTCGGCGTGCCGTTCGGCTTCCAGACCGAGTACGACAACAACTGGATGGGCCGCTACGACGCCATCAAGACCTCGCTGAGGTCCTACGACGCCACCCTGTCGGCTTCGTTCAAGGTCAACGACGAGTGGAGCGTCGGCGCCAGCGCCATCGCCGAGCGCACCGATGCCGACCTGACCAACGCGATCAACTTCAACGCCGTTGGCCTGGGCATCCAGCAAGGCATCGCCACCAACGCGGCCACACAGGTGGCGGCGGCGGTTGCGCAGATCCAGGCGGCTGTGGCCGCTGGTGTACTGACGCCCGCGGCGGCCCAGGCGCAGATCGCGGCGATCTCGGCGCAGGCCCAGCAGCAGGCGGGTGCCGCTGCGGCCGGCGTGGCCGCGCTGACCCCGCCGGGCGTGGATGGCTACGCCGCCGTCAAGGGCCACAACTGGGCCTGGGGCTGGCAGGTGGGCACGTACTGGAAGCCGACCGCCAACGATCGCGTGGGCCTGAACTATCGCTCGCGCATCAGCCATGACATCCATGGCACCGCCAACTTCACCACCACGGCCGGCTACGACCTGCTGCTGGCGAACCCGCAGCTGTCCGGCAGCATTCCGCCGTTCCAGCACACCGAGGGCACCGCGCGCCTCACCAATCCGGCCGTCGCCACGCTGAGCTACTGGCATCAGGAAGACAAGTTCGGCCTGGGTGCCGACGTGTCGTGGACGCAGTGGAGCGTGATGCGCAGCCTCACGCTGAACTACGCCAATGCGGGGCAGCCCGCCACCGTGTTGCCGTTCAACTGGCGCGACACCTATTACATCGCGGTGGGCGGCGAGTACTACGCGACCAGCCAGCTGACCCTGCGCGCCGGCGTCTCGGTCGACCAGGCCCCGATGACGGCCAGCAACCGTGATCCGCGCGTGCCCGACGGCGCCCGCCGCATGCTCGCGTTCGGCATCGGCTACAAGGCCAGCAAGAACTTCGAGATCAACGCCTCGTACGCCCACATCTTCGTGAGCCATGCGGGTGTGAACGGCGCCGTCAGCGCCACCGGCGACGTGCTCACCGGCAGCTACAACGACTACGGCAACCTGCTCAGCCTGTCGGCGCAGTACAAGTTCTGACGGCTTTCGGGCCGGCGTAAGACGACGTGAAAGCGCGATCCACGGATGGATCGCTCGCGCGCCGAGCGCGTCAGCGTTCGACCCGCAGAGACGAGGCCGGACGCAGTCCGGATTCGACGAGTCGGGAAAGTGCATGACAGCACTTTTCCGACCTCAGACAAGCGTTTCTGCATTTGATTTGAAAAGGCCTCTCCGTAAGTTCTCGGGGAGGCCTTTTCGTAGGCCTGCTGGCTTCAACCGCGCTTGAGCATCAGCGCCAGCATGCGCTTGAAACGCACTCCATAGGGCGGGTTGAGTAGCCCCACGCCGTTCCAGCGCGCCTGGCGGAACACGGGCTTCAGGTGCGAGAAGGTGCGGAAGCCCGCTTTGCCGTGGTAACCC
>JAJZET010000108.1 GCA_021805685.1 Pseudomonadota bacterium
CGACGGTGAGCATGCGGTCGGCCTGATGCTGCAGAAGCTGCCTGACGAGGGTGGCCATGGCGCCGTGCAGGACGACGATGCGTGGACGCGCGTGATGCACCTCACCGCCACGTTGGGCGCAGCGGAGCTGTTGGCCACCGAGCCGGACCAGCTTTTGTACCGGCTGTACCACGAGGAGTCCGTACGCCTGTTCGATCCGCGCCCGCTGGCCTTCGGCTGCAGCTGTTCGCGCGAGCGGGTAGCAGCGATGCTGCGTTCGCTGGGCCGTGAGGAGGTGGAGACAACGCTGGCGGAGCAGGGCGGTCGCATCGAGGTGCACTGCGAGTTCTGCGCGCAGCGCTACGAGTTCGACCGCATCGACGCGGAGCAGCTGTTGCGTGGCGCGGGCGGGGCCTCCGGCACGGCGTGACACGCTGCGGCGACCATCGACCCTGGCGATCCCGCTACGGCAGGCTGTTCTCCGGCCGCAGCCAATATTCCGCCGATTGCCCGCGTGCGTAGAGGAAGCCTTGCCCGTAGCGGCAACCGAGGTCGATGAGGGTCTGCTGTTGCGCGGCGTTCTCGATGCCTTCGGCGATCACCTGCATCCCCAGCGCGTCGGCCAGCACCTGGATCGCGCGGATCACTGCCGCGCCCTGGTCGTTGCGATCGCTGTCCAGTTCCGTGACGAAGGAACGGTCGATCTTCAGCGAATCGAACGGGTACTGGTGCAGGTAGCTCAGCGAGGAGTAGCCGGTGCCGAAATCGTCGAGTGCGATGCCCATGCCCTTCTGGCGCAGGTTCTGCAGCATCTGCTTCACCTGGGCCGGGTTGTCCAGCAGGGTACGCTCGATCACCTCCACGCGGATGCGCGAAGGCGACACATGGTGCTTTTCCAGCAGCGCGAGCAGGCGCACGTCGAAATCGGCGTGGCGGAAATGCAGGCCGGAAACGTTGATGCTGACGGTGCCCTTGCCGCCGAGCAACTGCGAAGCCTGTGCGCAGACCTGCTCGAAGATCAGCCAGTCGATGGCCTCGGCGCAGCCGGCTTCCTCAGCGATCAGCAGGAAATCCTGCGGCAGCATCAGGCCGCGTTCGGGGTGGTTCCAGCGCAGCAGCGCCTCGTAGCCGGCAACCCGGCCGTCGGCCAGCGACACGATGGGCTGGTAGAACGGCACAAACTCGCGGCGTGCCAGCGCATGGCGCAGGTCGCCCTCCATGCGCAGCTGGGACAGTGCTTCGCGGCGCAGGCGGTCGTCGAACAGCGCGACGCGATGGCGGCCGCCGTCCTTCGCGTTGTACATGGCGGCGTCGGCGTCGCGCAGCAGCTCTTCGGGTTGGCGATAGTGCTGGTCGACCATCGCGATGCCGATGGAGGCGGAGGTGAAGATCTCGCGTGTACCCAGCCGGAACGGTGTCTGCAGTTCGTTCAATACCAGCGTGGCGACATGTTGCGCCGCGATGATGTCGGGGACGTGCTCCAGCAGCACGGCGAACTCGTCGCCACCCAGGCGCGCCACCACATCGCGGGTCTTCAGGCAGGCGCGGACGCGGCCGCCGACCTGGAACAGCAAATCGTCGCCAACCAGGTGGCCGACCGAGTCGTTGATGACCTTGAAGCGGTCGAGGTCGATGAACAGCACCGCGAACTGCTCTTTGGGATTCACGTGATAGCGCTGCAGCGCCTGCTCCAGCCGTTGCAGCAGCAGGGTGCGGTTGGGCAGGCCGGTAAGCGAGTCGTGCAGGGTCTCGTATTTGAGCCGGCGTTCGATGCGTTCGCGTTCCGCGATCTGTTCGCGCAGGTCGCGGTTGGCCAACCCGAGCGCGCGGGTGCGCTCCGCCACCCGCCGTTCAAGACTGGCGTAGGCCTGCTTCAGCGCGGCGTCGGCGTGCTTGCGCTGCAGCGCGTTGGCCACGTGGTAGCTGACGAAGGTCAGCAGCTCCTGGTCGCGTTCGGTGTAGGTGTGCTCGGGGCTGTAGCTCTGTACCGCCAGCACGCCGCGAACCTTGTCGCCCCAGCTCAGCGGTACCCCCAGCCAGCACACCGAGCGCGAGCCGAAGCGGGTGATCTCGCCGCTGGCAAGCAGGCGGTCTATCGCCGCTGCGTCGGCCAGCAACGGCTTGCCGGTGCGCTGCACATACTCGGTAGCGCCGCCGCCATGGCTGCGCGGCAGGCGTTCGCTGTCCACCTCGTCCACCGAGTATGGGAAGGTGATGAGCTGCTCTTCCTCGTCGATCAGCGCGATATAGAAGTTGCGTGCATACAGAAGGCCGCCGATCACGCGGTGCACGGCCGGATAGAAATCGTCGAGGCTGTCGGTGGTGCCGGCCAGTTCGGCGATGCGGAACAGGGCTGCCTGCAGGCGTTCGCCGCGCTGGCGTTGCAGGACCTGCTGGCGCAGCACGCGATTGGCCTCGCGTAGCGCGGTGGTGCGGTCGGCCACGCGGCGTTCCAGTTCCACGTGGGCACCGCGGCGTTCTATCGTCGTCTGCACGTGCTGCGCCACGTAGCTCAGCAGGTCGAGGTCGTGCCGGGTATAGCGCACGCTGGCGCGATAGCTCTGTACCACGATGCAGCCGACCACCTGCCCGCTGCGGAACAGGGGCACGCCGATGCAGTGTTCGCAACGTGGGCCGTACAGCTGGAATTGCCCGCCCAGTTCCTGCGCCAGCTCGTCCGTCGCACCGAACAGTGGGCGACCACGACGCAGCAGGTTCCAGGTGAGGCCATGCAACACCTCATGCAGCGGCACGCTAAGTTCAGGCGTGGGCGGCTCGGTATCGAGGGCATCGACGTAGTACGGAAAGCGCACGCTGTCGCTGGCGGAGTCGTACAGTGCGATGTAGAAGTTCTCCGCATACATCAGGCTGCTGACGATGGTATGCAGCGAGCGCATCAGCGCGGGCATGTCCTGTTCGGTGTTGGCCTGCTCGGCGATCGCATACAGGGCGCGTTGCAGGCGTTCGGCCAGCGCCAGTCGCGAGATCGCCTCGTACAACCGGCTGGATTCCGCCAGCTGGCGCAGCCTGGCGTCGGCAAGTCGTCCCAGCCAGGCCAGTTGTCCTCGCAGCTGCATGGCAACCGGCTCATCGCGGCTCAGCGTGAGTACGAGGTGGTGCTGGGCGTCTTCGGCCAGGTCGTGTTGCCAGCCGGACGATTCGGCGGAGCGGCCAGCCGGCGATTGCCAGTGCAGCCGCCCGGCGATGCCGAAATCGTCCAGGATGCGCTTGCAGATTTCCAGCACGCTCGCACTGTCCTGAGCCTTCAGGAGCTGCTCGATGGCCGCTGGTATGCCGGTCAAGTCTTCTGCCTTGACGGACATGGGCACGGTGCGCGGAGTGTTGGAGAGTGGGTTCATCTAAACAGGCGACAGGCGGTACGGCCGGGCAAGGCGCCCGTTATATCCCGCGCTAGGCATCGCCGCCACCGGGAACCCGGCCTGATGGCGCTGGTCTGAGGGTGAAGTGGATCACAGCCTGCACTATAGAGGTATGTCGGCGCTCTTGTATTGGTGTTAGTTAAATGTAAAATATAGCCGTACATATTCTTGCCGTCTCCGGCTGTCAATCACTGCCTGAATTCTACCAATCATGCGTCGCCTGCTTGCTCCCTTGTTGCTGTGCCTGCTGCCATTTACGGCGGTCGGCCAGGGCGTGGGCGGTGCCGGCGGCAACATGACCGATCAATTGCTGATGCAGCCCCCGGCGCAGATGGCCCAGGGTCAGTCGGCTTTGACGGTTCCGCTATGGCGCGGTACGGGCGGCCAGGTGTTCGTGCTCAGGGCCGGCGGCGAAAACCAAATCTTGCGCAATACGCCGCTGTCCTTCCACGCTGTCGATTCCAACAGCACGGCGAGCGCTGGCCTGCAGTACAACCTGTCGCCGAACTGGCAGGCGAATGCTGGCGTCAATCAGCATTCCTGGGTCAACAGTCCGTTGCGCGTGGTCGGTAGCGAGGTGGGCGCCACCTATCTCAATGGGCCTTACAGCCTGGGCGTCAGCGTAGGCACCAACAGCACCCCGAATAGCCCCAGTCTGCCGCGCGTGCTGCCAGGCGTCCTACCCAGTGTCGATGGTTTGACTGGGTTCGACAGCAGCTCCCAGTTCAATGCGCGCGGGCGCTTGGCGCTGGGAGCCAGCAGTGGCGTCGACTTGGGCGCGAGTGTCGGTCGCATCCATCTTTTGCCGGGCAACCTGCTGGGTGTCAGCACGCTGGATCAGAAAGCGATCAGTTTCGGCGTCGATCATGGCCCGATCAGTGGCACCATCGTCGGCCGTACGATGCAGCCGCTGGCCGGCTTGCCCAGCAACGGCTACAACCCGGATCGCCACTGGGACAGCATCGACCTTGGCGTCACCTGGCATCTGCCATGGCAAGGGTCATTGAGTGTGGGTGCGCAAAACTTGTGGTCGTCGGGTGCATCGGCAAGTACACCGGTCGGGCCCGAGCCGGATCAATCCCGCACGCCTTACGTGCAATACCATCAGGATCTCTGATCCAGGCACTCCGCAAGCAAAACGCCGTCGCATGTGACGGCGTTTTGCTTTTACCCGCCGGATCATTGGTGCAACCGTTGCGCTTGCAGCGCCAGCCGCAAGGGCTCCAACTGCTGTGCATAGTTGCGCCACTGCCCCAATCCGCGTGTGTGGATGGATTCGCGCACCTGCGCGCTGCTGGGCGTGGCAACCGGGGCTACATTGCGCTCGGGACTGAAGCAGGCTGCCTCGGCGGGCAAGCCGCAATGGGCGAGCACGCGGCGCACGGTTGTCTCGGTATCCTGCACCAGGGCGTCGTATGAGACGTCGAGCATCGCCTTGGGCAGGGCCGTACGCCAGTGCTGAGCCAAGCGGGCGTATTGTCCGAAGTAGTGAGCAAGTGCTCCGAGCTCGTAACTGTACGCCGAGATGTTGCCGAACATGGCCTTGTAGTTGGAAAAGCAGGTGTCCATGGGGTCGCGCACCAGATGCAGGATGGGTGCGTGTGGCAGAGCACGCCGGATGAAGGCCACCATCTGGATGTTCGCTGGAAGCTTGTCGATGTAGTAGGCCTTGCCTTGGGCACGCCATTGGGTTTGCTTCAGGTAGCGCTCGCCAAGTTCGCGGTAGTCGATGTGAACGCTGCGCCGGATAATTTCGAGCAGACTGGCGGATTGAGCCGGCACGACGTCGGCAACCCAGTGCAATTGGCGCCAGAAGTCGATGATTTCGCCTGCGGATGCGACCTGCGAATGGCTGGACAGTAT
>JAJZET010000140.1 GCA_021805685.1 Pseudomonadota bacterium
GCGTGGCGGAGGCGGCGAAGAAGGCCGGCAGGAGCGTGGACGAGGCCGCGTTTGCGAAGCTGTCCGCGCGGCTGCAGTACGTCGACGGCGACTACAACGATGCGGCCACCTTCACCCAGCTGAAGCAGGCGTTGGGCGATGCGAAGGCGCCGCTGCACTACCTGGCGATCCCGCCCTCGCTGTTCGGCACGGTGGTGACCAGCCTCAAGGCCGCCGGCTGCGCGGACGACGCGCGCGTGGTGGTGGAGAAGCCCTTCGGCCGCGACCTCGCCTCGGCGCAGGCGCTGAACCGCACGCTGCACGCGGTGTTCCCGGAGCACTCGATCTTCCGCATCGACCATTACCTGGGCAAGGAGGCGGTGCAGAACCTGCTGTACTTCCGCTTCGCCAACAGCGTGCTGGAGCCGGTGTGGAACAACCGTTACGTGGATCGCGTACAGATCACCATGGCCGAGCAGTTCGGCGTGGACGGCCGCGGCGGTTTCTACGAGGGCGTTGGCGCGATCCGCGACGTGCTGCAGAACCATCTCTTGCAGGTGACTTCGCTGCTGGCGATGGACGCGCCGATCGGCAGCGATCCGGCCGCGCTCAACGCCGAGAAGCTGCGGCTGTTCCGCGCGATGCGCCCGCTGACGCCGGCGGACGTGGTGCGCGGCCAGTTCCGGGGCTACCGCGAGGTGCACGGCGTGGCGGCGGACTCCGACGTGGAGACCTTCGTGGCGCTGCGCCTCGCCATCGACACCTGGCGCTGGTCGGGCGTGCCGTTCCTGATCCGCGCGGGCAAATGCCTGCCGCTCACCACCACGCAGGTGATGGTGGACATGAAGGCGCCGCCGCTGTCGGTGTTCGACACCATCGGCGCGGAACAATCCAACTACTTCCGCTTCCGGCTCAGCCCGCAGGTGGTGCTGGCCGAAGGCATGCGGGTGAAGCGGCCCGGCGAGGCGATGCAGGGCGAGCCGGTGGAGCTGATCGCCCGCCACCAGGTCGGCACGGAGATGGCGCCCTACGAGCGCCTGCTCAGCGACGCGCTGCGCGGCGACAACTCGCTGTTCACCAGCGACGAATGCGTGGAAGCCGCCTGGCGCGTGGTGGACAACGTGCTGGACCACAAGGATGCGGTGCGGCCCTACGAGCCCGGCAGCTGGGGCCCGTCCGAGGCGGCGGCGCTGGCCGGCGACGAGGGCTGGCACGACCCGCAGCCGGAGGCCGCGTCGTGACCGCGGGCGCCGAGCCGCTGGTGATCCTGCTGGATGTCGACGACACCCTGCTCGACAACGACCGCTTTGCCGCCGACCTCGGCGACGAGCTGGAGCGCCACTTCGGCACCGACGAGCGCGAGCGCTACTGGCGCATCTACGGCGAGCTGCGCGACGAACTGGGCTACGCCGACTACCTCGCCAGCCTGCAGCGCTTCCGCAGCGGGCTGGAGAACCACCCCGCACTGCTGCAGATGTCCGGCTTCCTGCTCAACTACCCGTTCGAGCAGCGGCTGTTCCCCGGCGCGCTGGAGACCCTCGCCCACCTGCGCACGCTGGGCCGGCCGGTGATCCTCTCCGACGGCGACGTGGTGTTCCAGCCGCGCAAGGTACACCGCGCGGGGCTGTGGGATGCGCTGCACGGCAACGTGCTGATCTACCCGCACAAGCAGCGGATGCTGGACGGCATGCAGCGGCGCTTCCCGGCCGCGCATTACGCGATGGTGGACGACAAGCCGCAGATCCTCGCCGACATGAAGCGACTGATGGGCGCGCGCCTGACCACGGTGTGGGTGAAGCAGGGCCATTACGCCGCCGCCGCGGCAGGCCAGCGCATCGAGCCCGCGCCCGACCTCGAGATCGCGTGCATCGCGGAACTGCGCCGGCGTAAGCTTGGGGACTTCCTGCCGGCTTGAGCCAACCATGCCCCGCGGCTTCGGCCACGACGACAGGCAACCCCTTCCCATCCCCGGAGCCATCATGAAAGCGACCCAGCACCTGCACGACCTCGGCCAGAGCCTGTGGCTGGACAACATCACCCGCACCCTGCTCGACGACGGCACGCTGGCGCGCTACATCGCGGAGCTCTCGGTCACCGGCCTCACCTCCAACCCCAGCATCTTCGACGCCGCCATCGGCGACGGCGACGCCTACGACGCCGGCATCCACGCCAAGTCGCTGGCCGGACTGTCGGGCGAGCCCCTGTTCATGGAGCTGGCGCTGGAAGACCTGCGCCGCGCCGCCGACCTGTTCAAGCCGGTGTTCGACGCCACCCACCAGCTGGACGGCTGGGTGTCGATGGAGGTCTCCCCGCTGCTCGCCGCCGATACCGCCGGCACCATTGCCGCGGCCGAAGCGATCCATAAGCAGGCGGAGCGGCGCAACCTGTTCGTGAAGATCCCCGGCACACCCGAAGGCATCCCCGCCATCGAGGAAGCCATCTTCCACGGCATCCCGGTCAACGTGACCCTGCTGTTCTCCTGCGCGCAGTACCTCGCCGCGGCGGAGGCCTACCTGCGCGGCATCGAGCGCCGCATCGCCGCGGGCAAGGATCCGTTCGTGGCCTCGGTGGCCTCGGTGTTCGTCAGCCGCTGGGACGTGGCCGCCAATCCGCACCTGCCGACCGACCAGCACAACCGGCTCGGCATCGCGGTGGCCCGGCAGACCTATCGCGCCTACCGCGAACTGCTGGCCTCGCCGCGCTGGCAAAACCTCGCCGCCGCCGGCGCGCGGCCGCAGCGCGTGCTGTGGGCCAGCACCGGCAGCAAGGATCCAAACGCTTCCGACACGCTGTACGTGGATGCGCTGGGCGCGCCCGACACGGTGGACACCATCCCCGAGAAAACCCTGCTCGCGGTGGGCGACCACGGCAAGCCCGGCCCGGCGATGCCGATGGACGGTGGCGACGCCGATGCGGTGCTGGCCTCGGTGGGCGCCGCCGGTGTGGACCTCGATGCGTTGGCCACCCGCTTGCAGCAGGACGGCGCCGCGGCCTTCGTGAAGTCGTGGAAGCAGCTGCTGCAGCGCATCGCCGACAAGCAGGCCGCGCTGTCGGCCAAGCAGTGATAGAGCCTCTTCTTTTTGCCCGTCATCCCGGCGCAGGCCGGGAACCAGCGCCTGCAATCCACCCAGCGCAGGGACACTGGTTTCCCGATAGCGCGGAGGCGGCGGGCAAAAAGCTGGTCACCCCCAAGGAGCCGATTCCCCGATGAGCCGCGCCGACCTCACCCTGCTGCCCGAATGGCAAGCCCTGCAGCAACACTGCAACCGCGTCGAAACCCGCCACCTGCGCGAGCTGTTCGCCGCCGATCCGAAACGCGGCGAGCGGCTGGTCGCCGAGGCGGTGGGCCTGTATTTCGACTACTCCAAGCAGCGCGTGGACGACGAGACGCTGCGCCTGCTGCGCGCACTGGCCGGGGCACGCGACCTCCAGGGTCACATCGCGGCGATGTTCCGCGGCGACCGCATCAACGCCACCGAGAACCGCGCCGTGCTGCACGTCGCGCTGCGCGCGCCGCGCGAGGCGAAGATCCTGGTAGACGGCCACGACGTGGTGCCGGACGTGCACGCGGTGCTGGATCGCATGGCCGCGTTCGCCGACGCCGTGCGCAGCGGCGCATGGAAGGGCCATACCGGCAAGGCCATCCGCAACGTGGTCAGCGTGGGCATCGGCGGCTCCGACCTGGGCCCGGTGATGGCCTACGAGGCGCTGCGCGACTACAGCCGCCGCGACATGACGTTCCGCTTCGTCTCCAACGTCGACGGCGTGGATTTCGCCGAAGCGGTGCACGGCCTCGACGCCGCCGAGACGCTGTTCATCGTCTGCTCGAAGACCTTCACCACGCTGGAAACGCTGACCAACGCGCACGCCGCGCGTGCCTGGTGCGTGGCGGCGCTGGGCGACGAGCAGGCGGTGGCGAAGCACTTCGTGGCGGTGTCCACCGCCGCGAAGGAGGTCGCGAAGTTCGGCATCGACACGCAGCAGATGTTCGGCTTCTGGGACTGGGTGGGCGGGCGCTACTCGATGGATTCGGCGATCGGCCTGTCGACCATGATCGCGATCGGCCCGCAGCAGTTCCGCGACATGCTGGCCGGCTTCCACGCGATGGACGAGCATTTCCGCAGCGCGCCGCTCGAAGCGAACCTGCCCGTGCTGATGGGCCTGATCGGCCTGTGGAACACCAACTTCCTCGACGCCGCCACGGTAGCGGTGCTGCCCTACGAACAGTACCTCAAGCGCTTCCCGGCCTATCTGCAGCAATTGACGATGGAGAGCAACGGCAAGCACGTCACGCTGGACGGCGCACACGTGGACTACGCCACCGGCCCGATCTACTGGGGCGAGCCGGGTACCAACGGCCAGCATTCGTTCTACCAGCTGATCCACCAGGGCACGCGACTGGTGCCGTGCGATTTCATCGGCTTCGGCCAGGCACTGCAGCCCGTGCCTGCGCAGGGTGGCGGCGACCAGCACGACCTGCTGATCGCCAACCTGATCGCGCAGGGCGAGGCGCTGGCCTTCGGCAAGACCGCCGAGGAAGTGCGCGCCGAAGGCACGCCGGAAGCGCTGGTGCCGCACCGCACCTTCGAAGGCAACCGGCCCAGCAGCACCCTCCTCGCCGAGCGCCTAAGCCCGTTTGCACTCGGCAGCCTGATCGCACTGTACGAGCACAGCGTGTTCGTGCAGGGCGTGATCTGGGACATCGACTCGTTCGACCAGTGGGGCGTGGAGCTGGGCAAGCAGCTGGCCAAGACCACCATCGCCGAACTGGTGGCCAAGGACGAGCCCAGGCTCGCGCACGACAGCTCGACCAACGCGCTGATCCGCCGCTATCGCGCGCTGCGCGATGGCAGGTCGACGCAAGCGGGCGCGTGAGCCGCAACCGCACGAAGGTTTTCATGAACACTCATCCCGGCGCAGGCCGGCATGACCGCAAAAGCACAGCTTTCGAGACCCCATGAGCCAGCAGATCAGCCCGCTCGCCGGCCAGCCGGCACCCGCCTCCATCCTCGTCGACATCCCGCGGTTGCTGGCCGCGTACCACGAGCTGAAGCCGGACCCAACGGTCCCGGCGCAGCGCGTGGCGTTCGGCACCTCGGGCCATCGCGGCTCGTCGTTCGAGCGCAGCTTCAACGAGGACCACATCCTCGCGGTGAGCCAGGCGATCTGCGAGTACCGCACGGGCAAGGGCATCGACGGTCCGCTGTTCATCGGCGCCGACACGCACGCGCTGTCGCAGCCCGCATTCGAGAGCGCGCTGGAAGTGCTGGCCGCGAACGGTGTGCAGGCGATGGTCTCCGCGGGCGGCGAGTTCACGCCCACGCCGGCAGTGTCGCACGCCATCCTGGTCTACAACCGCGGGCGCAGTACGGGCCTCGCCGACGGCATCGTCATCACGCCCTCGCACAACCCGCCCGCCGACGGCGGCTTCAAGTACAACCCGCCCAACGGCGGCCCCGCCGACACCGACATCACCAAGTGGGTGGAGAACCGCGCCAACGCGCTGCTGGAAAGCGGTCTGCGCGAAGTGCGGCGCATGCCGTATGCGCAGGCGCGCCGTGCCGCCACCACGCACGAACACGATTACCTCGACAGCTACGTCGCCGACCTCGCCAACGTGGTGGACTTCGACGCGATCCGCGTTGCAGGCGTGCGACTCGGCGTCGATCCGCTGGGCGGCGCAGGCGTGCACTACTGGGCGGCGATCGCCGAACGCCATCGCATCGCCATCGACGTGCTGAGCGAGACGGTCGACCCGCAGTTCGCCTTCATGAGCGTGGACTGGGACGGCAAGATCCGCATGGATCCCTCGTCGGGCTACGCGATGCAGCGCCTGATCGGCCTGCGCGACAAGTACGAAGTGGCCTGCGCCTGCGACACCGACCACGACCGCCACGGCGTGGTGACGCGCTCGGCCGGGCTGATGCCCGCCAACCACTACCTCACCGTGCTGGTGGATTACCTCTACCGCCACCGTCCGCAGTGGAGCGCGCAGGCCGCGGTGGGCAAGACCGTGGTGAGCACCGCGCTGATCGACCGCGTGGCGCAGCGACTGGGCCGCCGGCTCTACGAAGTGCCGGTCGGCTTCAAGTGGTTCGCACCCGGCCTGCACGACGGCACGCTGGGCTTCGGCTGCGAGGAAAGCGCCGGCGCCTCGCTGCTGCGCATGGACGGCGGTGCATGGAGCACCGACAAGGACGGCCTGGTGCCCGGCCTGCTCGCCGCGGAAATCACCGCACGCGAAGGCCGCGATCCCGGCGAGGTCTATGCGCGCATCGCCGACGAACTGGGCCGCCCGTGCAGCCGCCGCATCGACGCCGCCGCCACGCCGGCACAGAAGGCCAGGCTGTCGAAACTCTCGCCCGACCAGCTCAAGGCCGAACGCATCGCCGGCGACCAGGTCGTCGCCGTGCTCGACAAGGCGCCCGGCAACGGCGCCGCTATCGGCGGCATCAAGGTGGTAACCGAGCAGGGCTGGTTCGCCGCACGCCCCTCCGGCACCGAGGCGATCTACAAGATCTACGCCGAGAGCTTCCGCGACGAAGCGCACCTCGACAGCCTGTTGCAGGAGGCGCAATCGGTGGTGGATGCGGCCTTGGCCTGACGGCGCACTTTTCGCCAACCTCGCTCAGCGCCGCAACGCCCGATGCGCGATGTCGCGCCGGCAGAAGGCGCCATCGAAGCGGATCTTCGCCACCGCGTCGTAGGCGGTTTCGCGCGCGGCGGCGATGTCCTTGCCCAGCGCGCAGACGGTGAGCACGCGGCCGCCGGCCGTGGTGGTGCGGCCCTCGGCGTCGAGCCGGGTGCCGGCATGGAACACCTTGGCGTCGGCGCCGAAGTCGCTGTCCAGGCCCTCGATCACGTCGCCGCTGCGCACCTTGCCGGGGTAGCCGCCGGCGGCCATCACCACGCCGATGGACGGGCGCGCGTCCCACTGCGCGCGGGTGCGGTGCAGTTCGCCGTCCAGCGCGGCTTCGATCAGTTCCACCAGGTCCGACTTCAGGCGCAGCATGATGGGCTGCGTCTCCGGGTCGCCGAAGCGCACGTTGAACTCGATGACCTTGGGGTTGCCCTGCTTGTCGATCATCAGCCCGGCGTAGAGGAAGCCGATGAAGGGCGCGCCCTCCATCGCCATGCCGTGCAGCGTGGGCTCGATCACCTGCTTGAGGATGCGCTGCTCCACCTCGGGCGTGACCACCGGCGCGGGCGAGTAGGCGCCCATGCCGCCGGTGTTGGGGCCGAAGTCGCCGTCATCGCGGCGCTTGTGGTCCTGGCTGCTGGCCATCGGCAGCGCGTGCTGGCCGTCGCTCATCACGATGTAGCTGGCCTCCTCTCCATCGAGGAACTCCTCGATCACCACGCGCGCGGAAGCATCGCCGAAGGCATGCGCACCCAGCATGTCGTGCAGCGCCAGCTCGGCGTCGGCCAGAGTCAGCGCCACCACCACGCCCTTGCCGGCAGCGAGGCCGTCGGCCTTGATCACGATGGGTGCGCCGTGCTGGCGCACGTAGGCCAGCGCGGGATTCAACTCGGTGAACACCGCATAGCGCGCGGTGGGGATGTTGTGGCGCAGGAGGAAATCCTTGGCGAAGGCCTTGGAACCCTCCAGCTGCGCGGCGACGGCGCGCGGCCCGAAGATGCGCAGGCCCGTCGCACGGAACTTGTCCACCACGCCGGCCACCAGCGGCACCTCGGGCCCGACCACGGTCAGCTCCACCTTCTCGCGCTTGGCCAGCGCCAGCAGGCCGTCGAGGTCGGTCACCGCCACGTCCGCATTGCGCACGCCGCGTTCGCGCGCGGTGCCGGCATTGCCCGGCGCCACGATCACCTCGTCCACCCGCAGCGACTGCTTGAGCTTCCACGCCAGCGCGTGCTCGCGCCCGCCGTTGCCGATGACCAGGACCTTCATGCCGATGACTCCGAGAGGGCGTTGCCGCGTGGGAATGGGCAGCTATTGTACCCGTGCCGTCCCGCCGCTCCGATCGGGGCGGTCCTTGACACCCGGGCCGGACAAATCGTCGCTGCCCTAAAGAACGGCCCGGTTATGTCGATCAGCTGTCAGACCATGCCAGGCTCATCGTCAGGGATCACTACGGTGGAATGGAAAGCAGGGTGATTCCTTGTCGCTTGCCGCGCCCAACAACACTTCGCTGATCCAACGGCTTTCCTTCACGCTGTGGGGAGCGTTCCTGACGCTGCTGCTGTCGCTGTCGGTGCTGGGCTTTGCCTCGCTGCGGCTGCTGGCGGATCGCGTGGTGCCGCTGGCCATCCAGCAATGGGCGCAGATGAAGGCGCAGGCCAACGAGCGCCTGTTCGTACAGGCCGATGCCAGCGTGCGCCGGCTGCGCTCGACGCTGGTGCAGCGCCTGGACGACGCGCCGCCCGGTACCGCCAAGCGCTTCGACCGCCTGTTCGCGCGCAGTCCCGACGGGCTGTGGCGTGTGCGCCCCGAACGGCTGGACACCGTGAATGCGCCCACGCTGTACCTGCACAACGGGCCGCACGGGCTGTCCGAATCGGCGCGGCTGCGCGCGGTGGTGAGCTACGAACTGTTGCGCGAACAGGGCCCCGCGCTGGTGCCGCCGTTCTTCTCGGTCTACATGGATTTCGTGGAAAACGGCTTGATGGTGTACGCCCGCGGCATCGACTGGGGCGGCAATGCCAATGCCCAGGCCAGCAACGCCGACTACCCCACGATGCTTGGCGCCGATCCCCGCCGCAACCCGGAGCGCAAGGTGTTCTGGACGCCGGTGTACCTGGACAACCAGGCCCACACCTGGATGGTGTCCGTGATCGCGCCGCTGGATTGGCAGGGCCACTGGGTCGGCACGGTGGGACACGACGTGGCGATCCAGACGCTGATCGACTCGGTGGCGCCGCCACGCCCTGACGCGGCCGTGCAGCAGCTCATCATCAACCGCCAGGGCGACCTGATCGCACTCCCGCAGCTGCGCGAACGGATTGCCAACGCACACGGCCAGCTGCGGATCGCCAGGCTGAAGGATCCCGCGCTCGAACAGGTGCTGCGCACCGTGCTGGCCGCCCATGCCGACACGGGCGCGAAGCGCACGCCCGACGGCAAGGACTGGGTGGCGTGGGCGCGCATCCGCGGGCCCGACTGGTTCGAGGTCAACATGCTGCCGCAGGCACGCGTGAACCGCATGGTGCTGCTGGGCTGGTTGGCGATGTTCGGCACCGGGTTGTTGATCCTGCTGCCCATGCTGTGGCTGCTGCGCCACCGTGTCCACCGGCTGGTGACCCGCCCGCTGAAGCGCATGACCCGGGCGGTGGACGAACTGGGGCAGGGGCGCACGCCCCAGCCCATCGCACTGGGCAACCAGGACGAGCTGGGCCGGTTGGCGGCGGCCTTCGACACCATGGTGGCCGAGCTGGTGCAGCAGCGCGAGCAACTGGTTCTCCTGGCCGAACGCGACTCCCTCACCGGCCTGTACAACCGTCGCCGCTTCGAGGAGGAACTGGCGCGCTTCTTCAAGGACGACTCCGACCACCGGGGCGCGGTACTGCTGTTCGACCTGGACGAGTTCAAGTACGTCAACGACACCTTCGGCCATCTCGCCGGCGACGCGATGCTGCTGCGCGTGGCGGGCGAGACCAAGGCGCTGATGCGGGACAACGACGTCCTCTGCCGGCTGGGCGGCGACGAGTTCGCGGTGTTCCTGCCGCATGCCACCCAGGTCAGCGCGCTGGCGCTGGCCGAGCGCATCGTGCGCGCGGTGGCGCGCACGGCGGTCGAGATCCAGGGCCAGACGGTGCGGCTCACCACCAGCCTTGGCGTGGCGACCTGCCCCGAAAACAGTCAGGGCGCCGAGGACCTGATATCGCACGCCGACATGGCGATGTACCAGGCCAAGCGCCTCGGCAAGAACCGCTGGAGCACCTACCGGCCCGACCACGACGCGATGCAGGCGATGGCCGCACGGCTGGCCTGGAACGAGCGCATCGACCATGCGCTGGAACACAAGCTGCTGCGACTGCACTTCCAGGGCGTGTACCGCGCGGACAACGGCGAGCTGGCCCACCTGGAGGCCCTGCTGCGCATGACCAGCGAGACCGATCCCGGGCAATCCATCACCCCGGACCAGTTCATCGGCCACGCCGAGCGGAGCGGCAGGATCCTCGACATCGACCACTGGGTGGTGCGGGAAAGCGTCGCCCTGCTGGCCGCTCACCCGCGCTTGCCCGCACTCGCGATCAACATCTCGGGCCGCTCGATCGACGATCCCGACCTGCCCGGCTTCATCACCGCGCAGCTGGTCCAGCATGGCGTGGCGCCGGGACGGCTGCTGGTAGAACTGACCGAGACGGCGGCCATCTCCGACCTGCGCGACGCCGAGCGCTTCATCGACGCGCTGCGCCGCATCGGCTGCGTGCTGTGCCTGGACGACTTCGGCAGCGGTTTCGCCTCGTTCGCCTACCTCAAGCAGCTGAAGGTCGGCGTGCTCAAGATCGATGGCCTGTTCATCCGCAACCTGCCGCGCGACCACGACAACCAGGTGTTCGTGCGCTCGATCATCGAGGTGGCGCACGGCATGGGCCAGCAGACCGTGGCCGAGTTCGTCGAGGACGAGGAAACCCTGCGCCTGCTGCGGGATTTCGGCGTGGACCTGGTGCAGGGCTACCACCTGGACAAGCCGCAGGCGGATCACCCCATGCTGCGGGGGTGACGCCGTCTGGCCGCCGCTGCCGCGGCAAGGCGGCGGGTCAGCCCAGCAGCGCCAGCAGGGCCAGGCGCGGCAGCTTGCCGGTGTCGTTGCGCGGCAGCGCGGGCACGCGACGCAGCGGGCGCGGCAGGAACACCGGGTCGATGGCGCGGCGCAGGGCGTCGAGGATGGCCGCTTCGTCCAGCGTGGGCGCCACCGCCAGCGCGGCGATGCGGCGCACGCCGGCGGCATCCGCCTCGTCGAGCTGGAACACGATGCCGTCCTGCACGCCGGGGATCGCCAGCAGGCGCCGCGTGAGGTCGCCCAGTGAAGCGCGCTTGCCGGCGATTTCCAGCAGGTCGGTGTTGCGTCCGCACAGCCGGAAACGGCGGCCCGCATCGTGCAGGCTCACGATGTCGGCCAGCACCACCGGGGTGTCCAGCTGCGGCGCCTCGACCAGGGTGCCGTCGGGCTGCGGATGCAGCCGCACGCCGTCGTACAGCGTCCAGTCCGCATCCGCGACGAGGCGGCGGCTGGCGAAGGCGCAGGTCTCGGTGGAGCCGAACACCTCCAGCAGCGGCGCGTCGAAGGCCTGCTCGGCGGCCAGCGCCAGCTCCGGCGGCATCGGTGCGGTGGCCGAAAGCATCGCCGCCAGCGGTGGCAGCGGCAGGCCGGCGGCGACCAGCGCACGCAGGTGCACCGGCGTGGTGACCAGTACGCGCGGCGCGGGCACCTCGGCCAGCGCGGCGGCCACGTCGGCCGGGAAGAACGGCCGCCCGGCATGCACGCCCACGTCGCCAAGCAGGGGCAGCAGCACGCTCATCTCGATGCCGTAGATGTGCTGCGGCGGCACGGTGGCCACCACGTTGAAGCGCGCGCCGGCCACGCCGCCAAGCATCGCCAGCGTGCCGACGCTGCTGGCGGTGAGGTTCCGCCAGCTCTTCGCATTGGCCCGCGGCGTGCCGGTGGAGCCGGAGGTGTAGCCGATCGCCACCGGCTGATCGGCAGGAATCATCGGCACCTCGGCCGTGGCATGGGGCGCACCGCCGTCGAGCGCAGGCAGCTTGCGGTACCCATGCGGCGCGGGCGACAGCGCGAGCTCGCCCAGCGCATAGCTGCCCGGATGCGCGGCCATCACTTCCTCCACCGCCTGCGGCGCGCGCGATGGCGGCAGCAGGTTGGCCTGGCCGCGCCGTGCAATGGCGCAGAACGCGACCAGGAAGGCGTAGCGGTCTTCGCACAGGTTCACCGCGGCGGGCGCCTCCGGCAGCAGCGCGGCGACCTGTTCGACCTGGGCGAGGAAGCCGGCCGCACTCACCGCCTCGCCGTGGCGCCACGCCACCACGCGCCGCGGGTCGAGCGCGTCGAGCAGCGGCAGCACGGTGGTCGCCGGCGCGTGTTTCAGGCTGTCGTGGACGATGGCCAAGCCGTTGCTCCCGAGTTGCGCCCAGACGGCGGCTGCTCCGCCCACCCTGGTGGACGGCATGCCGTGATGCTAGGGATTCCCCTTGCTCGCGCCGCTGAATCGCACGCGGTCGCCAGGGCCGCGGTTCACCGGCAAGTCAGGCGCGGATGATAGCGCCGGTGAGCGCATCGCGGATCGTGCTGGGGCGATCCTGCGCGCCGAGCGGGGCGTCGAGCACGCCGTCCAGTGCCGCACCGAAGTAGTCGCGCACGGCTTGCGCATCCTTCGCGGGCGCCTCGCCGTGCGGGTTGGCACTGGTCGAAACCAGCGCACCGCCGAATGCCCGGCACAGCGCGGCGGCCGGCTCGTGCGCGGTGACGCGCAGCGCGATGCCCGCGTGCGCGCCCGCCACCCACTCGGGCACGGCGGCGCTGCGCGGGAAAATCCAGGTGTTCGGCCCGGGCCAGCTGGCGCGCACGTCGGCCAGCACGGTCGACGGTACCTTGTCGAAGTCGATATAGCGCCGCACCTGCTCGAAATCCGCGGCGATCAGCAACACGCCCTGCGTGGCCGGGCGCTGCTTGAGCGCGAAGATCCTGTCGAACGCCGCGCGGTCGCGCGGGTCGCAGCCGAGGCCATAGACCGCCTCGGTGGGATAGGCCAGCACGCCGCCCCGACGCAACAGCAGGGCGGCGTCCTCCAGCTCGTCGAGCGTGAAGATCTGCAGCATCAGGCCGGGGTCTTCTTCGCGACGGCTTTCCTGGCGGCAGTCTTCTTGGCCGCGGCCTTCTTGGTTGCCGTCTTCTTCGCCGGCGACTTCTTCGCAGCAACCCTTTTCACCGCCGCTTTCTTGGCCGCAGGTTCCTTCTTGGCCACGGTCTTCTTCGCGGCAGCGGTCTTCTTGCCGAAGCGGCCACCCTTCTTCACCGGCGCGGCGGCGAGCAGCTCGATGCACTGCGCCTCGGTGAGCTCCTTCGGCTCCTGGTCTTTCGGGATACGTGCGTTCTTCTCGCCATCGGTGATGTACGGCCCGTAGCGGCCGTTGAGCACCTGCACGCCGTTGCCGAAATCCTGGATGACGCGGTTGGCGAGCAATTCCAGCTTTTCCTGCACGATCTGCAGCGCGCGCGGCAGCTCGATGGTGTACGGATCGTCCTCCGGCTTGAGCGAGGCGTAGGTCGAACCCTGCTTCACGAATGGACCGAAGCGGCCGACGCCCACGCTGACCTCGTCGCCGTTCGGCGCCGCGCCCAGCTGGCGCGGCAGCTTGAACAGCTCCAGCGCCTCGTCCAGCGTGATGGTGTGCATGCTCTGGCCGGGGCGCAGGCTGGCGAACTGCAGCTTCTCGTCGCTGTCCTTGTCGCCGATCGCCGCGTACGGCCCGAAGCGTCCCAGCCGCACGAACACCGGCTTGCCGCTCTTCGGGTCGGTGCCCAGCTCGCGCGCGCCGGTGGCCTCGCTGCGGTCCACCGATTCGGTCTTCTCCTCCACCTGCTGCTTGAACGGCTGCCAGAAGCGCTGCATCAGCGGCACCCAGGCCTCCTCGCCGCGGCTGACCGCATCCAGCTCGTCCTCGAGCTTGGCGGTGAAGTCGTAGTCCACGTAGCGGCTGAAGTGCTGGGTGAGGAACTTGCCCACCGCCCGGCCGATGTCGGTGGGCTTGAAGCGGCGGCTGTCAAGCAGCACGTATTCGCGGTTGAGCAGTACCTGGATGATGCTGGCATAGGTCGAGGGGCGGCCGATGCCGTATTCCTCCAGCGCCTTCACCAGCGAGGCTTCGGAATAGCGCGGCGGCGGCTCGGTGAAGTGCTGGTCGGCGGCGATATCGTGCAACGGCACCTGTTCGCCCTTCTCCAGGCGCGGCAGGCGGCGGCCTTCGTCGTCGTCGTCCGCGCCCTTCTGGTCGCGGCCTTCCTCGTACACGGCAAGGAAGCCGGGGTCGACCACGGTGGTGCCGGTGGCGCGGAACGCGGCGGGACCGCCGGCAACGTGCGGCAACTCGAAATCGACCGACACGGTATTGAGCGTGGCGTGGATCATCTGGCAGGCCACGGTACGCTTCCAGATCAGCTCGTACAGCTTGCGCTGCTCGTCATTGAGGAACGCGGCCACTTCACGCGGGGTGCGCATCGCCGAGGTGGGACGGATCGCCTCGTGCGCCTCCTGCGCGTTCTTGCTCTTGGCCTTGTAGAACTGCGGGCCGTCGGGCAGCGCCTTGTGGCCGTAGTCGCGCGCGATCAGTGCGCGCAGCTCGCCCAGCGCGTCGTCGGACAGCGCCACCGAGTCGGTACGCATGTAGGTGATCAGGCCGACGTTGCCTTCGCTGCCGAGGCCGACGCCTTCGTACAGGCCCTGCGCCACCTTCATCGTGCGGCTGGTGGTGAAGCCGAGCTTGCGTGCGGCCTCCTGCTGCAGCGTGGACGTGGTGAACGGAGGTGCCGGGCGGCGCTTGCGCTCCTTGCTGCCCACCTCGCTGACGGTGAGGCGGCCGTGCGCGGCCTCCTTCAGCGCGGCGCGCGCGGCCATCGCGTCGGCCTCGTTGGTAAGGTCGAACTGCTCGAACTTCTTGCCGTTGAGCCGGGTGAGCTTGGCGGCGAACTCGCCGTCGGCGTGGCGCAGCTGCGCCTCCACCGTCCAGTATTCGCGCGCCTTGAACGCCTCGATCTCTTCCTCGCGCTCCACGATCATGCGCAGCGCCGGGCTCTGCACGCGGCCGGCGGACAGGCCGCGCTGCACCTTGCGCCACAGCACCGGCGAGAGGTTGAAGCCCACCAGGTAGTCCAGCGCGCGGCGCGCCTGCTGGGCATCGACCATGTCCAGCGATAGTTCGCGCGGCGATGCCACCGCGGCCTTGATCGCCTTCGGCGTGATCTCGGAGAACACCACGCGGTGCAGCTGCTTGCCGTCGGTGAGGCCGCGATCCTTGAGGATCTCGCTGATGTGCCAGCTGATCGCCTCGCCTTCGCGGTCCAAGTCGGTGGCGAGGTAGATGTCGTCGGCGGCCTTGGCCGCCTTGGCGATCGCATCGACGTGCTTCTCGTTGCGTTCGATCACCTCGTACTTCATCGCGAAGCCGTGATCCGGGTCGACGGCGCCCTCCTTGGGCTTGAGGTCGCGCACATGGCCATAGGAGGCGAGGACCTGGAAGTCCTTGCCGAGGTATTTATTAATCGTCTTGGCTTTGGCGGGCGACTCGACGATAAGCAGGTTCTTGGCCATGAATCTCTTGTTGTGGGTGTGGCGAATTCATGTCGCAGTGCGACATGCCTATATATCTAGTGAGACCACGCCGGCCGGCAGACTGTCAAGCCGGAATGCGTGAAAGCGCGTTGCGATGCGGGTTCCCGGCCGCTGGCCTACCCGGGCAGACACTGGTAGCGGTTGCCCGGCAGGCCAGCCACGCGTCCCTCCAGCTCCAGCATCAGCAGCATCGAGGACAGTACCGCCGCGGCCAGCCCGCTGCGTTCGACCAGCTCGTCCAGCGTGGCCGGGTCGTGGCCCAGGGCGGCGAACAGGCGCAGGTAGTCGGGGTCGTCGCGACGGCCATCGTCACGTGACGACGACGGCACGTCGGCCCGGTCCAGCCGGGCCGCCAGCTCCACGCCCAGGGCGCGGGCCGCGGGTCGCAGCGCCTCGCTCACTTCGGCCGGGTCCTCGACCAGTCGCGCTCCGTCGCGGATCAGCCGATGGCAACCGCGCGCCAGCGGATTGGCGATGGATCCGGGCAGGGCGAATACCTCGCGGCCCTGCTCGCCGGCCAGCCGTGCGGTGATCAGCGAGCCGGACTTGAGGTCCGCTTCCACCACCACGGTGCCCAGCGACAGGCCCGAAATGATGCGGTTGCGGCGCGGGAAATGGTCGGCGCGCGCCGCCGTGCCGGGCGGAAACTCGCTGACCAGCGCACCTTGCGCCACGATGCGCTGCGCCAGCGCCTGGTGTTTGCGCGGGTAGACCCGGTCCGCCCCGGTGCCGACCACGGCGATCGTGGCCGCGCCGGCGTCCAGGGCCGCCTCGTGGGCGGCGCCGTCGATGCCCTCGGCCATGCCGCTGGTGACGACGAAGCCCGCCAGCGCCAGCGCGCGGGCGAAGCCACGCGCATGCGCCAGCCCCGCCGGGCTGGCGCTGCGCGAGCCCACCACGGCCACCTGCGGGTGCAGCAGCAGGCTGGCATCGCCGGCCACGAACAGCGCCGCCGGCGGCTGCGGGATGGCTTCCAGCAGCGGCGGGAAATCCGCCTCGGTGCAGCGCAACAGGCGGTGGCCGGGTCCGGCCAGCCAGGCCAGGTCGGCGGCCAGCCTGGCTTCGTCGGGTGCGTCCAACCAGGCGGCCGCGCCCTCGTCCAGCGAGCGGGCCTGCCGGCGCAGCAGCGCGAGCGCGGCATCGATGCGGTTATTCCCTGCCGCGAGCGCCTCGCGCAAGCCGCCCGGTCCCAGGCCGGGCGTGCGCAGGGCGACCAGCCAGGCGCGCAATTCGTCGGATTCGTCCATGCGGCGAGTCTAGCGGTCGCCACAGACGCCAACGGCGCGGGATTCCCGCGCCGTCGTGTGGGTAAAGGCCGTGTCGGCAGCTCTTCCCGGCGGGAAGAGGATGCCAGGCGTCACTCCGGCATCTTCAGCCTGTCGCCCATCTTGACCGGGCGCAGGCCGTCCATCACCAGGCCGTAGCTGACATGGTCGAAGGTGCGGAACACCATCACGTGGCCGATGTACTCGTCCGGCAGGGTCACGCGCTTGCCCACGCTGCGGTCCCAGCTGTCGCTGGCCACGTCGTCGTGGATGTTCTCGCCGGGCTGCCAGACCGAGAAGGTGGTGCCGTTGTCCACGCCGTCGGCCGAACCCGCCGACAGCGCCACGATCTGGTTCGGGCCGACGGCATCCATCGCATCGGTGAACGCGATCACGCGACCGTCCTTGGGCAGGCTCTTCGGCGCGTGCGGGTAGAAGTACGGGTCGTAGGGGTGGTTGTCCACCGGCATGAGGCGGTCGCCGCTGCGGATCTCCGCGGTAGAATCCAGCACCAGCAGGGTGGACGGGTCGCCGGTGCGCAGCACCTCGGCGGTGCCGATGACCTTCACCTCGACGCCCATGTCCTTGCCGCGGCGGTAGTGGCCGGAACCGTTATTGAAGTCCTCCTCCCACGGCGACCTCACCATGGCCGCGTTGGCCCAGAGCTCGTCGCCGTATTCCGCGGTGCCGCCGTTGCCGTTGTCGTAGCCACGGAACACATGCTCGGGCCGCACGATGGCCCAGCGCTGGCCGGGCTGGCTGTCCAGGCCGCGCACGTAGATGTTCTGGCCCGAGGTGCCGCGCAGCTGGTCTTCTTCCAGGCCCACCACGTAGGGCGCCTTGCTGACCACGCTGGAATCCATCACGCGCAGATCCTTCAGGAAGGTCTGCACCGCATCCAGCGGGATTGCCGGTACGGCGGCGGCCTCGCGCTGCACGCCGGGCTCCAGCTTCAGGCTCGGTTCGCCGTTGATGAAGGACAGGTTGAGCACGTCACCCGGGTAGATCAGGTGCGGATTGTGCACCTGCGGGTTGGCCTGCCAGATCTCCGGCCACAGCCACGGCTTGACCAGGAACTTGGCGGAAATGCCCCACAGGGTGTCGCCGCGGCGCACGGTGTAATTGTCGGGATGGGTGCTGCGCAGTTGCGAAGCACCGGCGGCACACACAGCGGCCGCGACCATGGTGCCAGCGAGCACCGTGAATGCTTTCTTGAACATGGGCGGGATCCCCTCTCCCCAGCAATGATGGCGAGTGTAACCGAAGCATTAAGCCGCGCAATCGGCAACGGTTCGCAGAATCCGCGGCCTTCGCCGCGGCAGGCGGCGTACTACAATGGGCCAATGTCCACGCTCGCCATCCTCGAATTCCCCGATCCACGCCTGCGCACCAAGGCCGCGCCGGTCACCGTGTTCGACGCCAGGCTCAAGCAGCTCGTCGCCGACATGCTCGAGACCATGTACGCCGCCAACGGCGTAGGCCTGGCCGCCACCCAGGTGGACGTCCACCAGCAGGTGCTGGTGATCGACATGAGCGACGAGCGCGACCAGCCGCTGGTGCTGGTCAACGCCGAGATCGTGGGGAAGGACGGCGCCCAGGTGTACCAGGAGGGCTGCCTGTCCTTTCCCGGCATCTATGCCGACGTCACCCGTGCGCTGAAGGTGACGGTGAAAGCGCAGGATGTCGACGGCAAGGCATTCCTGTACGAGGCCGAAGGCCCGCAGGCCGTGGCTGTGCAGCACGAGATGGATCATCTCGCCGGCAAGGTGTTCGTGGATTACCTCTCGCCGCTGAAGCGCTCGATGCTGCTCAAGCGCCTAGAGAAGCAACGCAAGCAGGCGGCCAGCGCTTGAGCGCTCCGTTGCGGCTGGTATTCGCCGGCACCCCCGACTTCGCCGTCCCCTGTCTCGAAGCCTGCCGCGCCAGCGGCGCCGAGGTGGTGGCCGTCTACACCCAGCCCGACCGCCCCGCCGGCCGCGGGCGCAAGCTCGCCCCCAGCCCGGTGAAACAGGCCGCATTGGCCGCCGGCATCGCGGTCGAGCAGCCCGAGTCGCTGAAGCCCGCCGGGGCGCAGGCCACGCTGGCCAGCTACCGGCCCGACCTGATGGTGGTGGTGGCCTACGGCCTGATCCTGCCGCGCAAGGTGCTGGCGATCCCGCGCCTGGGCTGCTGGAACGTGCACGCCAGCCTGCTGCCGCGCTGGCGCGGTGCCGCCCCGATCCAGCGCGCCATCCTCGCCGGCGACGCCGAGACTGGCGTCGACCTGATGCAGATGGAGGCCGGGCTGGACACTGGCCCCGTGCTGCTGGAGAAGCGCACGCCGATCGGCCGCGAGGACACCGGCGGTTCGCTGCATGACCGCCTCGCCGCGCTGGGCGCCGAGGCGCTGGCCGAAGGTCTCGCCCGCGTGCTGGCCGGCGAGGCACTGGCCGCCACGCCGCAGGCCGCCGAAGGTGTCACCTACGCGCACAAGCTGGACAAGGCCGAAGCCCGCCTCGACTTCAGCCGGCCGGCGATCGAACTGGAGCGCCAGGTACGCGCCTTCGACCCCTGGCCCGGCAGCGACGGCGAAATCGCCGGCGAGGCATTGCGCATCTGGGCCGCCCGCGCGCTCGACCTCGCCCATGCCGCAACGCCGGGCAAGGTGCTCGGCGCCGGCCGCGAAGGCATCGACGTCGCCTGCGGCGAGGGCGCGCTGCGCGTCACCGCGCTGCAGCGGGCGGGCGGCAAGCGCATTGGCGCCACCGATTACCTCAATGCGCGGCCGGAGTTGCGCGCGCGCCCCCCGGCAGTGTGAGGGAGCTCGCGATGAGCTCGGTTGTTTCGATTTTTCTCGCTGGCCGTGCAAGCGACAAAGCGGTTTCGAGCGCCTGCCGGCGCCCGAGGCCGCTCCACCGCGCGCCACCAGATCGGCGGCCAGGCTCGCCGCAGGCAGCCCGCCCATGACCGATACCCGCGCCGAAGCCGCCCGCGCCCTCGCCGACATCGCCCTCCGCGGCGCCTCCCTGCGCGAAGCGATGGAGCGCCATGCGCCCAAGCTCCCCGATCCGCGCGACCGCGCCCTGCTGATGGCGCTGGTCAGCGACGGCGCGCGCTGGTGGCCGCGTTTCGACGCCGCGCTGGACCGCCTGCTGGACCGCCCGCTGCGCCGGAAGGAACCCGCGGTGCACGCGCTGCTGGTGCTGGGACTGGTGCAGCTGGAGGTGCTGGAGCTGGCCGACTACGCCGCCGTGGCGGCCACGGTGGAGGCGGTGCGCGCGCTGAAGCGGCCGCAGCTGGCGGGCCTGGTCAACGCGGTGCTGCGCCGCTGGCAGCGCGAGCGCGCCACGCACCTTGCCGCGCTCGATGCCCGGCCCGAGACCCGCCATGCGCATCCACGCTGGCTGGCCGAGGCCATCGCCCGCGACTGGCCGGCGCAGGCCGAGGCGGTGATGACGGCGGACAACCGCGAACCGCCACTGATGCTGCGCGCCAACCGTCGCCGCACCAGTCGCGACACCCTGCTCGAGCGCCTGCGCGCGGACGGCCAGACGGCCGAAGCGCATGCATGGCTGGCCGACGCCATCGTGCTGCCGCACAGTACCGACGTGACCCGTTTGCCCGGTTTCGCGGAGGGGCTATTCGCGGTGCAGGACGGCGCGGCGCAGGTCGCCGCCGACCTCGCCGACGCGCGCGACGGCCAGCGCGTGCTGGATGCCTGCGCCGCGCCCGGCGGCAAGGCCTGCCACCTGCTGGAACGCGCCGACGTTGCGCTGACCGCGCTGGAGTTCGAAGCCAGCCGCGCCGGGCGGATCCGCGAAAACCTCTCCCGCCTGCACCTCCAGGCCGACGTGGTGGTGGGCGATGCCGGCGATCCTTCCAGGTGGTGGGACGGCAAGCCCTTCCAGCGCATCCTGCTCGACGCGCCGTGCTCGGCCACCGGCGTGCTGCGCCGCCGCCCGGACGTACGCCTGCACCGTCGCGCGGACGACATTCCCGTGCTGGTGGGCCAGCAGCGGCGCATCCTCGAAGCGTTGTGGCCATTGCTGGCGCCGGGCGGGCGGCTGGTCTACATCACCTGCTCGCTGCTGCGTGCGGAGAACGAAGCCGTGGTGGCGCCCTTCCTCGCCACGCACGCCGATGCGCAGGCCGTGCCGTTCACGCTGCCCGCGGGGCAGGCCGCCGCCATCGGCTGGCAGGTCCTGCCCGGCGATGGCGATCTCGACGGCATGTACTATGCGGTGCTCGAAAAGCGCTGATTGACGCTGCGGACCACCTGAGGCCTCGCCCGTCATCCCGGCGCAGGCCGGGATCCAGCACCCTGGCCCCCGGACGCTCGAACTCGCTGGGTTCCTGCTGGCGCAGGAATGACGATCCTTTTTCGCGCAGGTAAGGCCCCATGTCCGCTTTCTCCCAGGCCACGCCGCAGGAACGCCGCAACTTCTGGCTGTTGCTGCTGATCGCACTGGTCATCCTCGGCGCCGGCATCGGCCTGCGCGATCCGTGGCCGTCCGACGAGCCGCGCTTCACGCTGGCCGCAAAGCAGATGGTGGAAAGCGGCGACTGGCTGTTCCCGCACCGCGGCAGCGAGCTGTATGCGGACAAGCCGCCGATGCTGATGTGGGCGGAGGCCGCCAGCTTCGAGCTGGTGCGCTGGTGGCGCCTGGCCTTCATGTTGCCCTCGCTGCTGGCCGGGCTGGGCACGCTGGTGCTGCTGTACGACATCGGCCGCCGCCTGTGGGATCGACGCACCGGCCTGTATGCCGCGGGAGGCGTGCTGCTGGCGTTCCAGTTTGCCTACCAGGGCCAGCGCGCGCAGATCGACCCGCTGGTGGTGTTCTTCATCACCGCGGCGAACTGGGGATTGTTGCGACACCTGCTGGCGCCGCCCGACAGCGGCGCAAACGCCAACTGGCCGATGTACTGGTTCGGCTGTTTCTGCGCGGGACTGGGCGTCATCACCAAGGGCGTGGGCTTTCTCGCCCTGCTGATGATGGTTCCATACGCCTGGGCCGCCTGGCGCGGCTGGAACGGCGTGGCGCGGCCAGGGCGCGGTGCATGGTGGCGCTGGCTGCTCGGCCTGGCGGCGGCGCTGGCCGCCATCGCGCTGTGGTTGTTGCCGATGCTGTTCGCCGCGCATGCACGCGACGACAACCCGGCCTACGCGGCCTACGTCAACGACATCCTGTTCCACCAGACCGCGAAGCGCTACGCGGAAGCGTGGCACCACATCCACCCGTGGTGGTCGTACATTCCGATCCTGCTGTTCAGCTGGTTGCCGTTCTCATTGCTTTACCCGGGTTGTCTGCCGCGCTGGCGCAAGGCGCTGCAACAGGGCGAGGCGCGCGTGCTGCTGCCGCTGGCCTGGGTGCTGCTGGTACTGCTGTTCTTCAGCGCCTCGCCGGGCAAGCGCGATGTCTACATCCTGCCTGCGTTGCCGATGCTGGCGCTGGCCTGCGCGCCGTTCGTCGACGCGTTGCTGCCAAAGCGCTGGCTGCGCGTGGCGGGACTGGCCTTCATCGCCCTGCTCGGTACCGCGATGCTCGGACTGGGCACCTACGCGATGCTGTCGCACTCGCCCAAGGTGGCGCGGTTCGTCGCACAACGCGAGCTCGCCGATGGCGGTGACGCGCTGTGGTGGATGTGCGTGACGCTGGGCCTGGCGCAGCTGGCCCTGGTCGCCACGCTGCGCGTGCGCCGCGCCGTCTGGGCCGTGTGCGGCGGCATGGCCGCACTGTGGCTGGCGTGGGGGTACTGGGGGGTGCCGCTGCTCAATCCATCCAGCTCAGCCTCCGCCCTGATGGCGAAGGTGCGCAGCCACCTCGGACCGGGCGACGAAATCGGCCTGGTGGCATGGGTCGAGCAGGATCTGCTGATGCTGGACCGTCCCGCCGTCGACTTCGGCTTCAAGCAGCCGTGGCATACCCAGTTCGCGCAGGCCGTGCAGTGGCAGGCAAGGGTGCCGGCGATGCGCTGGCTGTTCGTGCAGCAGCCGGCCATGGCCCACTGCGTGGAGCGGAGCAAGGCGATCTACCTGGGGCACGCCAACCAGCGCGACTGGTGGATGTTCAGGGCAAATGCGCTCGTGCCGGGCTGTCTGCCGAGTGCGCAGGGGGATCCATTGCCGGACGGCGACCCGGAGCCGGAAATGCAGGCTGGCCAGTAACAGCCAGCCTGGCGCCTGGGGAAAGGCCGGGCCGGTTCGCCAGCGGTGCGAACGCCGACGCCAGCGCCGAGGCGCCCCAAGCCAGCCAGCGGACCGCAAGCTTGCCCTTCAACAGCAGCAGGTACAGCAACGCCACCGGGGCGGCGCACAACGCCGTCTTGGCCAGATAGAGCCCGGCTGCCCGGCTGCCCTGATAGCGTCGGATCGCCCAATGGCGGGACCGCGCGTAGTGGAAATGCTTGCGGAAGCTCATCTTCAGGCCGGGCGCCGTGGACAGCCCGCCCGCATGTGGCACCACCGCGGCCGGTTCGAGCAGGCATTCGTAGCCGGCAGCGCGTGCGCGCAGGCACAAGTCGTCGTCTTCGTAGTAGAGGAAGAAATTCGGGTCGAAGCCGCCCAGGGCCGCGAATGCCTCGGTACGCACCAGCAGGCAGCAGGCGCGCAGCCACGCCGTGCTGCAGGTGGCATCCGGCACCCGGTAGGGCGTCCTCGGCAATTTCTCGTAGAACGCCTGGCGGTAGCTCTTCTGCGGACGCCCCTCGGCGTCCACGCTCTGCGGCGCCACCATCGCGGCGGTCGGATAGCGTTGCAGCGTGGCAAGCAGGGTGTGCAGGTCGTCCGGCCGCACCGTGCAATCGGGATTGAGCAGCAGGGCGTACGGCGTGCGAACCTGCGCCATAGCCTCGTTGTTGGCGCTGCCGAAGCCGCTGTTGCTGGTGCGCTCGAGAACGGTGGCGTGGGGAACCCGCTGGTGCAGCGCCGCCGCCGTGCCATCGCTGCTGGCGTTGTCGACCACGATTACCCTGGGCAAGGGGAGGAGGGTCTGCGCCATCGCATCCAGCAGCGCACGGCTCTGGTGCGTTACGCAGACCACGGTTACCTGTTCGAGAACGTTCTGATCCATGAGGGTCTTATCCATGCACGACGCGACCGGCCGGCGAACGTTCCGCCGGCGGCGGGATACAGGCTAGCAGCAGGATGAACAGGTGCCTATGCGAGAAATCCAGCCATAGGCAATTACCCAGGCCCGCGACGAAGTAGATCAGCAGCGCGCTGGCGTAGATGCCTCGCTCCGGCGACTCCAGCCGCGCGATGTAACGCGCCAGGGCGATCAGCAGGCCCAGCCAAACCAGCAAGCCGACCAAGCCCTGCTCCGACAGGATCCACAGCATCTCCTGATGCGGGTGGCCCATCATGAAACTGTCAAAATCCGGCAGGCCCTCGATGGACTTCCGGTACAGCGGCTCCCATTGCCGGTAGCCGTGTCCGAACAACGGCGCCGATTCGATGATGGGAATCGTGCGGCGCCACAGTTCGAGGCGGATACCGACCGAGGAGGGCTCGCGCTCGCTGACGTAGGCATGGATGCCGTCTTCCATCGAACGGAGCAGCCGCTGGTGGATCACCGGCGTGTACCAGGCCACCGCGGGGGCGGCGGCGACCAGCGCCACCAGCGCCAGCACGCCCCAGCGCTCGCGGCGGATCCCGCGCCAGGCCCAGTACATCGCCAGCGGCACCAGCACCAGGTAAGCGGTACGGCTTTCGATCACCAGCAGCACGTTCACCAGCACCAGCACCGCAAGCGCGGCCAAAGCGATGCGACGCCACCGGTTCGACGCGACCAGGGCGGCAGACAGCGCCATCGCCCCCAGAAGGAGCGTCGACAGGCCCTGCTGGGTGTACTCCTTGAACACGGTATTGCGCATCGTGGGCATCTCGTGCGCCACGGCGCGCTGCGGGATCAGGCCCATGTCCATCCCGTAGGACGCCAGCATCACCAGGCCCACCGAGATCGCCAACGCCAGCAACGCGCGCCGCCTCCATTGCGCGGTCGGCAGCAGCGAAGCGAATACCAGCGGATACCAGGTCGCCCAGATCACGCTGCCATCGGGGGGCGGCGTCCCCGTCGCGAACCATGCGTGGAACCAGCTCAGCATCAGCATGGCCCACCACAGCAACGCGCCGCGCGCGACCGGGTTGCGCGATGCGGCCAGCCAACGGACGCGCGCATCGCTGCCCAGCATCGAGAACAGTGCGGCAAGCACCACCGCCACGTTGGTGGCCGGCTTGTTCAGCGGCACCACGAACAGGCTCGCCACGGCGCACCATTGCCCGGCAACAAGCAACTTTGCACGCATGCGGGGGAGGGCTGCGTTCATTCCGGTGGGGCCGTCCTGGTCAGGGTCTTCGGCTGGCGAGGCATGGGGGACATCCAGCGAAGACGATATGGCCCCGCATTTTACCGGAGCCACCTTGAATCACTGCCTCATGATCTCCGCTTGGCCGTCCGTATTGGAGCCAGTTGTGCCGAGCCGTTCACAACGCGTAAAGGCAGCCCAAGGATGACGCCAGCTTCGAATCAGGGGCGTCAGGCGTTCCCGCCCGCATATCCTCCGGTGGCGTCGCGAATTCCGCTAGGTGCCCGTCGACGCCCAGTTCGCAGCGCACCAGCCGGCGTGTACGGGTGTCCTCCACCACGCGGTCGTTGGGGTTGTCCACCACGTGCTTGCGCGTGCGGTGGTAAAGGTGCGTGGCCAGCGCACTGAAGCGCAGGTCGCGCCGCAGCAGGCCGGCATGGAACGCGCGCAGCGCCAGCTCGGTGTCCTCGCGGCCCCAGCCGGTCATGGTCTCGTTGAAGCCGTTCAGGCGCAGCAGGTCGTCCCGCCAGAACGCCATGTTGCAGCTCTTGATGCCGCGCCGCTTGGTACCCGGGCGCGCATACAGGTGTGCCAGCCAGGGCAGGCGCAGGGTATGCCGCCGTCGCTCGATGCCGCGGTCGAAAAACCCCGGCAATTCCGCGCCCTGTTCGAGCACCCGCCTGGTCGCTTCCGCATCGGTGAGCACACGCGAGCCCTGCACGAAGCAGCCGCGCCATGCGAAACGGTGGTGATCCGCGACGAAATGCCGCTCCGCCACCATGTCGCCGTCGAGCAGGATCACGTAGTCGCCCTGTGCCGCCGCAATCGCGCGATTGCGCGCGCGGCTCATGCGGGCACCGTCATCGGGCTGCCACACATGCACCAGCCGCACCGGGTAGTCCGCCGCCATGCGTTCGAGCAGGGCGCGGGTGTCCTGGCGCGAGCCGTCGTCGGTGACGATCACCTCGAACGGCAACTCGGTCTGCTTCGCCAGGGCCCGCAGCACCAGCTCAAGGGCCTCCGGCCAGTTGTAGGTGAGCACCACCACGCTGATGCGCATGTGGCGCGGCTTTCCCCGACGCGGAATCGGATGTTCAGGCACGGCGCGACCTCCACCCTCGTGCGAAGACGCTGAGCGCACGCTCCCACTTGCGCCACGGCGGCCAGACCCGGCGCACCATCACCAGCCGCACGTATCGCCAGGTTTCGGACCAGGGCGGATTCGGCTTGGTGCGGTATTCCAGCTTACACATCTCGATGCTGCAGCTGGTGTCGTCGATGCCGGCGATCGCGGCGTAATGGGCGATCAGCGCGCGCGTGTGCAGCAGGTTCTTGTACGCCTGCCGCGCGCTGCGGTTGGCCGACCAGGCGTTGTTGCCGTGGATGCGGTAGTCCACGCTGCCGGTCGGCAGGTAGTACTTGTGCGCGCCCAGCACGCTGGCGCCGTAGACGAGGCAGTTGTCCGGCGAGGTGCGCCAGACGGCTCGGAAGGCGTCGGGGAGATCCACCGTCTTGCGCGCCCAGCCCGTGCGCATCGAGATCGCCGAGGTCGGTACGCCGTACCAGACGGTCAGCGCGTAGGTGCTGATGGCGGTGTAGCCAAGGTCCACCTCGCGTTCGTGGAAGCGGATCCTGTCGTTGCGCTGGCCGAACGTGCGCATGTCGGTGAACACGAAATCGACGTCGGGCCGGGCGTCGTAGAACGCCCCGATCCGTTCGAGGTAATCCGGCTGCCAGCGGTCGTCGGAATCGAGGAAGCAGACGACGTCCGCCGCCACTTGCGCGACGCCGGTCTGGAAGGCCGCCAGTTGCCCGCCATTGGCCCTGCAGACGAGGGTGACGCGCGGGTCGTTGGCGTAACGCTCGCGCAGCAAGGTGTCCGAGCCGTCGGTGGAACCGTCGTCCACCACGATCACCTGATCCGGACGGCGACTCTGCGCCAGCACGCTTTCCACCGCCTCGACCACGTAGTCGCGGTAGTTGTAGCTCGTCACGACCACGGCGAATCGCACGCCGGCAACCGCCGGCGCGGGCGCTTCACCCACACCTTCGCGAACTGACATCGCCACCTGGCGCGCCCCCTTGATTGACGTCCCGGATGATAGCCGAACCCGGGCCTGCCCAATCCGTTGCATGCACGCCCCAGGGCAACGGCCGGCATGACCGCTTCGGCTAGAATCCGTCGCCATGCCCACCCTGCCGATCACCCTCGCCGTCATCGCCCGCAACGAGGCCGCGACCATCGCGCGCTGCCTGGACAGCGTACCGTTCGCGGCGGAGAAGCTGGTGGTGGACTCCGGCAGCGACGACGGCACCGCGGCGGTGGCGCAGGCGCACGGCGCGCGCGTGGTGCGGCAGGACTGGCTGGGCTTCGGGCCGCAGCGCAACTTCGCGACCACCCAATGCAGCCACGACTGGATCCTGGTGCTGGACGCCGACGAATGGCTGTCGCCGGAACTCGCCGCCGAGCTGGAGAGCGCCCTGCCGGCGCTGATCGCCGGCGACGCCGCGGGCGCCGTGCTGCGCCGGCGCACCATCTACATGGGCCGGCCGCTGCGCTGGTACCGGCCCAGCGTGGGCGAAAAGCTGGCGCGCATCTACCACCGCGGCCGCGGGCGCTGGACGGATGCGCGCGTGCACGAGTCGCTGCGCCTGGACGGCCGTGCGCCGGTGTTCAAGGCCCCGTTCGAGCACGCCAACAACCCCACGCTGGTGCACAAGCAGCTCAAGGTGCTGCGCTACTCGGAGCTGAAGTGCCGTGACTGGCTGGACAAGCGCAAGCCGGTGCGGATGTGGCAGGCGCCATTCGTGTACCTGCTGGCCTTCCTCAAGGATTATGTGTTCCGGCTGGCCTGCCTCGACGGCTGGCGCGGCTTCCTGATCGCGCAGACCGCCGCCAGCTACGCGCTGTACAAGCGCATGCGCTACTACGAGATGGTGCACAACCCGGCGTCGGTCGCGGAGGCAGCCGACGCTTTGAACAAGCACCACATCGACCACTGATGCCGCGCGGCTCCTCCGCCATCAACGACCGCGCGGAGACGGACTAAGCTACGCGCCTTTGCCAAGCACCCAGCCCATGCCCAAGCACTACCTCCTCTACGGTTCCGAGCGCTACGCGCTGGCCATCCTGCGGCCGATCCAGGCGGCGATCCGCGCGCGCGGCGACGAGGCGGCATGGTTCTTCGACGGCCCCGGCGCGGAGGACCTGGACGCCGACGAGCGCCTGCTGACAGTGGCCGAAGTGCGTGCGTGGAAACCACTGGCGGTGATCACTTCGTCGAATGCGGTGCCGCACTTCTTCCCCGGCGTGAAGGTAGAAACCTTCCACGGCTTTGACGCCGGCAAGCCGCGGCACATCTACGTACGCGGCTTCTTCGACCTGTACTGCACCACCGGCCCACGCGACACCGCGCAGTTCCAGGCTATTGCCGACAAGGTCGGCCACTTCAGCGTGATCGAGACCGGCTTCCCGAAGATCGACCCCTTCATGCGCGATCTCGGCGGCGCCATCCCACCGGTGCGCACGCCGCCGGTGATCCTCTACCACTCCACCTTCTCGCCCTCCTGGAGCGCGGCCGAAACGCTGTACGAGGAAGTGAAGCGACTGTCGCGCGACGGCCGCTGGCGCTGGATCGTCAGCTTCCATCCGAAGATGAACCCGGAGACGGTGGCCAGGTTCAAGGCGCTGCAGAACGAGCACCTGACATTCGCCGAGAACGACAATATCCTGGAACTGTTCGGCCAGGTGGACATGATGTGCTCGGACACCTCGTCCGCGCTCAACGAGTTCCTGCTCACCGGCAAGCCGGTGGTGACGTTCGACAATCGCCGCCCCGGCCCGCAGCTGATCGACATCCACGACGCGAAGGATTTCGAACCGGCGATCGAACGCGCGCTGAGCCGGCCGCCCGAGCTGATGCAGGCCATCCGCGCGTATGCCGACGCGATCCACCCCTACCGCGACGGCCGCTCCAGCGAGCGCGTGCTGGACGCCATCGACACCTTCGTCGCCCGTGGCGGCCGCAACCGCCGCGCCAAGCCCGCCAACCTGTGGCGCAAGCTGAAGATCCGCCGTCGCATCGGCTACTGGGGGCCGGCGCGCTGGCCGCGCTGAGCGGCGGCGATCAGCGTTCCCGCAAGGGATCGAGCAGGCGCTTCAGGCCGTTGTGGTCGATCTCCAGCATCAGCGCAAGCTGGCGACCCAACTCGCCGGGCGGAAAGCCCTGGCGCGCGAACCACGCCAGGTAGGCACCGGGCAGGTCGGCCAGCAGGTGGCCCTTGTACTTGCCGAACGGCATGCGCATCGTCGCCAGGCGCTTGAGGTCGTCGGCTTCCATCAGTCCGCCGCCACGCAGCGCCCCTGCGCCCATGCGCGCAGCGCCTCCACCTGTTCGCGCATCAACACCGACAGCGGGCGGGTCTGCCCCAGCGCGGCGCGCAGCGTGGCCTGGTCCAGCGTGCCGCCGCCGGCGACGTCGTACAGCGCGCTGACCACGGCCTGTTCGATCTCGGCGCCGGAGAAGCCTTCGCTGGCCTCGGCCAGCGCGGGCAGGTCGAACACGGCCGGGTCGAGCTGGCGACGCGTGAGGTGCATAGCGAAGATGGCCTCGCGCACCTCGGCGCGCGGCAGGTCGACGAAGAAGATCTCGTCGAAGCGGCCCTTGCGCAGCAGCTCGGCGGGCAGCTCGTGCACCGCGTTGGCGGTGGCCACCACGAACACCTTGGACCTGCGCTCGGCCATCCAGGTCAGCAGGTAGCCGAGCACGCGGCGCGACACGCCGCCGTCCTCGCCGCCGCTGGCCAGGCCTTTCTCGATCTCGTCGATCCACAGCACGCAGGGCGACAGCCCTTCGCTGCTGGCCAGCGCCTCGCGCAGGTTCTTCTCCGTCTCGCCCTGGTACTTGTCGTACAGCGCTCCGAAATCCAGCCGCACCAACGGTACGCCGAAGCCACCGGCGATGGCCTTGGCCGCGAGGCTCTTGCCGCAACCCTGCACGCCGAGCAGCAACACGCCCTTGGGTGGATCGAGCACCGGGTCGGGCTCGGCGGCGAGGAACACCCCGCGCCGCCGCTGCACCCATTCGCGCACGCGCGACACGCCGGCGACGTCGGCGAAGCTGGCGGTGGCGTATTCATAGTGCAGCAGGCCCGAGCGGTTGAGCAGCGCGAACTTGGACTGCATCAGTTCGGGCAGGTCCTGCGAGCCCAGCGCGCCGTCGTTGTAGATCAGCTTGCGCACGATGCGCCGCGCATCCGGCGCGGACAGGCCGAGCAGGTTGCGCACGATGGTGCGCGCGGCATCGTTGTCCACCTCCAGCCGGCGGCCGTGCTCGCGCTGCCACGCCAGCGCCTCGCCACGCATGATCGCGGCCAGCGCCTTGAGGTCGGGCAGCGCCAGCGGCACGCGCAGCGCCAGCGCTTCCAGTTCGTCCGGCAGCTCCACCTTCGCACCCACCAGCACCACGGTGTGCGCGGCGCTGCGCTGCCGCTGCACGATCTCGCGCAGCATGCGCTGGCTCATCGCGTACCCGAGCAGGCCGTGGAAATCGAACAGCAGGTAGATGCCACGCTCCGGTTCGGCGCGGATCGCCTCCAGCGTACTGGTGACGTCGGCCGCCGACGGCCCGTCGCGCCGCGCGAAGTCGAGGCGCTGCAGGCCGTCGGTCAGCGTCCAGCGCCACAGCGGATGCAACGCCTGCGCGATCACGTGGCGGAAGCACTCGATCACGCGCTGCTCGTCCACCGTCTCGATCACCAGCAGCGGCGTGGCGGCGCGCACCAGGGTGGTGAGGTCTTGCAGTTCGCTCATGCGTCCTCCGTCGGAGCGCGCACATTAGCAGGGCCAACGCACTGCACGAATGGGTATAGGCTTGGATTTCCGCCGATCCGGAGTCGTGCCATGCGCCTGCCTTCGCTGCTGTCGTTGCTGGCCTCGCTGCTGCTTGCCGCACCCGCGTTCGGCGCGGTGCAGCTGGACAAGCTCACGCTGCCCAAGGGCTTCCACATCGCGGTCTATTCCGACCAGGTGCCGAACGCGCGCGAGATCGCGCTGGGCGCGAAGGGTACGGTGTTCGTGGGCTCGATGGGTGCCGGCAAGGTCTACGCGCTCACCGACACGCGGCACGACGGCCATGCCGACAAGGTGCGCGTGCTCGCCAGCGGGCTGGAGATGCCGGTGGGCGTGGCCTTCCACCACGGCGACCTCTACATTTCGGCGGTGAGCCGGATCTACGTACTGCGCGACATCGAGGATCACCTCGACGATCCGCCCAAGCCGGAGCTCGTCACCGACAGGCTGCCCAGCGATACGCATCACGGCTGGCGCTTCATCGCCTTCGGCCCCGACGGCAAGCTCTACGTGCCGATCGGTGCGCCCTGCAACATCTGTGACAAGGGCAAGGCCTACGCCAAGATCACCCGCATGGACGCCGACGGCGGCGGCATGCAGGACGTGGCCTACGGCATCCGCAATACCGTGGGCTTCGACTGGCGGCCGGGCTCGCACCAGCTGTGGTTCACCGACAACGGCCGCGACCTGCTGGGCGACGACATCCCCAGCGACGAACTGAACCGGCTCTCGCACCTGGGCGAGAACTTCGGCTATCCGTACTGCCACGAGGGCGACATCCTCGACCCCGAGTTCGGCAAGGGCCATTCCTGCAAGGACTACACCCCGCCGGTGCTCAAGCTCGGCGCCCACGTGGCCTCGCTGGGCATGCGCTTCTACGAGGGCCGCATGTTCCCCGCCAGCTACCGGGGCGCGATCCTGATCGCCGAGCACGGCTCGTGGAACCGCAGCAAGAAATCCGGCTACCGCGTGATGACGGTGCGCCTCGACGGCAACAAGGTGTCGAGCTACCGGCCGCTGATCACCGGCTTCGAACAGCACGAACAGGCCTGGGGCCGCCCGGTGGACGTGCAACCCCTGCCCGACGGCAGCGTGCTGGTGAGCGACGACCTGGCGGGCGCGGTGTACCGGGTGACCTACGACGGCCGCGACTAGCGCATGTTCCATATCGCTTGCTGGCGCTTTCAACGTGGGGCTTGGGGGGTTTGCGTTTTCGCAAGGAACACGGCGGTTTCGGTCGCCCGGCGGCGCCTGGGCCACCTTAATCTTCGCTTTGGGCCAGCAAAGAAAGGTGGCCAAAGAAAAGGCCTGGTTCAATCCGGCGGAACTACAAGCCGGCTGTGTCGAGGAGGTTGGAGCCACTTCCAGCGACACGAGCTTCACCGCGGCCACTCCGCGCCGTATCTGGAAGCGGAGGGCTGGACTTTGCAGCGCCTCGCGCTGCTTTTTGCTTGTCGTCCCTAAGCGAAGACGGTAAAGGCGAAGCGTACGAAGCTCCCGTAGGAGCCAAAGCAGCCCTTTCGCACAAGGCTCCCGGCGCAAACCGCGCGGAGATTCGAACAGGCGCTTGGCGGGTGCGCTCCTGCAGCCCATGCAGCATGCTTTCGCCTATCCCCGATCCCGGGGCTACCCGTGCAACTGCGCAGCGGCAGCTTCGCCCATCGCCAGCCCATCCCCGCCGCCAACGCCTTTGGCAAGACCGGCACGCCGGGCAGCGTGCAAGGCACGACCGACGACACCGGCTGGTTCGCGGGGGATGCCGAGATGAGCGGCGAGTACCTCGGCTACGACGGCCCGCGCCGCCGTGGGACGACACCCTCGTGCACCACGACCACTTCCGCGTGCACGCAGTGGACGTGGCCAGCTTGGGGCTGCGCAAGAGCGTTACGCTGGCCGGGCGGCGCGACGGGATGCGCAGCCACGTGCTGACGGACGCCCGGCGGGTGGGCAGGCATGCGATCCGCACCCGGGTGGCGCCGGGCAGGCGCCGGACGCCTTCACGCTGGAATGGCAGCCGTTGTGGATGAATGTCGATCGTGGTCGGCATTCGTTCAAGAGGGCAAGCTCATGCTTCACTACGCGCTGGTTTTCCTGATAGTAGCGATCGTTGCCGCTGTGTTGGGCTTCGGTGGCTTCATCGGTGGCGCGGCGGCGCTGACCGCAAAGGCGTTGTTCGTCGCCTTCCTGATCCTGGCGATCGTTTCGTTTCTGCGTCGCGCAAAGTGAACCGACGTTCCACCCTCTTGGAGAGAGAACATGAACGAGCATCCGTCAACCGCCCAGAACAACGGCGCAAGCCGCATCGATGACGGCGCCGAGCGCGTCAAGCAGGCCACCTCCAACGCGGTGGCCGGTGCCAAGGAAGCGGTGAACCGTGCCGCCGACCACATCGAATCCGGCCTGCACCACGCCACCGACAAGGTGGCCGCCGGCGCCCACCACGCCAGCGACACGCTTAGCGATGCCGGCGAGCGTGGCCGCGCTGCCTACGACGCCACCATGGATCGCGCCGACGAGTGGCTGGGCCAGGTGCGCGACTACGTGCGCGAGAAGCCGGTGCAATCGGTCGCCATCGCGCTCGGCGCCGGCTGGCTGCTCGGCCGCCTGCTGCGGCGCTGACCGCGCATGCAGGAGGAATCGAAGCGCGGCCAGGATCGCGCGACGGCGCCGGAGCCCCCGGCGCCGTCCTCGTCTCTGCTCGATGAACTGAACCGGCTCGTGCACGCGGTGCGGCGACTGTTCGGCGCCCAGCTGCACCTGCTCGCCGCCGAACTGGGGCTGGCGCGCAGCGCGGTGTCGTGGCTGCTGGTGGCCGCGCTGGCCGCCACCGTGGCCGGCGTCGCGCTGGGCCTGACCCTGCTCGGCCTGGTCGGCGCGCTGCTGGCGTCGTGGTTCCATTCATGGATCTGGGCGCTGCTGGCGCTGGCCCTGTTGCAGGTGTTGCTGCTGGCGGGTGCCATCGCGCTGTTCCGTCGCTGCATGCACTGGATGAGCCTGCCCGCCACGCGTCACGAATGGAGTGCGATGATGCGCGACACGCTGCAGCGCGCGAAGCGCGAGGGCGCAAACGAGGACGAACCATGAGCCTGCCCAGGCAAATCGACAAGGTGCGCGCGGCGCAGGCGCGGGTGGCCGCGCAACGCGCCGAACTAGCCGTGCCGGCGGCGGCGCTGCTGGCGCGCGGGCGCCGGCATCCATGGCTGATGCTGGCCGCGGCGGGCGGCGCCGGGTTCGTGCTGGGCAGCGTCGATGCCTCGCCGCTGCGCATGCCGGGGCTCGCCACGCTGCTGCGCGGCGGCCTAGCCGACCTGCTGGCGCAGGGCGTGCGCCTGTTCGCCGGAGTGGACGCCAGCGCCGCCGACGACGGATCCGCATGAGCGAGCCCGGATCCGCAACCGAGGCAGCGGACGCCATCGCGACGACGCCGGGCAGCTTCGCGCGGCGGAACGTGCGCGGCATGCGGCGCCATCTGCGCGCGATCCGCGTGCTGCTCAACACGATCCTGCTGCTGGCGCTGCTATACACCGTGACGCTGTGCAAGGCGCTGCTGATCCCGCTGGTGCTGGCCGCCTTCATCGGCCTGGCGCTGAACCCCATCGTGGCCGGCGCGGCACGCCACGGCCTGCCGCGCTGGCTGGGCGCCAGCGTGCTGATGCTGGTGCTGGTCGGCGGCATCGGCACCGGCATCGGCCTGCTTACGCCGCCGGCGCTGGCCTGGTTCCACGAGGCGCCGCGCACCATCCGCAGCTTCGTGCCCAAGCTCGAGCACATCACCCGGCCGCTGGATGCCGCCAACCGTGCCACTCAGACCCTGGTCAACGGTCATCCCGTGTGGACACGGCCGCAGCCGGTCGACGTGGCGGTGAGCGCATGGGACGTGGCGTCCACCGCGCCCAAGGTGCTGGCGGCGGTGCTCACCGAGGTGCTGTTGGTGTTCTTCTTCCTGGTCTACGGCGACCTGCTGCTGCGCCGGCTGGTGGAGATCACGCCCGGCTTCAGCCAAAAACGGCAGGCGGTATCGGTGGTGCGCGGCATCCAGCAGGAGGTATCGCGCTTCATCCTCACCACGCTGCTGATCAATTTCTCGCTGGGCGCGCTCACCGCGGGCCTGCTGTGGCTGCTGCGCATGCCCGATCCGTTGCTGTGGGGCGCGGTGGCGATGTCCGCCAACTTCATCCCCTACGTCGGCGCCATCGTCACCACCGGCGTGCTGCTGCTGGTGGGCCTGGCGCATTTCGACGACCTCACCCACGCCTTGCTGCCCGCGCTGTGCTTCGCCGCGCTCACTGCGTTCGAGGGCAACGTCGTGACGCCGCTGATCCTCGGCCGCCGCATGCGGCTCAGCCCCATCGCCATCCTGATCTGGCTGCTGGTCTGGGGCTGGCTGTGGGGCATCCCCGGCGCGCTGCTCGCGGTGCCCACGCTCACCAGCGTCAAGTTGATCGCCGAGCACGTGCGTGGCTGGCAGTGGTTCGCGCACATGGTGCAGCGGTAGTCGATTACCGCTGGCGCGCGTGCTGGCGGCGCAGCCTTGGGGACGCAGCCGAAGAGGTGGTCGACGGCATCGGGCGGCAAGCCGACCACGTCGTTGCCGATCCGCTCCGCGGCCTGCCTGCCCTTGGCGAGGTCGCGCGCGTCAGGCAGCACGCTGTAGCCACGCGCGGCGGGCTGCCGCGCCACCTCAAAGCCCGGCCCGCGGTTCGCGCCGCTGACCAGGGCCACGCGATGCACAGGCGACACCGTCGTGGACGCCTGCCTGCGCGCCGTGCTCATGGCACGGCGGCCACCGGAGTGGCGACCGGCGCGCAATGCACGTCGTCGCCGCAGGCCTGCCAGCCGCCGCCGAGCGCCTTGTAGAGCGCCACCGCGCGGGTGTCGATGGCGGCCTGGCCCTGCGCCAGCGCATCGTCCGCGGCGAGCTGCACGCGCTGCGCGTCGAGCAGTTCGAGGTAGCCGGTGGCGCCTTGTTCGTAGCGCACCTTGGCCAGCTTGGCGGCGCAGCGGCTCTGTCGCGCCTGCGCGCGCAGCTTTTCGACACGCTCGTGCTGCAGGTTGTAGCCGACCACGGCGTTGTCCACGTCCTCCACCGCTTCCAGCACGGTGCGCTGGTAGTTGGCCTGCGCGGCATCGGCGCGCGCTTCCGCAGCGTGCAGTTCGCTGCGCACGCGCTGCACGTTGAGGCCGTTCCAGGTGATGCTGGGCGCGATCGACCAGGCGCGGGTGGACGGACTGCCGAAGTCGTTGCTGCGCCCGGCGAGGAAGCCGAGGAAGCCGCCCAGCGCGAGGTGCGGGAAGAAATCCGCCTTGGCCACGCCGATGCGCGCGTTGGCAGCGGCGTACTCGCGTTCGGCGATGCGCACGTCAGGGCGGCGCGCCAGCACGTCACCGGCGGCGCCGATCGGCAACACGGCGTCGATCGGCTTGAACGTCCGTGGCGAGACATCGACGTCCAGCGCGCCGGGCTGTTCGCCCAGCAGTACGGCGAGCCGGTACGCGTCGGCGTGCGCCTGCATGTCGAGCAGGGGCAGTTGCGCCTGCGTCGCGCTGAGCTGCGCCTCGGCGCTGGCCACGTCCTGGTCCGAGGCGGTGCCCACCTCGGCGCGGGCGCGGATCAGCTTCAGCGTGTCCTGCTGGTTGGCGATGTCGCGCCTGGCGATGTCCAGCCGCTGCTGCACGCCACGCAGGTCGAAGTAGTTGCGTGCCACCTCGGCGAACAGGCTCACCTGCGCGTCCTGCAGGGCGGCCTCGCTGGCGCCGAGATCGGCGCGCGCCGCCTCCACCGAACGGCGCACGCCGCCGAACACGTCGATCTCCCAGCTGGCGTCGAAGCCCGCCTGGTAGGCGTTCACCGTGTTGCGCTGGGCGCTGAAACCGGGCGACTGCTCGCGACTGCGGCTGTACGAGGCGGCGGCCTGCACATCGGGCAGGTAGTGCGATTTCGCGCCGCCGAGCAGGGCACGCGATTCGGCGAGGCGCGCCACCGCGATGCGCAGGTCGAGGTTGTTCGCCGCCGCGCGCTGGATCAGCGCATCCAGAGTGGGGTCGCCGAACTGCTTCCACCACGCGGCCTGGAACTGCGCGGCGCTTTCGCGCGCCGCGTCCACGCCCTGCAGTTGCGGCGTCGGCGTGGCCGGCTTGCGGTAGTCCGGCCCCACGCTGGCGCAACCGGCCAGCACCAGCGCGGCGAACAGGGCGGTCACTTTGCCCGTCATGCCTGCGTACGCGGAGAGCCGCCTTGGATGGCTGTGGCTTTGGGGAGCGAGGAAAGCAGGCATCCCGTGCCTTTGGGGGCGCGAAGTCACTGGATCCCGGCTTACGCCGGGATGACGAGCAAGAGCGGATTGCTGCGTATCAACGATGTTCGATTTCATATCAATGGCCCTCCAGCACCGGCAGTGCGTCCGCCTGCGCGCGCTTGCGCGCTTCGCGGCGTTCCACCAGGGCGCGAATCACGACGTAGAACAGCGGGGTATAGATCAGCCCGAACAGGGTGACGCCGAGCATGCCGGAGAACACCGCCACGCCCATCGCGTGGCGCATCTCGGCGCCGGCGCCGTGCGAGGTCACCAGCGGCACCACGCCCATGATGAAGGCGATCGAGGTCATCAGGATCGGGCGCAGTCGCAGCTTGGCCGCCTCCAGCACCGCCTCGTGGCGGCTCATGCCTTCGAGCTGGCGTTCACGGGCGAACTCCACGATCAGGATGGCGTTCTTGCAGGCCAGGCCCACCAGCACGATCAAGCCGATCTGGGTGAAGATGTTGTTGTCGCCGCCCGACAGCCACACGCCGGCGATCGCGGACAGCAGCACCATCGGCACGATCAGGATCACCGCCAGCGGCAGCGACCAGCTCTCGTACAGCGAGGACAGCACCAGGAACACCAGCAGCACGCACAGCGGGAACACCAGCACCGCGGTGTTGCCGGCGAGGATCTGCTGGTAGGTGAGGTCGGTCCATTCGAAGCTCATGCCGTTCGGCAACACCTGGCGCGCCAGCTTCTCCATCTCGGCCTGCGCCTGTCCCGAGCTGTAGCCCGGCGCCGGGCCGCCGTTGATCTCGGCGGTGGGGTAGCCGTTGTAGTGCATCACGCGGTCCGGGCCGGCGCCGTGCCGCACGGTGACGAAGGAGCCCAGCGGCACCATTTCGCCCTTGGCGTTGCGCGTCTTCAGCTGGCTGATGTCCGCCAGGTCGCGGCGGAACTGCGGCTCGGCGGAAAGGTTCACCTGGTAGGTGCGGCCGAAGCGGTTGAAGTCGTTGACGTAGAGCGAGCCCAGGTAGGCCTGCATGGTCTGGTACACGTCGCTCAGGTTGATGCCCTCGGCCTTGGCTTTCTCGCGATCCACGTTGACGTCCACCTGCGGCACGTTCACCTGGAAGCTGGAGAACAGCCCGGCCAGCGCGGGATCCTTGCGGCTCGCCGCGATCAGGTTCTGCGTCTGCTTGTACAGCTCGTCGAAGCCGAGCTGGCCGCGGTCCTCGACCTGCATGCGGAAACCGCCGATCGTGCCCAGGCCCATCACCGGCGGCGGCGGGAAGATCGCGATGTAGGCGTCCTGGATGGCGGCGAACTTCGCGTTCAGCGCAGCGGCGATCGCGCCGGCGGAAAGATCCGCGCTGCGACGCTCCCCGAACGGCTTCAGCGTGACGAACACGATGCCGGCATTGGTCGAGTTGGTGAAGCCGTTCACCGACAGGCCGGGGAAGGCCACCGCACTCTGCACACCCGGCTGCTTCAGCGCGATCGCGCTCATCCGCTTGATCACGCTTTCGGTGCGATCCAGCGAGGCGGCGTCGGGCAGCTGCGCGAACGACACCAGGTACTGCTTGTCCTGCGTGGGCACGAAACCGGTGGGCACGTGCCAGAAGCCGAACGCGGTGAGCCCGATCAGCGCCGCGTACACCACCAGGGCGGCCGGACCCTTGCCCTGCAGCTTGCGCGTGCCTGCCACATAGCGCTCCGCACCGCGGTGGAACAGGCGGTTGAACGGACGGAACAGCCAGCCGAACAGGCGGTCGATGGCGCGGGTGAGGCGATCCTTCGGCGCGCCGTGCGGCAGCAGCAGGATCGCCGCCAGCGCCGGGCTCAGGGTCAGCGAATTGAACGCCGAGATCACCGTGGAGATTGCGATGGTCAGCGCGAACTGGCGGTAGAACTCGCCGGTGAGGCCGCTGATGAAGGCGGTGGGGATGAACACCGCACACAGCACCAGCGCAGTGGCCACGATCGGCCCGGTGACCTCGTGCATCGCCTTGCGCGTGGCCTCCTTCGGCGACTGCCCCAGCTCGATGTGGCGCTCCACGTTCTCCACCACCACGATGGCGTCGTCCACCACGATGCCGATCGCCAGCACCATGCCGAACAGGCTCAGCGCGTTGAGCGAGAAGCCCACCACGTACATCACCGCGAAGGTGCCGATCAGCGACACCGGCACCGCGATCAGCGGGATGACCGAGGCACGCCAGGTCTGCAGGAACAGGATCACCACCAGCACCACCAGCAGGATCGCCTCCAGCAGGGTGTGTGCCACCGCCTCGATCGAGCCGCGCACGAACACGGTGGGGTCGTAGACGATGTGGTAGTCGACGCCCTGCGGGAACGACTTCTTCAGCCGCGCCATGGTCGCGCGCACCTCGTCGGAGATCTGGATGGCGTTGGAGCCGGGTCGCGCGAAGATCGGCAGCGCCACCGCCGGCTGGTTGTCCAGCAGGCTGCGCAGCGCGTACTGGTTGGAGCCCAGTTCCACGCGTGCCACGTCGCCCAGGTGCACGACGGCACCGTCGGGATCGGCGCGCAGCACGATGTTGCGGAAGTCGTCGACGGTGCTGAGCCGGCCCTGGGTGTTGATGTTGAGCTGGAAGTCGGCGTTGCCGTGCACCGGCGGCGCGTTCAGCGCGCCGGCCGCCACCTGCACGTTCTGCTCGCGGATCGCGTTCGCCACGTCGCCGGTGGTGAGGCCGCGCTGGGCCAGCTTGTCCGGGTTGAGCCACACGCGCATGGAGTATTCGCCCGCGCCGAACACCTGCACGTCGCCCACGCCGTTCAGGCGGCTGAGTACGTCCTTCACGTGCAGCCGCGCGTAGTTCGACAGGTACAGCATGTCGTAGCGTTTGTCGGGCGAGGTGAGGTGCACCACCATGGTCAGGTCGGGCGAGCTCTTCTGGGTGGTCACGCCGAGCCGCTGCACCTCTTGGGGCAGCCGCGGCAGCGCCTGCGCCACGCGGTTCTGCACCTCCACCTGCGCATTGCTGAGGTCGGTGCCCAGGGCGAAGGTGACGGTGAGCGTCATCACGCCGTCGCTGGTGGCCTGCGAGGAGGTGTAGAGCATGCCTTGCACGCCGTTGATCTGTTCCTCCAGCGGCGTGGCGACGGTTTCGGCGATCACCTTGGGGTTGGCGCCGGGGTAGCTGGCACGCACCACCACGGTCGGCGGCACCACTTCGGGGTATTCGCTGATCGGCAGGTGGAACACCGCGATGCTGCCGGTGATCACGAACAGCAGCGATAGCACGGCGGCCATGATCGGCCGGTCGACGAAAAACTGGGCGATGTTTTTCATGGGATTACCTTATGGTCACGCCGAGCGGGTCCCTCCTCCTCCCATGGGGAGAAGGTGCCTGCAGGGCGGATGAGGGTTCGGTATGGCTTCGAGGGCGCGCGCTGGCCGTAGCCTCAGCCGCCTGCCGGCACCCTCTCCCGGGGGGAGAGGGATGCAACGGGTGAGGTCGCGGCGTGCCCGGCTTGTGCGGTGTCGGCGTCGGGCGAGGCGGGAGCAGATGCCTCCACCAGCGCCTTGTCCCGTGCGTCGAGGCGGTAGTCCATCGCCACCTGTTGCGCGTTCACCTCGGCGCCGGGGCGCACGCGCTGCAGGCCGTTCACCACCACCACGTCGCCGGGCTGCAGGCCGCTGTCGATCACGCGCAGGCCGTGGTACAGCGCACCGGTGGTGACCTTGCGGTACTGCACCTTGTGCTGGGCGTCGACCACGTAGACGAACTGGTTGCCGAGATCGGTGCCCACCGCGCGATCGTCGATCAGCAGGCGAGGCCGCGGCTGGCCGCTCTGCAGGCGGATGCGCGCGTACAGGCCCGGGGTGTACAGGCCGTCCCGGTTGTCGAACACCGCGCGCAACCTCATGGTGCCGGAGTCGGTATGCAGCTGGTTGTCGACGAAGTCGAGGCGGCCGGCATGCGGATAGCCGCTTTCGTCGGCCAGCTCCATCGCGGCCTCGATGCGCGGGGGCTTGCCGTCGTGCGCGGCCCTGGCGCGCAGGCGGTCCAGCTTCAGCCAGGTGTGCTCATCCACGTCGAAGTACACGTAGACCGGGTTCACCGACACCACGCTGGTCAGCACGTCGCCGCTGCCGACCAGGTTGCCCGGCGTGATGCGCACGTTGCTGACGCGGCCGTCGATGGGCGAGCGCACCTCGGTGTAACCGAGGTTGAGCTTGGCCGTAGCCAGCGCGGCATTCGCCGCGGCCAGCGTCGCGCTGGCGCTCTGCGCGGCAGTGGCAAGGCGGTCGGCCTCCTGCTGCGAGATAGCGCGCTGGTCGAGCAGGCGGCGCGCACGCTGGGCATTGGCTTCGGCCAGCGCCTGTTCGGCGAACGCCTGGGTGCGCATGGCGGTGAGCCGGTCCACCTCGGCCTGGAACGGACGCGGATCGATGCGGAACAGCACGTCGCCCTTGTGCACCAGGGCGCCTTCCTTGAACGCCACGGATTCCACGTAGCCACCCACCCGCGGGCGCAGCTCCACGCTGTCGACCGCCTGCACGCGTCCGGTGAAATCGGCACGGTTGCTGACCGGGCGCAGCAGGGCGCGGGCCACGGTCACTTCCGGCAAGGCACTGCCGGCGCCGACGGTCTGGGCGTGGCTGCCGCCGTGCCCGCCGAGCAAGGCCCAGCAACCGCCAATGGTCACGACCACCAGGCCGGACAGGATCAGGTTCTTCTTCATGTTCACGCTCCCTGAGAGGGTGTCGTGCGGCGTTGCAGCACGATGGGGAGGCGAATAATAGGTGTACCGTTCGGTACAGAAAACCCGCAATTTGTGAACTCCACTAGTGACGCGTAGTCATGAATGACGGCACAATGACCAGCATGGAAGATTTCTCCGCAATAACCAGCTTTGTCCGCGTGGTGGAGGCCCGCAGCTTCGCGGCCGCGGCCGTGCAGCTGGGCATGACCCCGTCCGGGGTGAGCCGCGCGGTGTCGCGGCTGGAAGAACAGATCGGCGTACGCCTGCTGTTCCGCAGCACGCGCGCACTTAGGCTCACCGACGACGGCGAGTCGTTCTATCAGCGCTGCAGGGCGATCCTGGCCGACCTCGGCGAGGCGGTGGACGCACTGAACTACGCGCGCACCAAGCCCAGCGGCAAGTTGCGCGTGGCCGTGAACGTCTCGGTGGGCCGCGCCGCGCTGATCCCCAACCTGGCGGAATTCGAGGAGCGCTACCCCGACATCCGGCTGGAGCTGTCGATGAGCGACCGCAACATCGGCCTGATCGAGGAAGGCATCGATTGCGCAATCCGCATGGGCGAGCTGGAGGACTCCAACCTGATCGCGCGCAAGCTGGGCTACTTCAGCAACGTGCTGTGCGCGGCGCCCGCCTACCTCGCCAAGTACGGCACGCCGGCCACCATCGACGAGCTGAAGCAGCATCGCTGCATCAACTATGTCTATCCCACCAACGGCCGTGCCTACCAGTGGCAGTTCGACACCCCGGACGGCCGCATCGCGCTGGACGTGGATGCACACCTGCTGATCAACGACGGCGAGTCGGTGATCCAGGCGGCGATGGCGGGCCTCGGCATCATCCAGGTGCCGCACTGGCTGGCGGCCAGCGCGATCGGCTACGGCAAGCTGAAGGTGATCATGGAGGACACCATCTCCACCGGCTCGCCGGTGTGGCTGGTCTACCCGCAGAAGAAGCACCTCTCCGCCCGCGTGCAGGCTTTCCTGGAGTGGGTGCAGGAGCTGTTCGAGCGCACCAACCTGCCGGCCTGCAAGCTGATGATGGCGCCCTCGGCGAAGGCCCGGCTGCCGGCCTGAGGCCACCGCCGGCATGGACCGGCATGGTGCAGCATTTTCCCTTCGGTAGTGCGACGCGGCTTCCGCTTCGCCTGTCGATGCGCGGCATATTGCACCGCACAAGGCTTGGCCCGCGTCTTGCTGAGGCCTGCGTGCCGGGGCGGAAAACCCTCAAGCGGCACCACTTCCGCCAGCGCCCACAAGGCGTTTGCCGCACCGCGGAGAGCCCTCCTGATGAAGCGATCCGATATCTGGCGCCGAAGCCTGTTGCTCGGCGCCACGCTGCTTGCGCCCGGCGCCCATGCCGACGAGGCGCCTGCCAGCCCGTGGAGCGGAAGCCTGGCCCTGACCAGCGATTACCTGTTTCGCGGCATCTCGCAGACCGACCATCGCCCGGCCTTGCAGGCCGGACTGGAATTCGACACGGCCGGCGGCTGGTATCTCGGCGGCTGGGGCAGCAACGTGAGCTGGCTGTCCGACGGCTCCACTGCCGCCCAGCCGGTGTCGAACAGCCTGGAAGTCGATGCCTATGCCGGCAAGCGCGGCCAGCTCGGCAGTGACTGGACGTGGGACGCGGGCCTTTACGCCTACGCGTATCCGGGCCATTACCCGCACGGCTATACCAGTCCGCAGACGCTGGAGGGTTATGCCGCGCTGGGATGGAAAACGCTGACGATGAAGTATTCGCGCAGCTTCGGGAACCTGTTCGGCGTGGCCGGCAGCCACGGCAGCGACTACCTCGAACTGGCCTGGCAGCAGCCACTGGGAGCGGACTGGGCGCTGGCGGCACATGTCGGCCGGCAGCGGGTGGCCGGCCATTCCGCGGCCGACTACACCGACTGGAAACTCGGGCTAAGCCGCACGTTCGGCGCGCACTGGTCGTTGGCGCTGGAGTGGCACGACACCGATGCCCGTCGCGACGCCTACACCAACGTCCAGGGCGACTACCTCGGGCGCGCCACCGCGGTCATCAGCCTCGCCAAGACGCTCTGATTGCACCTTCCTGGTGATATTCGGCCGCCGATTGCCTCATCATTGGGCAAAACCACGGGCCGTGGCGCCGTCCATGTCGACGGATTGGCGCCACGGCGCCATTTCCAAGCTTGGCATGTGGTTTGCTGATGCCTGTTCCGTCATCCATCCACGAGGTTCGCCATGTCCGCCAAGAAAGTGCTCGACCTGATCGTTGAACACGAGGTCGAGTTCGTCGACTTCCGTTTTGCCGACATGCTCGGCAAGCACCATCACGTCACCTTCCCCGCGCACGCCATCGACGAAGGCACGTTCGAGGACGGCAAGATGTTCGACGGTTCGTCGATCAGCGGCTGGAAGGGCATCAACGAGTCGGACATGATCCTGATGCCCGACCCCGACACCGCCTACCTCGACCCGTTCAGCCAGCACACCCAGCTGGTCCTGCATTGCGACGTGCTGGAACCGAGCACCATGCAGGCCTACGGCCGCGATCCCCGCTCCATCGCCAAGCGCGCCGAGGCCTACCTGAAGTCCACCGGCATCGCCGACACCGCCTTCTTCGGGCCGGAGCCGGAGTTCTTCATCTTCGATTCCGTGCGCTGGCAGAACGACATGGGTCGCGTGTTCTACGAAATCGAGTCGCAGGAAGCCGCCTGGAGCTCGCGCTTCAAGTACGACGAAGGCAACACCGGCCACCGTCCCGGCGTGAAGGGCGGCTACTTCCCGGTCAGCCCGGTCGACTCGCTGGGCGACCTGCGCGCCGACATGTGCAAGGTGCTGGAATCGCTGGGCCAGCAGGTCGAGGTACACCACCACGAAGTGGCCAACGCCGGCCAGTGCGAGATCGGCGTGAAGTTCAACACGCTGGTGAAGAAGGCCGACGAACTGCTGACGATGAAGTACGTCATCAAGAACGTGGCGCATCAGAACGGCAAGACCGTCACCTTCATGCCCAAGCCCATCGTGGGCGACAACGGCTCGGGCATGCACGTGCACCAGTCGCTGGCCAAGAACGGCGAGAACCTGTTCGCCGGCGACCTGTACGGCGGCCTCAGCCAGACCGCGCTGTGGTACATCGGCGGCATCTTCAAGCACGCCAAGGCGATCAACGCCTTCGCCAACTCCACCACCAACAGCTACAAGCGCCTGGTGCCGGGCTTCGAGGCGCCGGTGATGCTGGCCTATTCCGCGCGCAACCGCTCGGCGAGCTGCCGCATCCCGTACGTGGCCAGCCCGAAGGGCCGCCGCATCGAGGTGCGCTTCCCCGATCCGATGAACTCCGGCTACTTGGTGTTCACCGCCCTGATGATGGCCGGCCTCGACGGCATCCTGAACAAGATCGACCCGGGCGCCCCGGCCGACAAGGATCTCTACGACCTGCCGCCGGAAGAGGAAAAGAACATCCCGCAGGTGTGCTCCAGCCTCGACCAGGCGCTGGAAGCGCTGGACAAGGATCGCGACTTCCTCAAGGCGGGTGGCGTGTTCACCGATGACTTCATCGACGCCTACATCGACCTCAAGATGCAGGAAGTGACCCGCTATCGCGCCAGCACGCACCCGCTGGAATTCCAGATGTACTACGCGCTGTAAGCACGTACACGCCGTGCCCGGCATGCGAGGGGGAGGGCGCGAGCCTTCCCCTTCGCCGTTTCGACGGGCAAGAAGTGACGCACCCTTCTTGCACCAAAATGGGGCAACCATCAAGATGGTGCAATGAAAGCACAGCCATGGCAGCGTTGGGCGGAGCAGCTGGCGACCGGGGTAGCCCAGGTCGACGCGGATCTGCGCGTGCGCTGGCTCAACGGCGCACTGGCGGAGCTGCTGGCCAGCGGCATGCGCAGCGCGGTGGGCCAGCCGCTGTCGTTGTGGCTGTGTTCGCCGGACGACCTGGCGCAGGCGCAGCGTGCGCTGGACGAGGCGCGCTTCGTGCAATTGCGCGAGGTCGCGCTCTACGCCTTCGACGAGCGCACGCTGGAAGCCGACGTCGGCCTGCAACCCGATGGCGAGGGCGGACTGCTGGTCGAGGTGCATGCGCTGGCCCAGCGCTCGCGTACCGCGTCGCCGTTGTCCGCCACGCTGCGCGGCTTCGCGCACGAGGTGAAGAACCCGCTGGCGGGCCTGCGCGGTGCGGCACAACTGCTGCAACGCCGGGTGGAAGGCGCGGAGCTGCAGGCACTGGCCGGACTCATCATCGACGAGGCGGACCGCCTCGCCAAGCTCGCGAACCGGCTGCTGCATCACGATGGCGCGGTACGGCTGGGCGCCGTGGGCATACACCAGTTGCTCGACCGCCTGGGCGAGCTGCTGCAAGCCGAACCCTCGCCGCCGCGGCTACGCCTCGACTACGACCCCAGCCTGCCCGACGTGCGCGGCGACGCGGATCGCCTGCTGCAGGTGCTGCTCAACCTCGCGCGCAACGCGGTGGAGGCCGGTGCGCACACATTGGTGCTGCGCACCCGCGCCGAGCACGGCGTGCGCGCCGGCGCGCGTGTCCTGCGCAGCGCCCTGCGCGTGGACGTGATCGACGATGGCCCGGGCGTGCCCGCGGAGCTGCACGGCACGCTGTTCGAGCCGCTGGTGTCCGGTCGCGCCGACGGCACCGGCCTCGGCCTGGCGCTGTCGCGCGAAATCGCCCTGGAACACGGCGGCGAACTGCGCTGCACCAGCCGTCCCGGCGAGACGGTGTTTTCGCTGTACCTGCCGCTGGAGCGTGGGCATGAGTAACGACATCTGGATCGCCGACGACGACCGCGGCGTGCGCTTCGTGCTGGCCGCGGCGCTGCGCGACGCCGGGCTCGCCGTGCGCGAGTTCGACGCGGCGGACGCGGTGCGCGCCGCCCTGCGCAAGGCGCGCCCGGCGCTGCTGCTCACCGATGTGCGCATGCCGGGCGAAAACGGGCTGGCCCTGCTGGAGGAACTCCAGGCACGCGGCATCGGCCCGGTGATCGTGATGAGCGCGTTCACCGACGTGGCCACCACCGCCGCGGCCTATCGCGCGGGCGCCGCGGACTACCTCGCCAAGCCCTTCGACCTCGACCATGCAGTGGCCACGGTGCGCCGCGTGCTCGCCGATGGCGCAGAGGCCGCGGCACCGGCCGCGACGGCACCGGCTCCCACGCACGCGCTGCTGGGCGAAAGCGCGGCGATGCGCGAGGTATTCCGCCTGATCGGCCGCGTCGCGGCCAGCGACCTCAACGTGCTGGTCACCGGCGAGACCGGCACCGGCAAGGAACTGGTGGCGCGCGCGCTGCACGAGGAAAGCGCGCGGCGCGCGCAGCCCTTCGTGGCATTGAATACCGCGGCCATTCCGTCCGAGCTGCTGGAGAGCGAGCTGTTCGGCCACGAGGCCGGCGCCTTCACCGGCGCCACGCGGCGCGTGGCCGGCCGTTTCGAACAGGCCGAGGGCGGCACGCTGTTCCTCGACGAAATCGGCGACATGCCGCTGGCGCTGCAGACGCGCCTGCTGCGCGTGCTTGCCGGCGGCGAGTTCTACCGCGTGGGCGGTCGCGAATTGATCCGCTGCAACGTACGCATCGTCGCCGCCACCCACCAGGACCTCGACGCACGCGTGGCCAGCGGGCAGTTCCGCGCCGACCTCAAGCATCGCCTCGACGTGGTGCGCATCGCGCTGCCTGCGCTGCGCGAGCGGCGCGAGGACATCCCGCTGCTGGCGCGGCACTTCCTCGCCGCCGTCGCGCAGGAACTCCGGCTGCCACCCAAGCGCTTCGCCAAGGCCACCCTGAAGGCGCTGGCGCAGCGCGAGTTTCCCGGCAACGTGCGCGAACTGGAGAATCTCTGCCGCCGCCTGGCGGTGATCGCGCCGGGCACGGAAATCCTGCCCGCCGACCTCGGCGCGACGCCCACGCCGGGCGCAGCGGGCGACTGGAGCGACGCGCTGCGCACATGGGCCACGCAGGCGCTGGCCGAGGGTGAAGCCGACATCCACGCCCGCGCCCGCGAGACGCTGGACCGCGTGCTGCTGGAAGCGGCCCTGGCGGTGCACGGCGGACACCGGCAGAACGCGGCCTTGGCGCTGGGCGTGGGCCGCAACACGCTCACGCGCAAGCTGGGGGCGTCGCGCGAACGCAAGCGCTAGGCAGGGGGCCGGGACTTCAGCGCACCTCTTCGGCCAGATAGGTGTACGCGGTCAGCCCACCATCCAGCACGCGATACAGTGCCTCGGCCGGCTCGCCTGCGATGCCTGCGGCGGCGATGCGTTCGCGATAGCTCTGCCGCAACGCCTCCAGGTCGTAGCCCACGTAGTCCAGCATCAGGTCGGTGGTGTCGCCGCGGCGCTTGTGCGCGAACACGTACGAGCCGCCGTCCACGCGCACGTTCACCGCATCGGTGTCGCCAAATAGGTTGTGGATGTCGCCGAGCGTCTCCTGGTAGGCGCCGACCATGAAGATGCCGAGCCGATAGCTCTCGCCCTCGCGCAGCGCGTGCAGCGGCAGGCTCACGTCGACGCCCTCGGCATCGACGTAGTCGTCGATGCGGCCGTCGGAGTCGCAGGTGAGGTCGACGATCACGCCGCGCCGCGTCGGCGCCTCGTTCAGCCGTGCGATCGGCGCGATCGGGAAGATCTGGTCGATCGCCCAAATGTCCGGCACCGACTCGAACACCGAGAAGTTGACGAAGTACTTGTCCACCAGCTTCTCGTCCAGCTCGTCCAGCGCGGCGCGATGCGAGCGTTCGCCCGGCAGCAGGCGCGCGCGCACCGCGTTGGCGACGGCGTAGTACAGCTCGTCCAGCCGCGCGCGGTCGGCCAGCGCCAGCTGGCCCAGCGCGTACAGCGCCTGGCCCTCGGCGAGGTGGTGCTGGGCCTCGTGGAACAGTTCCAGCGCCGGGCGCTGGTCGAGTTCCGCGTGCACCTCGCGCAGGCGGCGCAACACCGCCGGCTCGTCGGCAGCCGGCGCGGGGATCGTGCCCTGCGGCACCTCTTCCACCTCGCTTACGTTGACCACCAGCACCGCATGGTGCGCGGTCATCGCACGGCCGGCCTCGGTCAGGATGTGCGGCGCCTTCAGGCCCTCCGCCTCCACCGCTTCGGCCAGCGACTGCACGATGGTGGCGGCGTACTGCTCGATCGAGTAGTTGATCGAGTTGTGGCTGCGCGAGCGCGAGCCTTCGTAGTCGACGCCGAGACCGCCACCGACGTCGACGATCTCCAGCGGTACGCCCATGCGGGTGAGCTCGACAAAATAACGCGTGGCCTCGCGCATGCCGTTGGCGATGTCGCGCACGTTGGAGATCTGCGAACCCATGTGGAAATGCTGCAGCTTCAGCGTGTGCTTGAGCCCGGCCGCATCCAGCCGCTCGACCAGGGTGAGCACCTGCGCCGGCGACAGCCCGAACTTGCCCTTGTCGCCACCGGTGTTCTGCCACTTGCCGGCACCGATCGAGGCAAGACGCACGCGCACGCCCAGCAGCGGCTCCACGCCCAGCGCCTTGGCCTCGGCGAACACGTGGTCCAGCTCGGAGAGCTTCTCGATCACGATGTGCACGCGCAGGCCCAGCTTCTTGCCGATCAGCGCGAGGCGGATGTATTCGCGGTCCTTGTAGCCGTTGCAGATGACGATGGAGCCGGGCCGCGCCATCGCCAGCACCGCCATCAGCTCGGGCTTGGAGCCGGCTTCCAGGCCGAAGCCTTCGGCGCCGGCGGCAACCAGCTCGCCGGCCACGCCGCGCTGCTGGTTCACCTTGATCGGGTAGATGGCCGTATAGCCGGCCGCGTAGTGCCACTCGCCGATGGCCTTGGCGAACGCGGCCTGCAGCCTTGCCAGGCGGTCGGCGAGGATGTCCGGGAAGCGCACCAGCAGCGGCAGCCGCAGCCCCTCGGCACAGGCGCGCCCGACGATGGCCGGCAGCGACAGCGCGGGGCCGCGCGCTCCTTGCGGGCGGATCGCGATGTCGCCGGCTTCGCCGACGTCGACGTAGCCGTCGCCCCAATGGGTCACGGCATAGGTGTGGCGCGCATCGGCCACGGTCCAGGGCTTCGACATGGAGAGTCTCCTTGTGCAAACGGAAGAAGGCATGTCGTCGCAGCGGCGAGCCTTGACGCAAGTGAGCACGAAGGGCCGGAAGCCTCGCACGCCGCGGGGCCGATCGCACCAGCCGGCGCGCGCGGCGCGCCGGAAGCGCCATTGTAACAGCCCATCCGCTACAGCTCGGCTACAATGCGCGGCCAAACCGCGTCCATCCCCAGGAACACCCATGTCGCAGCAGACCAGCTGGTTCACCGAGGCCCACCAGGCCTCCGGCTCCTCCATCGGCTTCCGCACCGAGCAACTGCTGCACGCGGAGAAGACCCCGTTCCAGACCATCGAGATCCACCAGACCACCGACTGGGGCAAGCTGATGGTGATCGACGGCTGCGTGATGCTCACCAGCCGCGACAACTTCCTCTACCACGAGATGATGACCCACCCGGCGCTGTTCACCCATGCGCGCGCCAAGCGCGTGGTGATCATCGGCGGCGGCGACTGCGGCACCCTGCGCGAGGTGCTGAAGCACGAGGAAGTGGAACACGCCGTGCAGGTGGAGATCGACGAGCGCGTCACCCGCCTCGCCGAGCAGTACTTCCCCGAGCTGTGCGAATCGAACCACGACCCGCGCGCCGAACTCCTGTTCATCGACGGCATCAAGTACATGGCCGAGGCCGAGCCGGAGTCGATCGACCTGGTGATCGTGGACTCTACCGATCCGGTGGGCCCGGCCGAGGGCCTGTTCAACGCCGCGTTCTACGCCAGCTGCTTCAAGGCGCTGCGCCACGGCGGCCTGCTGGTGCAGCAGAGCGAATCGCCGCTGGCGCACATCGAGCTGATCAAGTCGATGCGTGCGGCGATGCGCACCGCCGGCTTCAGCGCGGTGAGGACGCTGCCGTTCCCGCAGCCCTGCTATCCCACCGGTTGGTGGAGCTGCACCATGGCGCGCAAGGGCGGCGACCTCAGCGGCTTCCGCGAGCGCGGTGCCTCCGCCAAGAACTTCCCCACCCGTTATTACAACGCCGAGATCCACAAGGCTGCGCTGGCGCAGCCGGAATTCATGCGTGAGGCGCTGGGGGACTGAGCGCTCAGAACAGCTTGGCGCGCGCCTTGGGCAGCAGCACAAGCACCAGCGTCGCCAGCGGACCGAACGGCAACGACAGCAGGAACCACAGCAGGCCACTGCGGTTCTTGCCCTGTGCAAGCCCGGCGTTGATCAGCGCCAGCGTGCCCCAGCCGGCAAACCACGGCGCGCCGTCGGCAAAGCTCGAAAAATGATCCACGGCTGTCTTTTGCCCCCTGCGGTGGGTGCTGCGCGCGCGCGCAATCGGACAGCCATCCTAACAACCCAGCCTCGCATGCGTTCAACACCCGGACCCACGGCTTAGAAACCGTTCAGAGCATCCGGGAGGATCGACCGCTAAGCTGGCGGCCTTGGCGACTGCTGGAGCACCTCATGCGTGGATGGCGATGCCTCGCCCTTGCTTGCGTCCTGTCGCTGGCTGCGGCAAGCGCCGTTGCGGGCGACACCAGCCCGCCCGACGCCGGCCAGGCCCGCGCCCACGCATTGCAGTCGTTCCAGCGCGACCTGGTCAGCGTGCTGGCCTTGCGCGCCGAGGCGCAGCCGCTGCTGGGTGCGGCGCTGCTGGCCCGGCCGTTGCCTCGGCAGGGCAAGGGCGCCAGCTTCCACGCGCTGATCGACCGCGCCGTCGCCGCCAGCGACGCCGGCCCTGCCGTGCAGTGGGCGCGACTCGCCGATTGCGACACCCGGGGCGACGCCTGTCCCAACCCGACGGCGCTGCGCAAACTCACCGAGCAGGCGCCGGACAACGCCGCGGTTTGGCTGCTCAAGCTGGACATCGACACGCGCGATGTGAAATCCAAGGCCGCGCGCGCCGATCTCGCCAAGGCCGCCGCCAGCAAGCTCTACGACGACTACACCGGCAGCAGCCTCACTGCGCTGGCCAGCGTGGTGGGCACGCTGCCTCCGCCGCCGGCAACGCAGGGGGCCGCCGGCCCGGCCGGCGTGCAGGCGCTGCTGGTGCTGGCCAACGCCAGGCTGCAGCCTCGTCCGGTGCTGCCGGTGGCGGCCCAGATGTGCGACGGCGCCGGCGACGATGCGGCGCGCAAGGCCGACTGCCTGCGGCTGGGCAAGCTGCTGGAATGGGGCTCCAGCCCGTTGTCGCGCTCGCTGGGCCTGCACCTGTGCGAAGTACTCGGCGACCCTGCCGAGCAGGCCGCCGCGCGGCAGCAGCGCCGCGACCTGACCTGGCAGGTGCAGAACTACTCGCAGCTGGCGCTGCGGGCGCAGGACGACCCCGCGCTGGCACAGCTGCTGCTGGCCACCGCCCGGCAGGGCGGCACCGAGATGGCCCAGATCACCGCCGTGCTGCGCGGCCGCGGCATCTCGCTGACCGCGCCGGGCAGCTGGCAGCCGCCATCCGCCGACGCCGCGCAGGACACCTCGGCGTCGGCACACTCCCCTTGATCGCGCTTAGCGGTTAGGCTTGCGCCAACCTTCGCGACGAGGTGTCCCATGCTTACGACGCTGGTGGCAAGCAGCAAGGGCGGGTGCGGCAAGAGCACGCTGGCGACGCAACTGGCGTCGCACTGGGCGCAGGCCGGGCAGAACACCGCCATCGCGGATGCCGATCGCCAGGGTTCCAGCTACCGTTGGGCCGGACGCCGGCCCGACAACGTGCCCGGCGTGCTCGGCCTGGAAGGCAGCCGCAAAGCGCTGCAGAAAGTGCCCGCCGACACCCGGCAATTGCTGATCGACACGCCGGCCGGTGTCGGCGAACGCGAACTGGAGCCGTTCGTCGAAATCGCCAGCGTGCTGCTGGTACCGGTGCTGCCATCCAGCTTCGACCTCGACGCCACCCTGCATTTCCTCGGCGAGCTGCAGGCGATCAAGCGCATCCGCAACGGCAAGTTGCCGGTGGCACTGGTGGCGAACCGGCTCAAGCCGTGGACGCACGCCAGCCAGGACGCGGTGCAGCAGCTCGCCGCCGAGTCGCCGTTCCCCATCGTCGCCCAGTTGCGCGACAGCCAGGCCTACGTGCTGCTTGCCTCGCTCGGCAAGGGCATCTTCGACTACCAGTCCGAACAGGTGCGCAGCCATCAGGAAGACTGGAAGCCGCTGTTGCGCTGGATCAAGCGCCAGGCAGCCTGAGCGCGCCACGCCCATCACCATTCACGGAGTCCTCCATGCACGAACTGATCCTGCTGCGCCATGCCGAAGCCGTGTCCGCCGACGGCGGCGACGACCGCCAACGCGGGCTGAGCGCGCATGGCCGGCGCGAAGCGGAGGATGCCGGCACGTGGCTGGTCAACCACGGCGCCCGGCCGCAGCGCGTGCTGTGTTCGCCGGCACGGCGCACCATGGAGACCGCGCAGCTCGCGCTGGCCGCGCTGGCCGATGCACCGTCGCCGCTGGAAGCCGGCGAAATCTACGATGCCACGCCGGGCGAACTGCTCGCCTTGCTCGACCAGCACGCCGATGCCGGCACCGTGATGCTGGTGGGCCACAATCCCGGCATCGAGCGACTGGTGGCGCTGCTGGTGGAAGGCCGTTCGGACGAATTCCGCGGCATGCCGCCGTGCGGACTGGCGGTGTTGCATCTCAGCGGCGCGCTCGAGCCGGCCTGTGCCCGCCTCGACGCGTTCTGGTCCCCGCGTTGAATCCGTCCCCCGCCACCGCCGCCCGCCGGCGGTGAACGAAACCGCCCCGGCCCTGTCTCATCGCGGCCTGCCCGGGGCCTGACGCCTCGCCGACTCCACCGTACATGCCGTTCCGCTGGTTGCTTCCTCCCCTGCTGCTGCTCGCCGTGCTGCTGCAAGGCTGCACGCTGAGCCGCGCCCAGATCCGCGAAGCCGGCGCCATCGTCGCCGCCAGCCCCGGGCGCGCGGACACCTGCCACCAGGCCGACCGCTGCGCCCAGCCCTCGCCCTTGCTGGCCGCCGCGAAGCAGGCGCTGGCCGACTCCACGCCCAGCCACCCGGTCAACACCGTCACCCTGCTGGACGACAGCGAGGCCGCACTGGCGGCGCGCATCAGCCTGATCCGCGCCGCGCAGCACAGCATCGACGTGCAGACCTACATCTGGGACGAGGACGACATCGGCCAGCTGGTGCTCAACGAGCTGGTACAGGCGGCGCGGCGCGGGGTGAAGGTGCGCATCCTCGCCGACCAGCTGTTCTCCTTCGACAACCTCGGCCTGCTCGACCGGCTCGCGCGGGTCAGCCCCAACCTCCAGGTGAAGCTGTACAACCCCACGTTCCAGGACGCGCAGACACCGCCGCTGGAGTTCGCCGCCGGCATCCTGTGCTGCTTCATGAAATTCAACCAGCGCATGCACAACAAGCTGTTGCTGGTGGACAACACCATCGGCATCACCGGCGGGCGCAACTACCAGAACCGCTACTTCAACTGGGACCCCGACTTCGACTATCTCGATCGCGACGTGATGGCGGGCGGCCCGGTGGGCAGGGAGATGGCCGCCAGCTTCGCGCTGTTCTGGCACCACAAGCGCTCGGTGCCGCTGATCCGGCTGCGCGACGTCAACCGGCGCATCCGCAGCGACAGCGCGCCGCCCGGCTGGCCCGCGCCGCACTACACCGACCCGGCGCGGGTGGCGCGCGTGCAAGCGGAGGCGGAGGATCCCGACTGGCTCGCCGCCTGGATCGGCGACGACACCCTGCACGTGAGCAAGGTGAACTACTTCAGCGACCTGCCGGCCAAGACCGACGAACCGACCCGGCGCAGTGCCCATGAACTCACCGCGCACCTGATGAGCATGGTCGCCAGTGCCAAGCACGAGGTGGTGCTGCAGACGCCCTACCTGGTGATGAGCAGCCGTGCGCAGTCCATCTTCAAGCGCCTGCACAAGCACAAGCCGCCGCCCGCCATCATCGTCTCCACCAACTCGCTCGCCGCCACCGACGCGTTCGCGGTCTACGCGCTCTCCTACAAGCACCGCCGCCGCTACCTCACCGAGTACGGTTTCCAGATCCACGAGCTGAAGCCACACGCGGACAGCGCCGAGGAGGCGTTCGAGGAGGCGAACGAGGCCAGTGACGAAGGCCCTGCCGGACAGCCCATCGCGCCCACGGGGAAGCGGCGGCGCCACTTCCCCGGCAACGAGCGCCGCCCCGGCCTGTTCGGCAGCCACGGCAGCAGCAACCGTCCGGCGCCGCTGCGCAGCACCGGCCGCCGCTTCAGCCTGCACGCCAAGTCGATGGTGGTGGACGACCGCTTCGCCATGGTCGGCTCGCACAATTTCGACCCGCGTTCCGACCACTACAACACCGAGGCCGGCGTGATCGTGCAGGATCCGCGCTTCGCCAGCGAGGTGCGCGACTCCATCCTCGAGGACACCTTGCCGCAGAACGCCTGGACCATCGCCAAGCGCAAGCCCGGCATCCCCGTGCTGGGCGACCTCAGCCTCGCCATCGGCAACCTCTCCTCGCGCCTGCCGCTGTTCGACCTGTGGCCGTTCCGCTACGCCACCAGCTACGAGATCAAGCCCGGCTGCGCGCCGCTCGCCCCCGACAACCCGAAGTTCCAGCAGTGCTACACGCCGGTCGGCGACTTCCCCGACGTGGCGCTCTCGCCGAAGCTGATCTACACCCGGCTGATCACCGCGTTCGGCGCGGGAGTGAAGGGCATCCTGTAAGGCCCATCTGCGACCTCCCGGCACCAGGCACCGGGAGGTCGCGCACACGCCGGCGCGTCAATGCGCGGCGGGGCTGTAGCGCAGGGTCAGGTACCAGCTTCGGCCGGGTTGGTTGAAGTAGTACACGGTCTCGTAGTGGCGGTCGAAGGCATTCGCCAGCCTGGCCTCGACCTGCCACTCCGGCGTGAAGTGCCAGCTCGCGCGAAGCGCCAGCGTGCTGTAGCCGCCGAGGCGGTGCGTGTTGGCGGCATCGTCGTAGCTGTGCCCCGCGGCATACCAGGTGGCGCCCAGGCCCAACGCGTCGAAGCGGCGGTCGAGGTCGATGCGCGCCATGCGCTCCGGCCGGCGCGGCAGCAGGTTGCCGCTGTTGGCGTCCGCGGTGGCGTTGCCGACGTCCTTCGGCTGCTGCAGTGTGAGGTAACCCTGCAGCTGCCAGCCGTCGAGGTTCGCGCCGGCCTGGCCTTCCAGGCCGCGGATGCGCGCCTTGCTGACGTTGAACGGTACGTAGTTCTGGCTGGGGTCCAGCAGGATCAGGTCGTCGATCCGGGTCTGGTAGGCGCTCAGGCCCCAGTTCCACGCGCCCGACTGCTGCGCCACGCCGATTTCGGCGCTGCGCGACTTCTCCGGCTTGAGGTCGGGGTTGGCCGACGGGATGCCGTAGTAGGGCGGGTAGTACAGGTCGTTGAAGGTCGGCGCGTGGAAGGCCGTGCCGTAGCTGGCGTACACGCGCAGGCCATGGTCGAAGTGGTAGCCCCAGGCCGCCGCGCCGGTGTCGTGGTCGCCGTACTGCTGGTCGTGGTCGCGGCGCGCGGAGAACTGCACCTCGTTGCGACCGAAGCTGCCCTGGTATTGCGCGTAGGCGCCGGTGTCGTTGCGCCGGCTGGCCAGGTAGCCGGTGCTGCTGTCGACCTGTTCCTGCTGCCAATCCACGCCCACCGTCAGCAACTGGTCCGGGGCCAGCGCGATGTCGTTCTGCCACGAAGCCTGGTTGCGCCGCGAGTTGGAATAGCCGGTCTGCGCCCACGGGTAGTACGTGCCGTAGTAGGTGCCCTGGTAGTAGGTGGTGGCGAGATCGCGGCTCTGGCCCGCGTTCAGCGTGACCTTCCATGCCGCGAGCGGCGAGAAGCTCATCCGCGCGCCGGCCACGCGCTGCTCGTTGACGGCGTCGTTGCCGCCGTATGGGCTGCCGGCGTATTCGACATCGTTCTTGCTGCGCAGCCAGGTGAAGGCCAGCTCGGTGCCGTTGTCCCAGCGATAGCCCGCGTTCGCCGCGCCGTTCCAGTTGCGGTAGGCGTCGTTGCGGGGATCGTCCACGAAGCAACCGGCCATCGCCTCGGCTGCGCCCATCCTGCACCCCGGGAAGCCGCTGGTGTATTCGCCGCCTAGGCTGAGGTTGTACCAGGCATGGGCATCACCGCCGGACAGGCCCGCCTCGCTGCCGAACAGGCCGTGGCTGCCGGCGGTCACGCTGAGCGACGGTGCGATGCCGCCGCCGGGCTGGCCGTGGCGGGTGAAGATCTGGATCACGCCGCCGATGGCGTCGGCGCCGTACAGGCTGGAGCGCGGACCGCGCACGATCTCGATGCGCTCGATCTGCTCCACCGGAATCTGCTCCAGCGAAGCGAGGCCGGCGGTGACCGAGCCGATGCGCACGCCGTCGACCAGCACCAGCGTGTGGTCGGAGTTGGTGCCGCGCACGAACAGCGAGCTTTGCTGGCCGATGCCGCCGCTCTGCGTGAAGTTGATGCCCGGCAGGCCGGTGAGCAGGTCGATCAGCGACGCCGGCTGCAGCCGCTGGATATCCGCGCGGGTGATCACCGTGACCGACGACAGCGCGTCGTCGGCGGTGACCGCGGTGCGCGTGGCGGTGACCACCACCGGATCCAACGCGCTGGCGCGGTCCTGTTCGGCGGCGTGGGCGGTGGCCAGGCAGCTCAGCAACGCCGCGGCCAACAAAGTCATTTTCATGGTTCGTTCCTCGTCCGCGCACCCGCGCACGGCATCGTGTTCAATGGACCGGGAACGATGGACAAGGCTCGGAAACAGGCAGGCACGGCAACGCCGGACGCGTCTGTCCGGCCGCGCCCACCGCGCGCCAGCAGTCATGTCCGGGCCGGTCTCCGGGCTCGCGGGCGACGTCGTCTACGACGTCCTGCGCGGCGCCTTCCCGTGCCTGGGGCACAGTGGCGGATGGCCGTGCATTTGCTCGCTTACCGTTGCGGGGGCAGCGCCGGCCTTGCGGTGTGGAACACCGCGCACCGGCTTCCCGTTTCATCCCGGAGGCATGGCCGCCGGGACACCTGGACGGCGCGGAGTCTAGCAGGTCGCCGGGTTGGGGCGGCCGTACGCGGGACGCGACCGTGCGGCTCGTCTCACGCGGAGCGCCCGGCGATCCAGCTACGCTGCACGGTGCAGTCGACATCCATCGCCACCAGGTCGGCGCGATAGCCCACCGCGATGCGGCCGTGGCTGGCGCCCAGGCCGAGGAAATCGGCGGGGTAGGCGCTGGCCATGCGCACCGCCTCGTCCAGCGGCAGGCCGAGCATGGTCACGCTGTTGCGCACGGCGGCGGCCATGTCCAGCGCGGAACCGGCGAGCACGCCGTCCGCGGTCTGGCAGATGCCGTCCTTGACGACGATGGTCTCGCCGTTGAGCACATAGCTGGGATCGTCCGCGCCCACCGGCGGCATCGCGTCGGTGACCAGCAGCGTCTTGCCGCGCGGCTTGGCGGCAACGGCGCTGCGCAGGCTGGCCGGATGCACGTGATGACCGTCGACGATGATGCCGCACCAGCTGCCGGGGTCGTCCAGCGCCGCGCCGACCACGCCGGGCTCGCGGCTGCCCAGCGGCGTCATCGCGTTGAACAGGTGGGTGAAGCCGCGCACGCCGGCGGCCAGCGCGGCACGGATCGTGGCGTGGTCGGCGGCGGTATGGCCGGCGTTGACGATCACGCCGGCGGCGGCCAGCCGCGCGATGAGCTCGTGCGGTACCCGCTCGGGCGCCAGCGTCACCAGCCGCACGCCGCGGTGCGGCGCGCACAGCAGGGCGAGCTCCTCTTCGCCCGGCACGTGGAACCACTTCGGGTCGTGCACGCCCTTGCGCTCGGGCGCGAGGTACGGGCCTTCCAAGTGCACGCCGAGCAGGCCCGGCACGGCCTCGTCGAAGGCCTGCTCGACTGCCGCCAGCGCGGCGCGCAGGGTCTCCGTGCTGTCGCTGATCAGCGTGGGCAGGAAGCCGGTGGTACCGAACCTGCGGTGCGCGGCGCCGATGGCGCGGATGGTTTCCACCGTGGGCGCGGCGTTGAACAGGGCACCGCCGCCGCCGTTCACCTGGGTGTCGATGAAGCCCGGCACCAGCAACGCGCCGGCCAGGTCCTGCGCCTGCGCGGCGCGCACCGCGGCGTGCTCGGGCGGCAGCAGCGCGACGATGCGTTCGCCCTCGACCAGCACGGCGAGATCGTCGCGCCAGCCGTGGGTGGTGAGGACGCGGGCGTTCGTGAGGGCAATGGTCATGGGCGGCGGCATCGGTGCAAAGAGGAAATGAAGCGTCACGCGGTGATCAGCAAAGCAAAACCGTTGCTTGAGGACTGGAAAGTGCTTCCTGCACTTTCCAGTCTCGCCAAAGCCGGCCGCTGTCCGGCTTTGGCTCCGTTGGCCATCCGCGACGCGGATGGCCAACGCGCGACCCCTCCCTGGGCCGCAGGTTTTCACACGCTCACACCGTCTCGGTGACCTTGTTGAGGTGCGGCGGCACGTCGGGATTGAAGCCCCGGCGCAGCGCCAGCGCGCTGGTGGCGCGGTAGAAGCTCTGGATGGTGAGCAGCGGCGTGCACAGCGCGGGCAAGCCGGCTGCCAGCGGCAGGAAGCCTTCGCCGCGGCGGCCCGGCGCGGCCACCAGCACCTGCGCGCCACGCTGGCGGAACTCGTCCGCCACCGCCAGCGTGCTGTCCAGCGTGCCGTCGTCCTGGGCGAAGCACAGCACCGGGAAGTGCGGGCCGACCAGCGCCATCGGGCCGTGCTTCACCTCGGCGGCGCTGAACGCCTCGGCGTGCAGGCCGCAGGTCTCCTTGAACTTCAGCGCGGCTTCCAGCGCGGCGGCGAAGCCGAAGCCACGGCCGACCACGAACAGGTTGTGCGCGTCGACCAGGCCGTCGGTCAGCGCCGACCAGTCCGCGTCCCAGCCCTGGCGCAGCGCATCAGGCAGCGCTTCCAGCGCGGCGACCAGCCTGGCGTCGCCGTGCCAGCGCGCACACAGGTGCAGGATCGCGGCCAGCGCGGCGAGGTAGCTCTTGGTAGCGGCCACGCTGCGCTCGGGGCCGGCGTGCAGCGGGATCACCGTGTCGGCGATCTCCGCCAGCGGCGAATCCTCCACGTTGACCATCGCCACCACGCGCGCGCCGGCGACCTTGGCGGCTTGCGCGTTGCGCACCAGGTCCGGGCTCTTGCCGGACTGCGAGATGGCGACGAACAGCGCGCCTTCCCACTGCTGCGGCGCCGCGTACACCGAGGTGATCGACGGCGAGGCCGAGGCGGTGACGATACCGAGCTGGGTCTCGAACACGTACTTGGCGTAGGCCGCGGCATGGTCCGAGCTGCCACGCGCGCAGGTGACGATGAAGCGCGGCGGCTGCGCACGCAGCGCCGCTGCGAGTTCCGTCACCACACGCTCGTTGGCGGCGAACTGGCGCGCCACCACGTCGGCGGATTCGTGCGCTTCGCGGAACATCAGGGTGTCGCTGGCGTGCATGGCTTTCTCGTGTGGGGAGGGGGTCAGTCGGCGTGCAGTTCGGCGACGAAGTCGTAGATGTCGCCGCGATACCAGGAGCAGGTGAACTCGACCACGCGGCCGTCGTCGAGGAAGCTGCGCCGCTCGATGTTGAGCCCGGCGCTGCCGGCGGCCACGTGCAGCAGGCGCGCCTGCTGCGCGTTCAGCGATACCGCGCGCAGGCGCTGCAAGGCGCGCTTCGGGCGGCAGCCCAGCGACTCCAGCACTTCGTACAGCGAGTCGCGTACCAGCATCGGGTCGGCCAGCACGCTGGCAGGCACCACGGTGCGCTCGATCGCCAGCGGCTCGTCCTGCCCGTAGCGCACGCGATGCAGGCGCACCACCAGCGAGCCGGGCGAGAGGTTCATCGCCATGGCCTCTTCCGGGGTCACCTCGCCCACGCTGCGCTCGAAGAACTCCGAGCGCGGCCGCAGGCCGCGGTCGCGCAGGTCCTCGGTGAAGCTGGACAGCCGCGACATCGGCTTGACGATGCGCTCGGCGATGAAGGTGCCGGCGCCGTGGCGCTGGGTCAGCAGGCCCTCCTCGACCAGCCCGGCGATCGCCTTGCGCACGGTGACGCGCGACAGCTTGAGCACCTGCGACAGGTCGCGCTCGCTGGGCAGCGCCTGGCCGGGTTCGATGGCGCGCTGCTCCACCACGTTGCGGATCGCGCTGCGCAAACGCAGGTAGGCCAGCGGCTGGTGGCTGGACGGATCGCGGCAAATGCGGCGGTATTCGCGGGCCAGGGCGGTTTCCATGCTCGCAAGATACCAATAGCAAACCATTGGCCGCAAGCGGTCTGGACGTCCATTTCGTCCAGGGCGCCGAAATGACGCGTCGAAATGAGCATATGAATTCGTATGCAAGGCGGTGCTTGCCGTGGTATCCCACTGGTACTATCGTCGCGGGACGGGCCGGAACCCCACGGCCTGCCGCTCCCCCCGTATCGAGGTGCATTGCGTGACGGCTACTTTCCAGACGGTCGATCCGTTCGACCTGGTGATCTTCGGCGGCACCGGCGACCTCGCCCTGCGCAAGCTGCTGCCGGCGCTGTTCCACCGCTACGCCGACGGCCAGATTCCCGCCGGCAGCCGCATCGTCGGCGTGGCCCGCGAACCGCTGGACGACGACGGCTATCGCGCCCAGCTGCGCGAGTCGCTGGCCGGCAAGGGCGCCGAAGCGGCGAAGGTCGATGCCTTCCTGCAGCAGGTGTTCTACCGGCCGCTGGACGCGCGCAAGGACGAGGGCTGGGACGGGTTCGCCGCGCTGATCGGCGAACAGCCCGGGCACATCCGCGTGTTCTACCTCTCCACCTCGCCTGAGCTGTTCGAGGATATCTGCCGCCGGCTCGGCCAGTGCGGCCTCAATGGCGAACGCTCGCGCGTGGTGCTGGAAAAGCCGATCGGCCGCGACCTCGCCAGCGCCAACCGCATCAACGACGCGGTGGGCAAGGTGTTCGCCGAGACGCAGACCTACCGCATCGATCACTACCTCGGCAAGGAAACGGTGCAGAACCTGCTGGCGCTGCGCTTCGGCAATGCGCTGTTCGAACCGCTGTGGAACGCCAGCCACATCGACCACGTACAGATCACCGTGGCCGAGACGTTGGGCCTGGGCCGCCGCGCCGGCTACTACGACCGCGCCGGCGCGTTGCGCGACATGGTGCAGAACCACTTGCTGCAACTGTTGTGCATGGTGGCGATGGAACCGCCGGCCTCGCTGGCGCCCGACGCGGTGCGCGACGAAAAGCTCAAGGTGCTGCGCTCGCTCAGGCGCATCGACGACAGCAACGCCAGCCAGTTGACCGTGCGTGGCCAGTACCGCGCCGGCGTGGCCGAAGGGCAGTCGGTGCCGGGCTACCTCGACGAACTGGAAGGCGCGAAGTCGGACACCGAGACCTTCGTGGCGCTGAAGGCCGAGATCGAGAACTGGCGCTGGGCCGGCGTGCCGTTCTACCTGCGCACCGGCAAGCGGCTGCCCGAGCGCGTGTCGGAGATCGTGGTGGCGTTCAAGCCGGTACCGCATTCGATCTTCGGCAGCAGTGCGGGGCCGCTGGCGCAGAACCGCCTGGTGCTGCGCCTGCAGCCCGACGAGGGCGTGAAGCTGTGGCTCACCATCAAGGACCCCGGTCCCGGCGGCCTGCGCCTGCGCTACGTGCCGCTGGACATGAGCTTCGCCGAAGCCTTCGGCGTGGCCCAGCCCGACGCCTACGAGCGCCTGCTGCTCGACGTGGTGCGCGGCAACCCCACCCTGTTCATGCGCCGCGACGAAGTGGAAGCGGCATGGCGTTGGGCCGATCCCATCCTCGCCGCGTGGGCTGCCGCCAACGAGGCGCCGCGGCCGTACGCCGCGGGCAGCTGGGGCCCGAGCGCGGCGGTAGCGCTGATCGAGCGCGACGGCCGCACCTGGCACGAGGACAGCGAGTGAGTGCCTGATCCATGCCCAAGCTCACCACGCACGATTTCCCCGACGCCGGCACACAGGCCGAGGCGCTTGCCAGGCGGGTCGCGATGCAACTGCGGGAAGGCATCGCGGTACAAGGCCGCGCCACGATCGCGGTGTCCGGCGGCAGCACGCCCAAGGCGTTCTTCGCACGGCTGTCCAACGAAATGCTGGACTGGTCGGCGGTCACCGTCACGCTGGTCGACGAGCGCTGGGTGCCGGACACGGACGCGCGCTCGAACGCGCGGCTGGTGCAGTCCACCCTGTTGCAGAACGCCGCAGCGGCCGCGCACTTCGTGCCGCTCTACACCGGCGCCGCCACGCCGGAACAGGGCCTGGCCGAGGCCGAAGCGCGCATCGCCGGCTTGCCCACGCCGTTCGACGTGGTGGTGCTGGGCATGGGCGACGACGGCCACACCGCCTCGTTCTTCCCCGGCGGCGACCATCTCGCCGAAGCGACCGATCCGCACGGCACGGCCAGGGTCTGGCCGATGCGGGCGCCGGGCGCCGGCGAGCCGCGCATCACGCTGAGCCTGCCTGCGCTGCTCGACACGCGTGCGCTGTACCTGCTGCTGTGCGGCGAGGGCAAGCGCAGCTTGCTGACGAGCGTCGAGCAGGATGCCGCGGTGGCGCAGGGCTATCCGGTTCGCTGCGTGGTGCAGCAGGACGCCGTGCCGTTGGATGTTTATTGGAGTCCTTAGAAATCCCTGCAGACATGGCGCTTCAGAGCCTAGAGCGCCTTGCCTGATGTCCAGCAAGGGCTCCTGCCCTTGCTGGACTCGCCCGATCCGAGTCAAGCCCGGATCGGGCTCCGCCGAAGCAGGCGCCGGGCGCCTGCTTCGCGGGCGAGCCATCCCTGGCTCGCTTCCCTTCCTGATTGTCGGAATCGTGTCATGCCCCTGCACCCTGTCGTCGCCGAAGTCACCGCCCGCATCGCTGCCCGCAGCCGCGCCAGCCGTGCTGCCTATCTCGCCCGTATCGACGCGGCCCACCGCGACGGTCCGCACCGCGCGCAGCTTTCCTGCGGCAACCTCGCGCACGGCTTCGCCGCCTGCGGCGAACACGACAAGGGCGCGCTGCGCAGCGGCCACGCGCCCAACCTCGGCATCGTCACCGCGTACAACGACATGCTCTCGGCGCACCAGCCGTACGAGCGCTACCCCGAGCTGATCCGCCGCGTGGCGCGCGAGGCGGGCGTCACCGCGCAGGTGGCCGGCGGCGTGCCGGCGATGTGCGACGGCGTCACCCAGGGCCAGGCCGGCATGGAGCTCAGCCTGTTCTCGCGCGAGGTGATCGCGATGTCCACCGCGATCGCGCTGTCGCACGACATGTTCGACGGCGCGCTGATGCTCGGCATCTGCGACAAGATCGTGCCGGGCCTGCTGATCGGCGCGCTCGCCTTCGGCCACCTGCCCACGATCTTCGTGCCGGCCGGGCCGATGCCCAGCGGCATCAGCAACGACGCCAAGACCGCGGTGCGCCAGCGCTACGCCGAAGGCAAGGCCACGCGCGACGAGCTGCTGGAAGCCGAGGCCGCCTCCTATCACTCGCCCGGCACCTGCACCTTCTACGGAACCGCCAACTCCAACCAGATGCTGATGGAGATCATGGGCCTGCACCTGCCGGGCGCCAGCTTCGTCAATCCGAACACGCCGCTGCGCGAGGCGCTCACCGAGGCCGCCGTGCGCCGCCTCGCCGCGATGAGCGCGCCGGGCGAGCAGCACACGCCGCTCGGCCGCATGCTCGACGAGCGCACCATCGTCAACGGCGTGATCGGCCTGCACGCTACCGGCGGCTCCACCAACCACCTGCTGCATCTGGTGGCGATGGCGCACGCGGCCGGCATCGTGCTGACGCTGGAGGATTTCGACGCGCTGTCCGGCGTGGTGCCGCTGATGGCGCGGGTCTACCCGAACGGCTCCGCCGACGTGAACCATTTCCACCAGTCCGGCGGCATGCCGTTCCTGATCGGCTCGCTGATCGATGCCGGCCTGCTGCACGGCGACGCGCACACGGTGTGGGGCCGCGGCCTTGACGCCTACCGCAAGATGCCGGCGCTGGATGCCGACGGCAAACTGGCGTGGAGCGAGGTCCGCGAGAGCGGCAACCGCGACGTGCTGCGTCCGGCGAGCGAGCCGTTCCGCGCCGATGGCGGCCTGCGCGTGCTGCAGGGCAACCTCGGCCGCGCCGTGATCAAGGTGTCCTCGGTGCCGGGTGACCGGCTGGTGATCGAGGCGCCCGCGGTGGTGTTCCACCACCAGGACGACGTGAAGAAGGCCTTCGACCGCGGCGAGCTCGACCGCGACTTCGTCGCCGTGGTGCGCTTCCAGGGACCCAAGGCGATCGGCATGCCCGAACTGCACAAGCTCACGCCGACGCTGGGGGTGCTGCAGGCGCGTGGGCACCGCGTGGCGCTGGTCACCGACGGACGCATGTCCGGCGCCTCCGGCAAGGTGCCCGCGGCGATCCACGTCACGCCCGAGGCCATCGACGCCGGCCCGCTGGGCAAGCTGCGCGACGGTGATGTCATCCGCCTCGACGTGATCGCCGGCACGCTGGAAGCCAAGGTCGACGCGGCAGAGTGGGCCGCACGCGAGCAGGTGCACGCGGACCTCTCCGCGCACCATGTCGGCATGGGCCGCGAACTGTTCGCCACCCTGCGCAACGCGGTGGGCTCGGCGGACGCCGGCGCCACCATCTTCGCCAGGCACGACCGCCGCCACGCGGCCGATGCCTGACCCTTCCCCCGCAGGAGCGCGCGACGTGCGCGATTCGTACTCGCGCGCAGCGCGCGCTCCTGTGCCAAACCCCCTTCCACGAGCCAGGCCATGAACAGCAACGACCACAAGCAGACCGTCCTCGCCGAGATCCTCGCCCTCGCCCCGGTGGTACCGGTGGTGATCATCGACGAGCTGGCGCATGCCGTGCCGATGGCGCGCGCGCTGGTCGCCGGCGGTATCCGCAGCATCGAGGTGACACTGCGCACGCCGGTGGCGCTGGATGCGATCCGCGCCATCGCCAGCGAAGTGGAAGGTGCGGTGGTCGGCGTGGGCACCGTGCTCGACGGCCAGCAGTTGGAGGCCGCACGCCAGGCCGGCGCGCGCTTCGCGGTGTCGCCCGGCGTGTCGCCGAAGCTGCTCGACGCCGCCGACGCCAGCGCGCTGCCGCTGCTGCCCGGCGTGGCCACCGCGGGCGAGGCGATGAGCCTGCTCGAACGCGGCTACAGGCACCTCAAGCTGTTCCCGGCCGTGCCGGTGGGCGGCGCGAAACTGCTTGGCGCCTGGGCCAGCCCGCTGCCGCAGCTCCGCTTCTGCCCCACCGGCGGCATCAGCCTCGCCAGCGCGCCGGAGTTCCTCGCCCTGCCCAACGTGGCCTGCGTGGGGGGTTCCTGGCTTACGCCCAAGGACAAGCTCGTCGCCGGCGACTGGGCCGGCATCGAGCAGCTGGCACGCGAGGCGGCGGCGTTGCGCTGAGTGCGCTCCAGCCTCAGTAGCGGAAGCTGCCCTCGATCACCGTGACGCAGGCGCCGCCGATCCAGATGCGGCCGTCCGGGTCGTGGTCGATCGCCACGCGTCCGTCGCGCTGCAGCGCCGTGCCCTGGCGCACCGTGTAGCTCGCCGCGGGACGCCTCTGCTGGGCTTCAAGCAGGCAGGCCAGCGCGGCGTTGGCGCTGCCGGTGACCGGGTCCTCGCCGAAGCCGAAGTCGCCGCCGGTCATCAGGCAACGTATCTCGAAATCGGTGGGGCCACCGGCGGCATGCGGTCCATAGATGGCCGCGCCATGGGCCCCCGCCGCAGCGGTGACGGCAGCGAGCAGAGCATGGTCGGGCCGCAGCGCCAGGCAGTCGGCGGCCGTGTTCATGCGCACGAGCAGCCACGGCGCACCGTTGTCGACCGTGCACGGGGCGGCGTCCAGATCGACGGCGTCGCTGCCGAGCGCACGGGCCAGCAGCGCCCGCTGTTCCGCAGGCAGCGGCACGATGCGCGCCGGTGGTGCCGCGAAGGCCCAGCGACCGGGGGCACGCTCGCCCAACTCCACCAGGCCCACGCCGCATTGCTGGATCAATCGACCCGGCCGGCGCGGCTGGTAGCCACGCTCGCGCAGGGCATGCGCGGTGCCCAGGGTGGGGTGCCCGGCGAACGGCAGCTCCCCGCCGGTGGTGAAGATGCGTACACGGTAGTCCGCGTCCGGGTGCTCGGGCGCCAGCAGGAAGGTGGTTTCGGACAGGTTGGTCCAGCGCGCGATGGCCTGCATCTGCGCGGTGTCCAGGCCGTCGGCATCGAACACCACCGCCAGCGGGTTGCCCTTGAACGGTACGGCGCTGAACACGTCGACCTGGCTGAAACGAACGGTATGCATGGGCACCATTAGACCGCGAAACCCCGGAGGCGCGCACCCATGGCGGACCGCCCCCGCGCAGGAGGCTACCCGCGGATCAGGCCGCATCCGACACGCGCAACGGCGTGCCGATGCTGCGCAGGGCGGGGCTGCCCATGCAGGCCAGTGCAATGACGCTCAACACCAGCCCTGCCGCGGCGAACATCGCCGGCAGCGAGACCAGCTTCAGCAGGCTGCCGGCAAGCGCGGCGGAGAGTGGCCCCAGGCCTAGGAAGGCGAACATCAGCACGCTCATCGTGCGGCCCATCATCGCCGGCGGCACGCGGCGCTGGATCCAGCTCACCACGGCGACCTGCGCGATGCCGGCGAACACGCCGGTGCAGGCCAGCAGCGCCGCACCCGCCACGGTGGAGTGGTCGAAGGCCAGCGCGGCCAGGGCGAGTCCGGCGAGGCCGTCGTTGCACAGGATCATCAACCCGAGCTGGCCGCGCGCCAACCGGCCGGCCCACCCCGACAGGAAGCCGCCCACCAGCATGCCGCCGCCGTTCGCCGTCATCAGGATGCCCAGCGACGCGGCGCCGTGGTCCAGTCGCGTGTCGGCCAGCACCGGCAGGCCCACCTGCAGCGGCCCACCCACGAACACCGAGACTCCCGCCACGTAGAGCATGAAGGCGCGCAGCGGCACGTCGGCCCAGATCGCACGCAGGCCGCCCAGCACGTTCGCCAGCACGTTCGCCAGCACGTGGCCTTCCGGGGCACGGGCATGCGCGTCGTCGCGCGTGCGGATCAGCAGCAGTGCCGCCAGCGAGCAGACGAAACTGATGCTGTCGACCGCGAACGCCACGCCGAGGCCGCCGGCATCGACCACCGTCCGGGTGGCCTCAGTCGGCACTGCACCAGCTCCGATCACCAGGCCCGCCAGCGCCGGCCCCACGAACACGCTGAACTGGCGCATCCCCATCATCAGCGCGTTCGCCGGCTGCAGTTGCTGTGGCGACAACAGGCGCGGCAACAGCGCGGAAGCGGCCGGGTAGGCGAACGCGGTGGCCAGGCCGATGCCCAGCGACAGCGCGTAGACGAAGGGCATGCGGATCGCGCCGCCGAACACCAGCAGCGTCAGCGTGCCGATCAGCAGCGCATTGATCGCACGCGCCCACAACAGCACGCGGCGCGGCGACAGCCGATCCACCACCGCGCCGCCGATCAGCATGAAGGCGGCGCGCGGCAACGCCATCGTCGCCAGCACCAAGCCCAGCGCGGCCGGGCTGCCGGTGAGCTTGAGCACCAGCCACGGCAGCGCGACCAGGGTGAATTGGTCGCCCAGCGCGGAGATCGAGCTGCCGCCGAACAGCAGGCGGAAATCGCGATGGGCGAGCGGCGAGGTACGGGGCGGGGTGTCCATGCAGCGTCCTTGGTATGTCTGTCGCGGGAGCTCTCTGCTCCCCATGCCTTGTTGTTGCGACGAAGCGAATCCCTTACGGATCGCGCAGGCGTCAGCCAGCCTCGGCCTGCGCGTCGCGCGCGATGGCGGCGAGCCGGCGGGCATGGTCGCGCACGTCCTTCGGCCAGCCGCGGGTGTGGCGGTTGAAGGCGTCGCGGTCGCCGCGCCACAAGGCGCGCGAGGCCTCCTCGTAACCGGCGAGGTCACCGGCGACCGTACGCATAAAACGGTCGGCGGCCTCGCCGGCGATGCGCGCCCGGTCCTTGGCGCTGACGTTGCGGCGCGCTTCTTCCACCAGCTTGCGCAGGGTGACGGAAGCGCCGCCGGGCTGGCTGTTCAGCCAGTACCAGTGCCGCGGCAACAGGGTCACCTCCCGCGCCACCACGCCCAGCCGCGGCCGCCCGGCGCCACGTGGCGCGTCGCCCACCGCAGCCGGTTGCAGGCGCGCCAGCACCTCGTCCGCGCTGCCGCGCAAATCGACCTCGACCGGCTGGCCGGTGGCGTCGTCGAAGATCAGCGGCATGCGCGCCGGATGCCGGTCGAGCAGGCGCTTCACCGCCAGCGCCACCTCGGTCAGTGCGCCGGAAGCGATCAACGCGTGGCCATCGAAGGCGGTACAGCTCTGGCTGTCGTGCGAAGACATGATTCAACCCGGATGAAATCCCTGGTCATTATGCCCGGGTCAAAACCGATGTCAATAACACCCGGGCCAAATATGCCGACCCACGTTCAGTCCACGGCATCGAAGCACAGCAGCAGGTGCTCCTCGTCGTGGAATGCGCCATCGATCCGCAGCGCCCGCGGCTGCACGCCCCAACTCGCGAAGCCAAGCAAGCGGTACAGGGCCTGCGCCGCCGCGTTCGCCTTGTTGACGCTGAGTGCGAGCTGGCAGACGCCTTCGATGGATCGCGTATGGGCGATCACGGCCCGCAGCAGGACGCTGCCCAGCCCGCGCCGGCGATAGGCTGGCGCCACGTACATGCCCGCCAGTTCGGCGCCATGGCGCAGCTTCTGCCGCTGCGGATGGATCAGCGCCACGATCCCGGCCAGCCCGCCGTCCTCGAACAGGCCGAACACGCAGACCGAGCCGTCCGCGGCCGGCGCGATGCGCGCGGCCACGTCATCGATGCTACGCCCCGCCTCCTCGTCGTGGCTGGCACTGAAGGCGTGCGGGCTCTCACGCAAGGCCTGCAACCGCAACGCGTGGTAGGCAGCCGCGTCGCCGCGGTCGAGCATGCGGATCTCCATGGGGTGCCTGCTGCCGTGGGGCGGGAATGCGGGCAGCCATCGTTCCATGGTCGGCACGGCTGCGGCAATTGGCAACGCAGGCGCTAAGCTCGCCGTCCCGTCCGAACCTGGAACCGCCCGATGATCTACGTGCTGGCGAGCGCGATCTGCAGCGTGCTGGTGTCGGTGCTGCTGAAACTGGCGCGGCGGCTGGGGCTGGATGTCGGCCAGATGGTGGCCTGGAACTATGCGATGGCGGCCGCGCTCGCCGCGTTGCTGCTCCAACCTTCGCTGGCGCCGCTGCGAGCGGCGACTGCGCCATGGCCCGCGTTGGCCAGCCTCGGCCTGCTGCTGCCGACGATCTTCGTGGCGCTGGGCGCCTCGGTGCGCCACGCCGGCATCGTGCGCTCCGACACGGCGCAGCGGCTGTCCTTGCTGATCTCGCTATTGGCGGCGTTCGCGCTGTTC
>JAJZET010000009.1 GCA_021805685.1 Pseudomonadota bacterium
GTGTCCTCCCAGTACACCCGCACCGGCCAGCGGAAGGGTTCGCGCTCAGCCATCGAGGGCGTCCCCCGCAAACAGGTCGACCGCCTGCGGCTGGCGTGGCGGCGGGTTGAGGCCGAGGTGGCGCCAGGCGCGCGCACTGGCCATGCGGCCGCGCGCGGTGCGCACCAGGTAACCCTGCTGGATCAGGTAGGGCTCGACCACGTCCTCCAGCGTGCCGCGGTCCTCGCTGAGCGCGGCGGCCAGCGACTCCACGCCCACCGGCCCGCCGTCGAAGCTCTCGATGATGGTGCCGAGCATGCGGCGGTCCAGTTCGTCGAGGCCGTCGGGGTCGATCTTCAGCATGTCCAGCGCGGCCTGCGCCGCGGCCAGGTCGATCCGGCCGCCGGCACGCACTTCGGCGTAGTCGCGCACGCGGCGCAGCAGGCGATTGGCGATGCGCGGCGTACCGCGCGAGCGGCGGGCGATTTCCTGCGCGCCATCGATTTCGCAGGCGATGCCCAGGATCTTCGCCGCGCGACGCACGATCGCGGTGAGCTCGTCGACGGTGTAGAACTCCAGCCGCTGCACGATGCCGAAGCGGTCGCGCAGCGGCGCGGTGAGCATGCCCGCGCGGGTGGTGGCGCCGATCAGGGTGAACGGCGGCAGGTCGAGCTTGATCGAGCGCGCGGCCGGACCTTCGCCGATCATGATGTCGATCTGGAAGTCTTCCATCGCGGGATAGAGCACTTCCTCCACCGCGGGCGACAGCCGGTGGATCTCGTCCACGAACAGCACGTCGTTGGGCTGCAGGTTGGTGAGCAGTGCGGCGAGGTCGCCCGCCCGCTCCAGCACCGGTCCGGAGGTGGAACGCAGGTTCACGCCCAGCTCGTTGGCAATCACATGGCTGAGCGTGGTCTTGCCGAGACCGGGCGGGCCGAAGACCAGCACATGGTCCAGCGCGCCGCCGCGCCTGCGCGCGGCCTCGATATAGATGGCCAATTGCTCGCGCACGGCTTCCTGACCGAGATACTCGGCGAAACGGCGCGGACGGATCGTCGCCTCCAGCGCATCGTCGTCGAGCTGGGAGACGGGGGTCACGATGCGGGGCTCGGTCATTGCGCCATTATGGCGGTTTGAGCCGTTGAATGGGGCTGGCATCGAGAGCAACAGCAGCCGTGCTTTTTATGCCCAGGAAGGGCAGCCCTGTCCTTCCCGGACTCACCCCGACCAGGCCCCGCCCACCGATTGCGATGCGATCGGTCGGCGTTCGATCCATCCGTGGACCGCGGAAGCGCAGCCAGAAACCCGATCCGCAAGCGGATCAGATTTCGACTTGCGCTCCCAGCTCGATCAGGCGGTTGCCCGGAATCTGGAAATAGGCCGTGGCCGGCAGCGCGTTGCGCGCCATGAAGGCGAACAGCTTGTCGCGCCACAGCGCCATGCCGGGGCGGCGCTTGTCGGCCACCACGTTTTCGCGCGACAGGAAAAAGGTGGTGTCCATCATGTCGAACGGCAGGCCGCCCCTGGCGCACATGGACAACGCCAGCGGGATGTTCGGGTCCTCGGCGAAACCGAAGCGCAGCTCGAGCCGGTAGAAATCCCCGCCCATCGGCTCCACCCGGATGCGCTCCTCGGCGTCAGCCACCGGCGACTCGAGGATCTCCACGGTGAGCAGCACGTTGCGCTCGTGCAGCACCTTGTTGTGCTTGAGGTTGTGCAGCAGCGCGTGCGGCACCGCATCCTGGTTCGCGGTAAGGAACACCGCCGTGCCCGGCACGCGCAGCGGCGGATGCTTCTGCATCGCCTCGATGAACGGCGCCAGCGCCAGGCCGCCCTGCCTGATCTCGCGCACCACCAGCTCGCGGCCGCGGCGCCAGGTCGTCATCACCGCGAACACCGCCACGCCGAGCACCAGCGGGAACCAGCCGCCCGCCTCGATCTTGATCACGTTGGCACCAAACAGCGACAGGTCGATGGTCAGCAGGCATGCCCCCACCACCACGAGCAGCGGCAGGTTCCACCGCCACTGGTGGCGCGCCACGAACAGCGCCAGCACGGTGGTGATGGACATCGTGCCCGTCACCGCAATGCCGTAGGCCGCGCTCAGCGAATCGGAGCTGCCGAAGTGCAGCACCGCGAACAGCACCATCACCAGCAGGAAGTTGTTGACCCACGGGATGAAGATCTGGCCCGACATCTCGCGCGAGGTGTGCACCACCGGCATGCGCATGGAATAACCCAGCGACATCGCCTCGCGCGTCATCGAGAACGCGCCGGAAATCACCGCCTGCGAGGCGATCACCGCCGCCACCGTGGCCAGCCCGATCATCGGGTACAGCATCACGCCGGGCACCATCTTGAAGAACGGGCTATCGATCGCTTCCGGGTGATCCAGCAGCAACGCGCCCTGCCCGAAATAATTCAGCAGCAACGCCGGCAGCACGAAGCTGAACCATGCCAACCGTATCGGACGCTTGCCGAAATGCCCCATGTCGGCATACAGCGCCTCCGCACCGGTCAACGCCAGCACCACGCCGCCCAGGGAAATGAACGCCTTGACCCCGTGGTTGAAGAAGAAGTGCACGCCATACATCGGGTTGACCGCCAGCAGCACGTGCGGATTGCGCAGGATCATGCTCACGCCGAGCAGCGCGATCACCACGAACCACACCACCATCACCGGACCGAACAAGCGACCGACGTGGCCCGTGCCGCGCCGCTGCAGCCAGAACAGCACAAACAGCACGGCGACCGTCAGCGGCACCACCCAATGCGCCAGCCCGGGAGCGGCCACTTTCACGCCCTCGACGGCGCCGAGCACGGAAATCGCGGGCGTGATCACGCCATCGCCATAGAACAGCGACGCACCGAAGATGCCGAGAATCGCCAGTGCCCAGCGCAGCTTCGGCTGGTCGCGCACGCTGCGTAGCGCCAGCGCCATCAGGGCCATGATGCCACCTTCGCCCTTGTTGTCGGCGCGCATGATGAACACCACGTACTTGAGCGACACCACGATGACCTGCGCCCAGAAAATCAGTGACAGCACACCGAATATGCTCTCCGGCCGGGGCTTCAGGCCATCCAGGTTGAGCGTGCTTTGCAAGGTGTACAGCGGGCTGGTGCCGATGTCGCCGTAGACGACGCCGACGGCCCCCAGCGCAAGCGCAGCGAGGCGCCGCTTGGTTTCGGCTTCACCGTATTGGGCTTCGTGACTCACGAACTAACTCCCGAGCGCGGCGCGCAAGGCCTTGCGGATGATGGTTTCGGCACTGTCGCCATCGACGGCGACTTTCTGCACCAGTCGCGCCGTTTCGGCGGGTTTGTAACCCAGTTGCTGCAACGCCACGGCGGCTTCGCCTGAGGCATCGAGCGGCGCGCCGGGCGGCGCGCTGCCCGGCAGGTTCGTGGCGATGCCGTCCACGCGATCGCGCAGCTCCACCACGATGCGCTCGGCGGTCTTCTTGCCGATGCCGGGGATCTTGGTCAGCGCCACCACGTCGCCGGCCTGTACCAGCCGCGCGAAGTCGTTGGTCGACACACCGGACAGCACGGCCAGCGCGATCTTCGCGCCGATGCCACTGACTTTCTGCAGGTTGCGGAACAGCGCGCGCTCGGCATCGGTGAGGAAGCCGTACAGCGACACGCTGTCTTCCTTCTGCGCGTAATGGGTGAGCAGGGTGACTTCCTTGCCCAGCCCCGGCAGGTCGTAGACGGTGGACATCGGCGCCTCCAGCTCGTAGCCGACGCCCCCTACCTCCACCAGCAGCCAGGGTGGCTGCTTCGACACGAGGATCCCGCGCAGGCGGCCGATCATCGGCGACGCCTCCAAGCCGTCCGCGGGATGCCCACGCGTTCGAGACTGGAGCGGGTGTGCGCATGCGCCACCGCGATCGCCAGCGCATCGGCGGCATCGGCCTGGAGCGGCCCTTGCAGCCCGAGCAGGATGCCGATCATGTGCTGCACCTGGGTCTTGTCGCCGCGGCCGCTGCCGACCACCGCCTGCTTCACTTCCGTCGCCGCGTACTCGTGCACCGCAATCCCCTGGCTCACCACCGCGCAGATCGCGGCACCTCTCGCCTGCCCCAGCTTGAGGGCCGAATCGGCATTGCGCGCCATGAACACGCGCTCGATGCCGCATTCGTCGGGGCGATGGACGGCGATGATGTCATTCAACTCGTCAAAAATGCGTTTCAGGCGCAGCGGGAAACTCGCCTCGCCGGCCACAGCCAGCGCACCATGGAACACGTGCGACAGCTTGCCCAGCGCGTCGACATCGACGATGCCCACGCCAGTGCGCTGGCTGCCTGGATCGATACCGATGATGCGGGTCATCAGGACGGCGGCCACGGAGGCGCGCGCTTACTCGCCGGCCTCGGCTGGCAACTGGGCGTTGTGGTAAACCTCGCTCACGTCGTCCAGCGCGTCGAGCTTGTCCAGCAGCGCGTGCAGGGCTTCCAGCGTGTCGCCGCTCACCGCGATACGGTTGTTGGGGCGCATGCCCACGCCGGCATGCTCGGATTCCAGCCCGGCCGCGGCCAGCGCCTGCTGCACGGCCTCGAAATGCTCCGGCGCGCACAGCACGGTGCTCTCGCCGTTCTCGTTCACCACGTCGTCGGCGCCGGCCTCCAGCGCGGCCTCCAGCACCTTCTCCTCCTTTGCCGCGTCACCGCCGGTGGCGAACACCAGTTCGCCGCAGCGGGTGAACTGGAAGGCCACCGAGCCCGAGGTGCCGAGGTTGCCGCCATGCTTGGTCAGCGCATGGCGCACGTCGGCCACGGTGCGCACCGGGTTGTCGGTGAAGCAGTCGACGATCAGCGCGATGCCGCCGGGGCCGTAGCCCTCGTAGCGCATTTCCTCGCCGGCGCCGTCGGCGCCCGAGCCACGCTTGATCGCTCGCTCGATGGTGTCCTTGGGCATATTGGCCGACAGCGCCTTGTCCACCGCGGCGCGCAGGCGCGGGTTCAGCGCGGGATCGGCCACGCCGGCGCGCGTGGCGACGGTAATCTCGCGGATCAGCTTAGTGAACACCTTGGCGCGCTTGGCGTCCTCGGCGTTCTTGCGGCCTTCGATGGACGGACCTCTACCCATGGCGTTACCCGAACCCGGTTCAAGAAAGACAAGCGGGCGATTTTACCGCAAGACGGGCGAGCCGCCGCCAGTGCCGCGC
>JAJZET010000055.1 GCA_021805685.1 Pseudomonadota bacterium
CACCGCCAGCGACATCGTGCCCAGCTGGTCGATGGTCTCGTCGTAGCGCTTCGCACCCGGCCGCGCGAACGTCTGGTGGTTGTGGAAGCCGCCGGTGTAGCGCACGGTGGTGTCGATGTCCCCGCGTGGCGTGTGCAGGCGGCCGGCGATCGTGTAGCTCTGCGCCTGGTCGGTATCGATCGTGCCCACGGTGCGGCCGGCGCCGTCGGCGTGCAGCGTGTCGCGCACCACGAGTCCTGCCGGCTGCTGCGCGGCCAGCGTGTCCCGGGTGAGCCCGCCGCTCAGCTGGCTGGCGTGCGGGTCCTGGTAGACCAGCAGGTTCGCCGCCACGTTGAAGAAGTGGTCGGTGCCCGGCACGCGCACGGCGACGGTGTGCGGCTTGCCGTCGTCGAACAGGCCGGCGAACGGCGTCAGGTCCACCCGCGCCGGAATGAAGTTGGTGGTCTGGATCGCCGGTGTCGGCAGCCACAGGTGCGGCGCCACGCCGCCGGTGAAGATCCACGGATACACCGGCGCCAGCCCGGCCGGCTTGCCGTCCACCAGCACCTCCACGCCGCGGAAGCTGCCGCCGTCGCAGGCCTCGAACGACTCCAGCGAGTAGTCGCGCGTCTTCGCCAGGTAGGCCTTGTCGACGCAGGTGTACCAGCGCTCGTCGTGCGCCTGGCTCTGCGCGATCACGTCCAGGTAGGCGCGCTCGATGTTGCGCGGGAACGTGAACTCGCGCGCCAGGCTGTCACCCGGCTGCTGCAGCGCGGTCTGCTCGCCGCGCGGGTCGCTGCTCAACGGATACACGCGGTCGGCGGCGAGCGCGGCCGGCTGTCCCTTGTTGGCCGGATAGAACACCAACCGCACGTCCACGTAGATCGGCTGGTTGGTGCTGGGGCTGACCCAGTTGTTGAGGATCATCTGCCCCGCCTGCGCCCGCTTGAACAGCGCGGCGTAGTCAGTAAGGTCGCGCTCCACGTGCCAGTGCTGGGCCACCTCCGGCTCGGGTTCGATGGTGGTGCCGAAATAGAGGTTCACGCCGCCCAGCCACAGCGCCACGGTGCGGTCGAACTGGCGCCCGGCCGGCACCGAGAAATCCGCCTCCAGCACCACCTTGCTCCAGCCGCCCGCGCAGCCCCTGGGCGGCGCGTAGGCGAAACGGTGCGGACGCGCCGCCATCGACGAGCCGTCGCCCTGGTCGTCGAACGCCTCGTGCTCGAACACGGTGACCACGCACGGCTTGCCCGATGGCCGCGACACCGGCGGCTCGGCGGTGGCCGCCACACGCGAACCGATCCGGAACTGCGCCGCGGTGGCGGCCTTGAGCCCCGTGGTCGGAACGGCCGCCAGCGCCAGCAACGCAAGCACGCCCGGCAGCCCATGCCGCACCCCTACCGTTTTCTCTGTCACGACCGTCGCTGCTCCCGTTCAAGGCTGGTGCGTGGCGCATCGCGAGGATCGATCACCGAAACGGGGCTCCGGCCGGCCGATCCCGACGATGCGGGCAAGCCTCTATCCTGCCGACCGCGTCGCCCACTGCCAAGCGTGCCGCGCAACGGACCAACGCACGCCGCCACCTGATGCATCCGCCATCGCGGGCTAGACTGGACCGACTCACCACACGGGCCGCCCCATGATCTCCCACTTCAGCGACCTCTCCGCCAACGAACGCACCTACCTCGCCTGGATCCGTACCGCAATATCGTTGATGGGCTTCGGCTTCCTGATCGAGCGCTTCGACGTGTTCCTGGTCTACACCTCGCGCGGCGCCGTGCTGAACAATGGCCTGCACCTGCGCGCGTCCGAGTGGCTGGGCCTGGGCATGATCCTGCTCGGCGGCGTGCTGATCCTGTTCGCCACCCGCCGCTACTACCGCAACGGCCGGCTGATCCGCGCCGAGACCGAAGCGGCCTACCACGGCACCCTGGTCGAACGCGTGCTGACGACATTGCTGGTGGGGCTGGCGCTGTTCCTGGTGCTCTACGTGGGCTACCAGATCACCAGCCTGGGTTGAAGATCCGGACACACGGCCATCACCTTCGACGCCTGACATGCCGTTTCGCAATTGATGGTGCCCTTTCCCTCGCGTTGGCCCCTGCGATGACAATCTGGGAAATTACGAACGACTCGATCGACAGGGCATCCATGCTCGTGGCGACCGAAGATGACCGATTCAACCTGAACTTCTGGGATCCGTTCGGTGGCGACGGGTCGCCAATCCATTGGGCGAAGCCACCCAAACTGCAACCGTTCGTCGACAAGAAGCGGGCGAAGTCAAAGCCCCGCGTGGACATAAGCCCCTTCATGCCCGGCAGCCTTGCGCTCAACGCCAAGACACGCAATGCGCTGGGTGATTTCCTCGACCGGTTCGGCCAACTGCTCGAAATCGACGTGCTTGGCGAGGCCGAGTACTACTACAACATCACCAACGTCATCGATTGCATCGATCGTGACGCCTCGGAAGTGCTGCCGGGCGGATTCGTAAAGAAGCCGGCATTCAAGGCATCCTCGATCCCGACCGAGGCGTCGCTATTCAAGGATGCCACCCATCCCTCCAGCATCTACGCCAACGATGCCGCAAAAGCGGAACTCGAAAGGCGCATCGCCGAGTGCGGCATCACGGGCATGGGCTTCAGGCGGGCCTGAGCGGGCAAAACGGAGGATCTTGTTGCAGGACTACTCCGCGCCACGCTCCCAGGCGCCGCCATCGTCCGCCAACGCTCGCCGTATCCGCCGGGCCAGCAACACGGCCAGGCCCACGATGATGGCGGCGTAGGCGTATTGCGTGCGCGAGACGCCGACGCCGAAGGGGAACCAGATGCCTCGCACACCCACGGCCGACAGCTCGGCGGGAAACTGGCTCGCCGCGACCGCCAACACCACGGCGAACGCGAGCAGGCGATCCGGCTGCGGCCTGCGCAGCCCGGCCACGGCGGTCGCTAGCAGCACGACGGCGAGTGGAACGCGCCAAAGCGGGCTCACCATCGCATAGGTGGCGTCGCGCAGGGTCAGCACCAGCACCACGCTCAGCAACGTGACGATGCCGATGGCACGGGTCAGCCAGCGCCAGCGCTCAAGCCCGTACCAGTGACGCCACGCCATCAGCCACGCCGCCAGCCCCAGCGGCGGCAGCGCCGAATACAGGGCGTAGTACAACGGAAAGCTCTCGCAGGGCGTCCAGTAGTAGGCCGCCTGGTTGAGCCGGTACGCTGCGGTCAGCAACAGCGCCGCGCACAACCAGTGGGCGAAGCGGCCGGGCGCGATAGCCTTGCGGAAGTACCACGCCAGCATCGCCAGCAACACGAAGCCCAGCGGCTCCGCGACCTCGAGCGCGTAGCCCTCGATCGTCTGCAGCCACTGCAGCTGGTACTGCGCGTGGATCGCCCCGCTCGCACCCAGCGTGGGCGGAATGTGGATGCCACCCGCGTCCGGGTCGCGCGACAACCCGGGACGCATCCACACGCGCACCGCGATCACGGCACGGTGGATACCCGCGGCCATCGGCGGCAGGCGCAGCACCTGTGGCCGCGTGCTGTAGATCACCGGCGGCTTGCCCGCGAAATCGCCGATGCCGCCGACCAGGGTCCCGTTCCAGAACACCTGATAGGCATCCTCGACGTAGGCCGGCGCCAGCAGCGCCACTGGGGTATCCGCTGGAACGTCGACCACGATGCGCAGGCGGTACCACGCGTAGCCCGAATAGCCGCCATGGCCGCGCGCACGCCAACCGGGTACGTAGTCCGTGAGGCCCACATCGGAATCGTGTGCCCCGGGTGCGGGCGTAAGGTCGACGGTTTCCCAGCGCGCGTCGTCAAGCCCCGGTGCCGCCCAGCGCATGTCGTCGCCCACGTGGAAGCGCCAGGGGCCGGTGAGCAAGTGCGACGAATGGCCGATGCGCATCTGCATCGCGGGGCAGGAACGCGCGCCTCCATTCGCCGCGGACGCCACCGCATGACCCTCCACGGCCGTTGCACACGCGCGCGAATCGGGAGTCGCCGCCGCGGCCCAGCTCGACGGGAGGGTGGCCATCCCCACAAGGACGACCAGGACGACGATGCGCAGCCACAGGTGTTCGTGAAATCTCCGCACGATGATCTCGACCTCGCAATGGGGGTGGGCCATGGCACCGCGCAGACCATCGCCGGAGCCCCGGCACTGTGCCAGCCAAGCCAGCGGCATCGCAAGGCAAGCTTGCATACCGACTGCGCCCGGGCTATCCGCGCGTGACCTGGCGCGCAGACGCCGCGGCTGCCGATGGGAAACGCGTGGCAGACGGTCGCCCACCGGAGCGACATCGGCCACCGCTGCCTGCCGTCGCCGAAACGGCTACGCTTGCCGCTGTTTTGGCAGACGGCTGGACCGACACCTTCGGCACGCCGGATTCGACAGCAACGCGCTCCGGCTGCGGGGCGCATCGGGGAGAACCATGAAGACTCGTCGCGATTTCCTCACCCAGGCGCCGCTCGGCCTGCTGGGTGCCGTGGTGGCTGGCAGCGCGCTGGCGCAAACCGGACAGAACCCCACCCCGGCCGCCCCGACGCCGCCGCCGCCCGGCTCACCCGGCGCGTTCGACACCGCGCCGCCGGTCGGGCCGAAGCTGAGCACGACCACCTTCGTGGAGGCGGAGAAGCTGGCACAGGTCAGCATGACCGAGGCGCAGCGCGCCATGGCGGTGGCCAACTGGCCGACCTCGATGGCCGCGCTGCTGGAGCGCCGCACCGGCCCACGCAAGGTGGCGCTGAAAGAGGGCTTGGCGCCCGCCACCACCTGGTTCCCGGCGATGGGCCGCACGCATGTCGGCCCCGCGCGCGACCGCTTCCTGCCGTCGAAGGTGGCGGCTACGCCGCTCCCCGCGAAGGACGAGGACATCGCCTTCGCCTCGGTCGCCCAGCTCGGCGCGTGGATCCATGCGCGCAAGCTCAGCTCCACCCGGCTGACGAAGATCTACCTCGAGCGCCTGAAGCGCTACGATCCCGAGCTGCGCTGCGTCATCACGCTGTGCGAGGAACACGCGCTGAAGCAGGCCGCGCAGGCCGACAAGGAAATCGCCGCCGGCCACTACCGCGGCCCGCTGCACGGCATCCCGTGGGGTGCCAAGGACCTGCTTGACACCGCCGGCATCCCCACCACCTACGGCGCCGAGCCGTTCAGGCACCGCGTGCCGAAGGACGACGGTGCGGTCACC
>JAJZET010000101.1 GCA_021805685.1 Pseudomonadota bacterium
GGCAGCGGCAGGAAGTTCACCGGCACGATGGCCAGCGCGCCGATGGCAACCACAAAGGCGACGGCGGCCGCCGCCAGGCTGGCGCCAGGGCGGCGCAGGGTCACGTCCAGCAGCTTGCCGTTGAAGCGCGCGAGCGCGTCCATGAAGCGGTGGCTGCTCCGGAACACCCGCCCCGCACGTGTGCCGCGATGGCCCAGCACGGCGGGAATCAAGGTCAGCGAAACGAACAGCGACGCAAGCAGCGCGAGGCCCATCGCCAGGGCGAACGGACGCATGAACAGCCCTGCCAGGCCTGACACCGCCAGCAGGGGCAGGTAGGCCGCCACCGTGGTGAGCGTGCCGGTGGTGTCGGCGACCGCGATGTCGCTGACCCCGGCCCGCACGCCGTCCCATCCGGCCAGCCCGCTTTCCCAGCGGTGCTGGATCGCTTCGAGCACGATGATGCCGTCGTCCGCGAGCAGGCCCACCGCCAGCGTCAGTGCGCCCAGCGTCAGCAGGTTGAGGCTTTGCCCGAAGGCGTACAGGCCGCCGACGGCGAGCAACAGGCTGGTGGGGATACTGAGCGCCAGCACGCCCACGCCATGCTGGCGGCCGAGTATCCAGACCAGCACCAGGATCGCCAGCACGCCGCCGAGCAGCAGGTTGCGCAGAAGGTCGTGCCCGATCAGCGACACCAGGTAGGACTGGCGATAGATCGGCACCCAGGCCACGCCCTGCGGCAGCTGGCCCTGCAGCGACGCCAGGGTGCGCATGACCGCGGTGTCCACCGGGATCGTCGATGCCCCCGGCTGCTTGAACACGATCAGGCCGAGCCCCGACTGGCCGTCGACCTGCACCCCGTAATGCACGGCGGGCGGACCGTCGACCACGCGGGCCAGCGCGCCGAGCGGCACCGCGCCGCCGGGCGCGGGCACGGGAATGCCCAGCACGTCCTTGACCTGGACCGGCAGCTGCCGCACTTCCAGCAGCACGTCCTGGTGCCCGAGCGTGGTGCGGCCGGCCGGTGCCAGCACGGCGGCATGGCCGACCGCCGCCGCCAGCGCGTCCACGCCGACGTGGTGCTGGATCAGCGCCGCGGGATCGGGCTGGATCCAGATCGTGGGTGGCCCCGCGCCGAACAGCTCGACACGTTGCACGCCGGGCACCGCGCGCAGCGCGGGCAGCACATGGGTGCGGATCGCATCCTCGGCCTGCCACAGCGGCACGCCGGCGGGCACCCGCGCCCCGGCGTCGAGCACCTCGTTCATCGCGTTGCCCATGATCTCGGCATACGGCGCGATCCCGGGCGGCAGGCTGCCGCGTGCGCGGTCGATCGCGCTGTAGACCGCCTGCAGGTCCAGCTGCGGATTGCTGCCCTGGGTGAAGCGCACGGTGAACTGTGCGCTGCCCTGGGCGATGCTGGTACGCAGGCTGTCCACGCCCTGCAGCCCGAGCAATTGCCCCTCGATGGGCCGCGCGACCAGCGACTCCATCTCCAGCGTGGCGTAGCCCGGCGCATGCACCACCACGCTGATCTGCGGGAAATCGAAGCGCGGTAGCACCTCGGCCGGGATGCGCCACAGCGCATAGGCGCCGTAGCCGAGCAGCAGGCCGAAGGCCAGCACCCACGGCAGGGGGCGGCGGAGGAGGGCAAGCCATTTCATCAGTCGGGCGGCGTGTACTGCGCGGCGAAGTGGCGGTGGAAGAGCAGATAGGCGTCGCGTACCACCACCGGCATGCCGGGCTTCAAGCCGGCCGTGATCACCACGTCATCGCCCCGCGTCGGGCCTGGCGTCACGACTTGGGCCGCCAGCTTGTTGCCCACATCGGTGAGCACGTACCACCTGCCGGCATCGAGGATCAGCGCCTGCGCCGGCACGGCGATCGCCGGTCGCGCATGGCCGGCCCAGCGCACCTCGCCGGTGTCGCCGGCCTGCCAGCCGGCAGGGTCGACCGGCGCGAAATTCAGCACCTGCGCACCATCCGCGGCGCGTGCGGGGAGCTCGGCGACCAGCTTCACTGCGATGGATGCTCCGTCGTCCGCCGGCATGAAACGGCCGACCGAGCCGACCGGGTGCGCGTTGCCGAAGCACTCGGCGCGCAGCCACAACTGCCCCTGCGGCAACAGGGTCAGCACCGGCGCGCCGGCCTGCACGTCGGTGCCGGGCGCGGCCGCGATGCTGCCGACGGTCGCGGCGACGGGGCTGCTGAGGATGGCCTGCGCCTGCAGCGTGCCCAGGGTGGCGCGTGCGGCGGCCTGCCGGCTCAGCGCCGTGCCCAGCGCCGATTGCGCCGCGGCCAGCGTCTGGCGGTTGCTGGTCAGCGGATAGGTGCGCTGTACGGAATCAGCGGCGCGCCTGGCCGAGGCCACGGCCTGTTGCGCGGCCTGCAGCTGTGCACGTGCTGCGGCGAGCTCGCCGTCGAGCTGCGGGCCGCCGAGGTTGGCCAGCGCCTGTCCTGCCGCCACCACCTGCCCGGGCGCCACCTGCAGGCGCATGATGCGCGCCGCCGTCGCCGCGTGCAGCACCAGCGGCGCGGTGCTCTCCACGCTGGCCCAGGCGCGACTCTCCGGACGGTAGTTCACCGCGCGTGCGGGCAGGGTGACCGGGCCGGCGACGACCGGGCCGGTCAACGCAAGCAACAACAAAGCGTGCCAGCGGGTCATGTCCTGCGCGTCTCCGCCGCGCCTCACCCGAGGCGCCAACGGCTCTCGAGTGTAGGCAGCTCGCCCGGCATTCCGCGATCAATCCCATGACAAAACTGTCATCCGGCGTACGGGTCAGGCGCGCGGCTGTGCCGGCGGCGACGGCGGGAAGCGCAACGACACCGTGGTGCCGAGTCCGGGCTGGCTGTCCAGCGCGACGGCGCCGCCGTGCGCCTCGACGATGCTCTTGACGATGGCGAGGCCCAGCCCGGTGCCTTCGCCGTCGGCGTGCCGGCGCGAGGGGCTGGCCTGGTAGAAGCGGTCGAACAGGTGCGGCTGATGGTCCGCGGCGATGCCGATGCCGCGATCGCTCACCTGCACTTCGGTGCCGCCATCCGCCTGTGCGCGGAGTTCGACACGGATGTCCTCGCGTGCCTTCGAATGCTGGATGGCGTTGGCCAGCAGGTTGGTCAGCGCGTGGCGGAACAGCAACGGGTCGGCGTGCACCCGCGCGTTGCCTTGAAGCTGGATGCCCAGCCCGCGCGAGCTGGCGCCGGGCAACTGCTGGGCAATGACCCATCGGCACGCCTCCGCGCCATCGAACGCCTCGACGTGCAGCGCGGCGTCGGCGCGTTCGGCGCGCGCCATGAACAGCAGGTTGTCGACCAGGGCGTGCAGTCGTCGGCACTCCTCCAGGTTGGACTCCAGCGCTTCGCGGTACTCGCCGCCGCTGCGCTCGCGCAGCAGGCACACGTCGAGCGAGCTGCGCATGTTGCTCAGCGGCGTGCGCAGCTCGTGCGCGAGGTCGGAGGAAAAGCGCGAGAGGCGGCCGAATGCTTCCTCCAGGCGGATCAGCATCGAGTTGAACACCGCGACCAGTTCGTCCAGTTCGCGCGGCCAGGGCGGGTCGGTGGGGATGCGTGCCGACAGGTGCTTCGGGGTCACCTCGCGCGCGGCGTTGGCGATGCGCTTGAGCGGCGCCAGCGCATGCTCGGCCACGAAATACCCGGCCACGACCAAGGCCGGGGTCAGCAGCGCGAAGGCCAGCCAGATGGCGCGCCGCAGTTCGGCCAGCAGGGCGGCGTCGCGCGTCACGTCCATGGCGATCTGCACCCGTAGCGGTGCCGCCAGCCCGGAGGCGTGCAGCGTGGTGGTCGCGAGCGCATACGCGCGGGCGCCGGCTCTCAGCATGCGGATGGCGTCGGGCGCGGAAGGCGATTCGGCGAACACCCCTGGCGGCAGCGCCTCCTGCATGCCCGGCGTTTCGCCCAGGATGCGGCCGGCGCCGGACAGCACCCGGGCCTGGTACTGGCGCACGTCGCTTTCGTCGGTTTCCTTGGCGATCTCGCGCAGCAGGCTGCCCGGCTGGCCGTGGCCGTCGTCCAGGTCGGTCTGCATTTCCGCCGTCTTCGCGCGCAGGAAGCGCTGGTGCTCCGCATTGAAGGTCGCCGAGAGCTGCCACATCACCATGCTGGCGAGCAGCGCCATCGCGGCCAGCACCACCAGGGTGTAGAGCAGGGTGAGGCGCCCGCCGATCGAGGACGTGCGGCGCGGGCGCTCAGTCGCCATGGGCGTCGAGCACGTAGCCCACGCCGCGCACGGTCTGCAGCAGCGGCGTAGGGAAGGGCGCGTCGACCTTGGCGCGCAGCCGGCGCACCACGACGTCCACCACGTTGGTCTGCGTGTCGAAGCACACGCCCCAGACGCTTTCGGCGATCAGCGTGCGCGACAGCACCCGTCCACGGTGGCGCGCCAGCAGGAGCAGCAGGGCGTATTCCCTGGGCGTGAGCTGCAGCGGCCGGCCGGCGCGTTCGACGCGGTGGCGCAGTAGGTCGAACACCAGGTCGCCGACGCGCAGGCCGTTGTCGCCGGCCACGGACTCCGCCTGCCTGGCGATGTTGCGCACCCGCGCCACCAGTTCGGCGAAGGCGAACGGTTTCACCAGGTAGTCGTTCGCGCCGAGCTCGAAGCCGCGCACGCGGTCTTCGACGTGGTCGCGCGCGGTGAGGAACAGGATGGGGGTGCGGTTGTTCTCGCCACGCAGGGTCCTGACCAGGGCCCAGCCGTCGAGGCCCGGCAGCATGACGTCGAGCACCGCCGCGTCGAACGCGTGCTCGCGCAACAGGCCCAGCGCCGCGTTGCCGTCTTCGACCGCTTCGACGGCAAAGCCGAGTTCGCGCAGCCCCTGCGCCACGTAGCGCCGCGTCTTGGCCTCGTCTTCGGCGATGAGAATCCGCATGGTGCAGCCTTGGTTCCGTCGCGATCAACGCGCAACAGGCTGACAGCAATCAGGACCGGCGCCAACCTGCGGTCGTCCCGCGATAGCCGGCGCCAGCACGAGCGGCACGCACGCGTGGATCCGGGGGCGAGGTCAGTGGTCGTTGATCTCCAGGATCGCACCGGCGCGCGGATCGCACACGAACACGTGGCCGTCGTTGTCGTCGGCGACGCAGTGTGCGTGTTGCGCGGTCTTGTAGCGG
>JAJZET010000093.1 GCA_021805685.1 Pseudomonadota bacterium
GTCCATCAGCGCGCCCGGCGCCACCGGCAGGCGCAAGGTGTCTTCCGGCGCATTCAGCGCGCCGCGGACCGCCCGCTTCAGCAGCACGTCGAGCTTTTGCGGCGCGCGCAGCCGATAGTCGAGAAAGGCCAGCGCGCGGCGGTTGGCCTGGCGGATGTCCTCGTCGAGGCGGCCCAGGTATTCGTCGATGCGCTCCAGTTCGCGCAGCCGGCGCAGGCTGCGTTGCAGGCGCTCCGCCGCGCGCGCGTCGTCGCCGCCGGCGAGGTGTTCGCGGTACCAGCCGAGCAGGCTGTCGTGCAGCGCCGAGCCTTCCACCTGCTGCGCCATCGCAAGGATCGCGCTGCGCCGCGCCAGCGGGTGGTCGGCGCGGTGCAGGTCGGCGTAATCGCCGAGGAAGAAGCTCGACACGTAGCGCTCGAACCACTGCCGCGCGAACTGCGCGGTGGTCTCCGCGCGGCTCAGCTCCGGCATCAGGTCGCGCACCTTGAGGCTCATCGACGACAGCGACACCAGCAGGCGCCGCGCCTGGTCGGCGGCCTCGTCCAGCGCATCGCCGAAGGCGTGGCCCTCCACCACTTGCCGCAACTGCAGCTCGATCGAGCGCACCTTGGCCGAGACGAAGGTGGGCCCGTGCTCGGCGAACTCCACCAGCGCGGAGAGGAACTGCGCCACCTGCGGCAGCATCGCCACCATCTCGCGCGCGCCGACGCGCTCCTGGCGCAGCCAGCCGCTGGAACGGAAGCGCTCGTAGATCGCGTTCGCGCGTTCGGGCAGCGAGGCGCCGGGCAGGTCGCCCTCCTCGTTCAGCCACGGATCGTCGGTGAGCAGGTAGCGCTCGATCGCGGCAGTGATCTCGCGGCGCGGGAAACCGATGCTGGGCGGCAGCGGCGCGTCCGGCCCGAACAGCTCGTCGAACAGCCGGCACAGCAGGGCCCAGTAGCGCTCGCGGTTGGGGCCGGCCAACGGCGCGAACAGTCCACCCGGCACGACCGCGAACAGGGGCGGCGCAACATCGGTGCTCAAGCGGGAATCCGTTCGGTCATGTACAGCAGTCTCTGACGATCCACCGGAATTATGCCGCATGGGGCGACGGAAGCTGGTGGACTGGCAGCCTTGCGCCGCTACCATGCGGCCTTTCCCGAGAGCTCGAAGCGCGCCATGCCCATCGTCCGACTCGCCGACTGCCCTGCCCGGCCGTGGAAGAACGGCCACGGCCGCACGCGCGAGCTGCTGGTCCATCCCGCGGGCGCGGCGATGGGCGATTTCCTGTGGCGCGTGAGCGTCGCCGAGGTCGAGAGCGCCGCGCCGTTCTCCGCCTTCCCCGGCGTTGACCGCGTGATCGCGCTGCTGGCCGGCGACGGCTTCACCATGACGATGGACGACGGCACCCGCCACGAGCTCACCGCTCCCTGCGAGCCGTACGCGTTCCCTGGCGAGATGGGCGTGGCGGTGGCGCTGGCCGGCGGCCCCAGCCGCGACTTCAACCTGATGCTGCGCCGCGGCCGTGCGCGCGGCCGCATCGAGGTGTGGCGCGCGGCCGGCGAGCATCGCCTCGGCACGGATGTCGTGCTGGTCTGTTGCGCACGCGGCGCGTTCGACTGCGCGGCCGGCACGGTACGCGCGGACGAATGCTGGCTGCCCGACGGCAACCGCCTCGTGCTGGCCGCGGGCGCCGTCGCGCTCGCCGTGCGCGTGGAGGAGCTTGCCGCGCCGCCGATGCGTGCGTAACGACGGCCAGCCGCCTACACTCGGCCAGCCATCATCCCGCAAGGTAGCCGCCATGCTCGTGCTGATCCTTGGCCTCGTGCTGTTCCTCGGCGTGCATTCGCTGCGCATCGTCGCCGACGACTGGCGCACGCGACAGGTCGTGCGACTGGGCGCGAGGCGCTGGAAGGCGCTGTATTCGCTGGTATCGCTGCTCGGCTTCGTGCTGATCTGCTGGGGCTTCGGGCTGGCCCGGCACACGCCGGTGGTGCTGTATTCGCCGCCGGCCTGGCTGATCCGGCTCAACGCACTGTTCACCCTGGTGGCGTTCGTCTTGCTTGCCGCCGCGCGGGTGCCGCGCAACGGCATCAAGGCGCGGCTGCACCACCCGCAGGTGCTGGCGGTGAAGACATGGGCGTTCGGCCACCTGCTCGCGGCAGGCATGCTGCACGACGTGGTGCTGTTCGGCGCGTTCCTGCTGTGGTCGGTGCTGCTGTTCACCGCCTCGCGCCGGCGCGACCGCCGCGAGGGCACCACGTATCCACCCGGCACGACCAAGGGCACGGTCATCACCATCGTCGTCGGCGTCGCGGCATGGGCGGCTTTCGTGTTCTGGCTGCATGCACTGCTGATCGGCGTGAAGCCGGTGATGTAGCCGCCGCGCGGCGCCGTGCCAAAAGCCATCTGCGCAGCCGCCGCGGATCGCGCTAGAGTGCAGGCACCCTTTCACCGCGAGGTCGCGCCATGGCCGCCTTCCTGCTCTGGTTGTTGCTGCTGGTGTTCTGCTGGCCGCTGGCCCTGCTGGCGCTGGTGCTCTACCCCATCGTGTGGCTGGTCTGCCTGCCGTTCCGGCTGGTGGGCATCACGGTGAGCGCGGTGTTCGCCTTCCTCGGTGCGCTGCTGATGCTGCCGGCCCGCGTGCTGCGCGGCCGGCCCGCCTGATCGCCTTGAAGGCGATCGACACGCTCACGCCCTGCCCCTGCGGCAGCCCCGCCGGCTACGCCAACTGCTGCGGCCCACTGCATGACGGCGCGGCGCTCGCCGCCAGCGCCGCGCAGCTGATGCGCTCGCGCTACAGCGCATACGTGCTCAAGCGCGAGGATTACCTGCTGGCCAGCTGGTACGCCGACACACGCCCCGCCTCGTTGCGGCTGGCCGCACAGCAGCCGGCGCCGACCTGGCTGGGCCTGGAGGTGCGCCGCGAACAACACATCGACGACGCGCACGCCATCGTCGAATTCGTGGCCCGCTACCGGCTTGGCGGCGGCCGCGCACAGCGTCAGCACGAGATCAGCCGCTTCGTGCGCGAGGCGGGCCGCTGGTTCTACGTCGACGGCGAATTCGGCGGCTGAGCGCCCCGCTCAGAAGCCCTGCACGCCCGCCAGGCGCAGTTGGGCGGCCAGCGAGCGCACCTCGGGGTTGGCGAAGAAAGCGGCAAGTTGCCGGGCACGCGTCGCACCCACGCCTCGCCTGCGCCAACCGCCTTCACCCTGTGCCGTGAGCGCGGCCCAATCCTCGCCCGCACCAACCGCGTCGCCCGGCGCACCCAGCGCACGCAGCCAGTCACCGAAGGGCCGGCCGTGTGCATCGGCGAAAACCCGCGCGAGTGCCGCGGCACGGTTCGCGTCCCAACCCGGCACCGTGGCGAGCTGCTCCGGCGCGAGTGCCATCCAGTCCAGCGGGCCATGGAGCAGGCCAGCATCCGCCAGCGCCTGCCAGGTGCCTGCGCTGACGCCCGCCAGGCGCAGGCCCTGCCGACCGCCCAGCCAGGTCAGCCGCGCCAGGAACTGCTGCTCGCAGCCCGGCGCGGATTGCCAGCAGCTGAGCGGGCCGTAGCGCGCCGGATTGGGCACATCCACCGCAGCCCGCTGTGTCGCGCGCCAGGCCACCGACTGCAGGCGCGGAATGGTCAGCCCGGCCAGCGCCACCTCGACCTGGTCGCCGGGGCGGATGTCGAGTTCCCGCCAATGCTTCAGCGAGCCCACGCTGACGCGCTGCACGCGATGGTCATCCAGCTGCACCGGCGCCAGCTCCAGCATCGGCGTGATACGTCCGCTGCGGCCGATGGTGAAGTTCACCGCACGCACTTCGGCGAGGGCGGAGGCGGCCGGATACTTCCACGCTACCGCCCAGTCCGGCGGACTGGCCTGCCAGGTGTCGGCCGGCGGTCGGTGGCCCTGGCGCAACACGGTGCCGTCGGCGGCGAACGGCAAGGCGTGGCGATACCACTGCTCGCGCCAATGCTTCACCGCGTCGAGGCTCGCCACCGGCTGGACAAGCGCCGCGCTATCGGCGAAGCCCATCGCCGCGAGGCCGGCCAACCGCGCCGGCATGGCCGGCGGGCCGCTGGGCCAGTCCCACACGAACAGGCCGATCCGTGCGGCCGTGGCGGCATCCAGCGTGTTGCGCGCCAGCGCCCCGGCCACCGCCGCGCGTGCGTTGACGCCGCCGTCGGCGGCCTGCACGTGTCCGGGCAGCCGCCACACCAGTTCGCCCTGCAGCACCACGCGCGCCGGCGCCTGCGGCAGGCGCTTGGGGATCGCGTCGATGGCCTGCGCCAGCGCGGTCCAGTTGGAACCGTGCAGGCCGTCGCCGCGACTACTGGCCTGGCGCAGGCGGCCATCCACGTACAGCAGGGTCACCGCCACGCCATCCGCCTTGGGCTGCACCCACAGGTCGCGGTTGCCGCGCGCCTGCATCCACGCCGCGACAGCGGCGGCATCCGGCAGCTTGGCCAAGCCGGTCTGCGCGACGGGGTTGCGCACGCGCCCGCCGGCATCGGCCAGATGCGCCAGCGGCGCGGGCGCCTGCGCGGGAAAGCATTGCCGCCAGGCCGCGAGGCGCTGCTCGGCCTGGTCGTAGACGGCGTCGCTCACCGGCGAGCGCCCTTCGATGCGATAGGCGTGGTTCCAGCCGTCGAGCCGTGCGCGCAGCGCGGCGAGTTCCTGCCGGGCTCGCGCCGGCGGCCAGTCCGGACAGTCGGCGGCCTGCGCGGCGACAGCCCACGCGAACCATATCGACAACAGGCAAACCGTGCGCATGCGACGCATCCACTGCGGAGGGTGCCGTCGACGCTAGCCGCGATGTCGCCCGGAATCAGGCGGCCTGCTGCGCACCGCCGCGTAGGTGCACTGCGTCAGGCCGTAGCGGCCGGCGCACCGATCGGCAGTCGGCTCTCGCCGAGGATGCGGCCCTCGGGACCGAAGCGACGCTCCACGATCACACCGCGGCCATCGCGGGCGATCGCCACCAAGGTGCTGGCACGGGTGCCGTACTCGCTGCCACGGATGAAGGCCGAGGACAGCCAGCGCTCGCGCGGCAGGCCGATGCCGGTATCGGGCAGCTCGGCATCCGGCGCCTGCCGCTCATCGGCGAGCGCTTCGAACAGCGGCGCGAAATCCTCGCTGTCGCCTTGGTCCAGCCATGCTTCGAGGCGCGCCATCAGCGCACGCGTCTTCGGCCACGGCGTGTTGAAGTCGGCATTCGACAGGCCGTGCACGCCGGGCGTCACCGCCTCGGCGCGCGGTTCGGGACGGTTGCCGAGATAGAACGCGGCCTGCGCATCGAAGGTGAGCAGGTTGAACGGGCGATAGCCGGCCGCGTTGGCCAGCAGCGCCTGCGCATGCGTCGCGGCATCCGCGTCGCCCGCGAGGTAGTCGGTGGCGAGCAGCCCGCGCGAGGCGCCAATATGCGGATCGCTCGGATCGCGCACGTTGGTGACCACGCAGCAGCGCCCCGCATCGGTCGCGCCCAGCCACGTGCCGCCGGCTTCGAGGTCGCGCCCGCCGACGATGGGCCGATCGCTCCAGCGCGCCAGCGCGGCGCTGGGCCGCGCGTGGAATTCGTCGCGATTGCCCGCCAGCACCAGCCGCCAGCGCGGGTGCGACTGCCAGGCGAAGGCGATCAGGCACATGGACGACTCCGACAAACACGAATCGCGCGCGCAGTCATGGCGTCACAACCCGGCCTGCACCTGCGCGTTGGCCTTGCGTACCGCCTCGACGAAGCCCGCAAACGGGATGTCGGTGATGCCGACCAGACTGAAGTGCCCGTTCTCGCCATCCAGCAGGCGGCCGGTCACCGGCTCATCCACGTATTCAAACCAGTGCGTGCCGACGATCTCCGGATCGCCCGCCGCCGCCTGCAGGTAGCGTGCGTAGGCTTGGCCGCGTTGCGCCTCGCTCGCCACCGACACCACGCCCTTGCCGAACGGGCCGCGGTCATCGGACCCGAAGTGGAACTCGGAAATCAGCACCGGCTTGTCCAGCTTGCGCATCGCTGCCGCGTCGAAGCCGTGCTGCGGCACGTCGGCGTAGATATTGAAGCTCACCACGTCGCAGTACCTGGCGCACGCCGCGACGGCCTCGGGCGTCTTCACCGCGAAGCGGCTGCCCAGGTAGAGATGGTGTGGATCGTGGCGATGGATCGCCTCGGCCACGGTGCGGAAGAACCGGCTCGCATACCGGGTCAACCAGGCGCTGTAGTCGGCGGCGATGGCTGGGTGCGCTGCGCTCGGCGCGGGCGCGGGGAAGTTGGTGGCGTCCAGCGCATCCCACGAGGCCAGCGTGATGCCCCAGGCCGCCGCGAGCTTGTCCGGGGTACCGTATTTTTTCTTCAGGTCGGCGATGAAGGCCTGCTTGGCCGCACTGCGCGCCGCGCCGTGCAGGGTGCCCATGGCGAGCGCCCAGCGACCTTCCGGGCCGTAGGCGGACCACGACAACTCGTTGTCGGCGAAATAGCCCAGCAACCACGGATCGTCGCGCACGCCACGCGCGGCCCGTGCCGCCGCCGCGTCCGCCGCCGGCGCGAAACGCGGATCGAACGGATCGGGCATGCGGCCCCACCAGTCGTAGCCGGTGGCGACGGTGCCGAAATCGCCGCGGATATCCAGCTCGCGCGTGTACGGCAGCTTGTGCAGCGCGCCCAGCGCAGGGTCGCTCCAGTTGGCGATGGTGTTGAAGCCCCACGCCTGCAGCCGCGCCAGGGTGCGCTTGCGCCACGCGGCCAGCCAGTCCGAGCCATCCACCCGGTACAGGTTGGCGGCGTAGAAGTCGAACCACTGCCCATGGTCGCAGCAACGGCCCGCGCCCGCGCCCTGCTGCGCGTTGCGGTTGTCGCCGGTGCCGTAGAACGCCGCCCACGCCCCACGGTCCGGCGGCAGGTCGCGGAACATGTACGCGCGGCCCTGCACGTAGGTGCGGGTATCGTCGGCCTTCACGGTGTTCACGCCCAGCGAAAAGAAGCCGTGGCCCTCCGGCGTGACCAGCCACCAGCGACCCTTGGCCTTCTGCGTGTGGAACCAGCCGGTCGCCTGCAGACGGACGTCCAGACGTCCGCCGTAGCGGTCCTCGTTGCCGGGCGATCCGGCGGGTGGCGTACGCCGGACGGCAGCGCGCAGCGCGGCATCGTCGGCGACCTTCTCCGGCCACTCTTCCCGGGTGTACTGGCCGTAGCGGTCGACGATGCCGGTATAGGCTTCGTGCAGCGCGGCCTCGCCCGGCACCACGTCGATGCGGCCGAACAGCAGGGATTGCGCGGCTTGCGGCGCCGGCACCGAGAGCCGCACGTCATGAACCGCCGAGAGATCGAGCGCGCCCGCCACGGTGTTCGCCACCAGCACGCGCCTGCCGTGATCATCGAACGGCCGGGTCGGCCCGGCCTGCATGCCGAAGGTCAACGGCGAGACGGCGCGCAGCGGCACCACCAGGGTCTGCGCGGGGCCGGCGGGCAAACCCACCACGGCGTGCAGGTGCTGCTTCGTATCCGCGCCGTCGATATCGACCACCAGGGTCACCGCCCACGGCATCGCGTTCTGCACGCGCAGGTGCAGCTCGCCCTGCCCCTGCCAGTTCCACACGCCCTGCGCAGGCATCACCACGACCTGCGGTTGGGTGGCCGGCTGGAAGGTGTAGCGCTGCTGCTTCGCGCCATCCTGCGCGGTTTCCATGACGACGGCCCGCGCAACGTGCTGCAGTCCGGGATGGGCCGATGCCGCGGCCAGATCCGCCACCTTCATCGCCTCCACCGCCACTGCATTTGTGGTGAACAGCGCAACGACACCCGCCAGCCAGATCCGCTTCATGCCGCTTTTCTCCGCAACGATTGCCACAACCAGTACACCGGCGCACCGAGCGCGATGATCAGCAGGCTCATGCCGGCATCGTGCGGCGAGGAAACCGCCGTCGCCACGATCACGCCCAGCACGGTGAGCACGAACACCAGCGGCATCAGCGGGAACCACGGCACGCGGTACGGCGCCGGCTCGTCCACGAACTTCCAGCGGTACCAGAACAGCGTACCGATGCCGAAGGCATGGCCCAGCCACTCGCCCACCGTGGTGTAGTCCACCAGCTGGCCGAAGTTGCCCCACAGCATCAGCACGATGGTCCAGCCGCCCAGCAGCGCCAGCGCCACGCGCGGCGCGCGGCTCACCGGGTCGATGCGGCCCACCGCGCGGAACAGCGCGCCGTCCGCGCCCATCGTCTGCAGCACGCGCGCACCGCCGGCGATGGCGATGCTGCAGTAGCCGAAGGTGGAGCAGGCGATGCCGATGGCCATCACCTTCTCGCCGGCGGTGCCGAACAGGCGGTGCATCAGGTCGGCCGCGGGCGCGGTGCTGGCTGCCAGGCCAGCGTGGCCCATGCCGGTGAGGTAGGCGACATTGGCCAGCACGTAGGCCGCCACCACGCCGAGCATGCCCAGCAGCAGCGCGCGCGGCAGGGTGCGCTGCGGGTCGCGCACTTCGCCGGCAAGATCGTTGAGGTAATGGAAGCCACCGTAGGTGAACAGCACCGGCAGCAGCGCGCCCACGAAGGCGCCATGGGAAACCGTGCGCGTGGTGTCGGTCGCCAGTACGCCGCCCAGGTGTCCGTGCGCCAGCACCAGGCCCACCGCCACCAGCAACGCCACCGCCGCCAGCTTCAGCACCGCGAAGACGTTCTGCAGAATCGCGCCGGCGCGGATGCCGGTGAAATTCACCCCCACGATGAACACGATGGCCGCCACGCCCACCGGCGTCACCCATTCGGTGGAGAGCCCCGCAGCCTTGCACAGGTAGTCGGCGAAGGTGATCGCCACCGCCGCCACGCTGCCGGGGTAGTTGATCAGCGCCATCGTCCAGCCGAACAGGAAGGCCGGCAGCATGCCGAACGCTTCGCGCAGGTAGAGGTAGATGCCACCGGCCTGCGGTCGCCGCGAACCGAGCTCGGCATAGCACAGCACGCCAGTCAGCGTGAGCAGGCCGCCCAGCACCCACAGCGCCAGCAGCGGCAGGCCCGAGGCCGTGCGCTCGGCCACCGTGGCCGGGGTGCGGAAGATGCCGGCGCCGATCACGCCGCCGACCACGATCATGGCGCCATCCCACACGCCGAGGCGGCGCAGGTAGGCGGGGGAGCTGTCAGTCGTCGTCATCGGGCAACCTTGGCATGGTCGGCGGGGGTTCGACCAGTCCCCATCGTCCGGGACGGCTTGCGCGGGCGCACGACACGGCTCACGCTGCGCATGGGAATCCATGGGGGAGCGTGGCAATGGCCCGAACCACACCGTTGCTGTTCGTGCTGCTGATCGCCGCGGGCATCTGGCTGAGCTGGCGCCATTACAGGAATGCCAGGGCACTCCTGCAGGAATGGGCCCAGGCCAATGGCCTGCGCATCCTGCACGCCCGGCAAAACTGGGGCTTCTTGCCGCTGTCGATGTGGTTCACCACCTCGAAGTACCAGCTGGTCTATCGCATCTCGGCCTACGACGAATCCACCCATCGCATCCGCAACGGCCTGGTGCGGCTGGGCACGCCGATCTGGGGTTTCATGAACCCCGACGCGGTCGAGGTGTTCTGGGACGACGCCAGCTGAAATCCGCCCTTGCGGTGGCGATGAAGAAAATCCGTGCCCGCGTGTATACAGTCGGGAAGGCGGCCATCCGGTCGCCGCGAGGGGATACCCCATGAAGCTTCAGATTCGATGCGCCGCCATCGGCGCGACGGCAGTGATTGCGTTGGCCGGCTGCCAAGGTCGTGGACACGAGGTTGATGAAGCCACAAACGCCAAGACAGTCCCAAACCTCACTCTACAGGCCTATTCGGTGCCTGCCGACCGCAGCCAGTCGATAGAGAACTCGATAGACAGTGCGTTGGGCGGGATCGACGTCAAACTTTTCGGTGGTGCACGAGCCAGCATCACCAGCGCCGGCCCGGGAAAACTGTTGGTGTACGCCCCGCGCGACGCACAAGCTTCGATTGGTAACGTGATCGAGACGCTGGCCAAAACAATCGCACCGCAGACATCACCTGTGCAGGTAGGCGTGCACTTCTGGGTCATCGACGGCCAGCCCGGCGCCGGCGCGGACGATCCCGCGCTGAAGAACCTCGCCGGCAGTCTGGCCTCGCTGCAACAATCGATGGGGCCGCTGCATTTCCATCTCGACCAGACCGCGACGCTAGTCGGGGTCAGCAACCAGACCGGCAGCATGACCACCGCCGATGGCTCCTACCGGCGCGTCTTCGACTTTCGCGTCGGAACGGTTAACGGCGATACGGCACGGCTGCAACTCGGCTACCAGGACACCGGCAACCGCGGCCTGGGCATGCTCCATACCGAGATCGACGCCACCTTCGGCCAATACCTCGTGCTGGCCATGGCGCCCGGTGCGTGCCCGACTGGATCGAGTGGGGGGATTCCTGCTCCAACGACCTGTCGCGACAAACCCGCCTTGCGCCTACTCGCCGTGCGCGTGGATCGCCTGCCCGCCAAAGCCTGAGCGCGCCGCATGACGCTGCGCGAGGAAGCGCTCGAGGATTGCTACCGGCGACTGGAGCGGCCGCTGTACAACGTGCTGTACCGCCTGCTGTGGCAGGCGCAGGACTGCCAGGACGTGATCCACGACGCCTGCATGCGTGTGTGGGCCCAGCGCAAAGGCGTGGACGAAGCAACGCTCGATGCCTTGCTGTGGACCACCGCGCTCAACCTGGCGAAGAACCGGCTACGCTGGCGCGGTGTGTGGCGCTTCGCGCCGTTGGACGAGGCGGACGGCTTGGCGCACGAAGGCGGCGAGAGTGATTTCCTCGCTGCGCGCCGCCTGCGCCAGGCCTTGCGCCGGTTGCCGGCAAGCTCGCGCGACGTGCTGCTGCTGGCCGAATTCAGCGGCCTCGCCGGCGCCGATATCGCCAGCGTGCTCGGCATCCCTGCCGGCACGGTAGCTTCGCGCAAACACCACGCCATGCAGCGCCTGAAAGCCCTGCTGGGAGAACCCGACCATGCGTGAACTCGCACACCTATTGCCCGAACTCACCCCGCCACCCGGCGGCCTCGCGCGCCTGCGACAGAGCCTGCACCGGCAACGCGAACCAGCCCGTCGACGCCTCTCGCGCTGGTTGCCCGCGATGGCCGGCGCCGGCGCAATGGTACTGCTGGCACTGGCCTGGCTACCCGGCTTCGTCGGCCACGAACGCGCCACCGCTGCCCTGACGCAAGCCCTGCTCCGGGCCGCGACACCGCCGCCACTGCCCCACGGCATCCATGTCGAACATGGAGCCGCCTTGCTATTGGCAGACGGCCAACCCAATGCGCGCGTCTACCTGATCGCTTCGGCTCCACCAGCCGCACAGTGAATTCAGCGCCGCTCGCGACGCAACACGCTGCCGGCCAGGATCGCCAGCAGGCCCGCCGCGAAGACCAGCGCGTCCCATCCGCCACCGAGGCCAAGCAGCGGCAACGCCCGCCATGCCAGCAGCAGCCATGTCACGATAGCCAGCGCATAGCGGCCATCATCGACGAACAGGCCCCACAGTTCCGACAGCACTGCACGCAGCCAGCTCATCGCGCGAGCCCCTTCGCGCCGGCGAGGGCCTGACGGCGGCGCCACTGCACGCTCAGCAGGGACACCGCGAGAAATCCGCCGACCAGGCCCAGCAGCGCCCCATCGCCGCCGGGCCACGCATAGCCCATGCCTTCGCCCGCCCAGAACGTGCCGAACGCGGAAAGCATCACGCCCACCGCGAACTTCAGCGTGTTTTCCGGCACGCGCGCCAACGGGCGATGCACCACGACGCCCAACGCGATCACCACCAGCAGCGCGGCCAGCGCGCCGAGGCTGGCGGGCCACAGCAGGCCGGGATGACCCGCGCCGACGGCGAGCACGATGAACACCACCTCGACGCCTTCGAGCAAGGTGATCTTGAGCGCGGTGGCGAAGGCCAGCCGGTCCCATGCGTGCGCCGCCGCGGCCTGGCCGCGCAAGGCCTGCGTCTCGCGCGCGTAGATCGCCGCCTCGTCGTGCAGCGGCAGCACGCCCGCCGCGCGCAGCACGGCCTTGCGCAACCAGCGCATGCCGAACAGCAGCAACAAGGCGCCCACCACCAGTTGCAGGCCATGCAGCGGCACGCGATCAAGCGCTCGCCCCAGCACCACCACCAGCAACAGCAATACCAGCAGCGCCGCCGCGCTGCCGGCCAGGGCGCTGCGCCAGCCGCGTACCGCACCCACCGCCAGCACCACGGTCAACGCCTCCACGCACTCCACCAGCGAGGCGAGAAAGGCAGCGAGCATCGACGGCCCGGCATGGATCGAATCGAAAAGCATGGGGCCTCCATCGCGACCGCAGGTACGCGCCCCAGCATACGCCCGATTGACAGCCGCCCCGCGCCACCGAAGAATGCGCGCCACGCATCGCCTGGCGATGCTCCCTGTTGCGTCGGCATTCGCGCCGCGCAGTCCGTGCCGAGGGGTGCTGCGACGGAGCCATCCGCCACGCTCGGCCCGCGATCCTCGTCGACAAGGGCGCCCTCGCTATCGAGAGGGTTCGCATGTCCATCCAACTTGCGCTTGCCACCGACGCCGCCCATCCCGGCGTGTATCCCGACGATGCGTACTTCGTCGCCACGCTCGCCCGCCTCGGCGTGCATGGCGTGCCCTGCACCTGGAACGACCCGGACCTGGACTGGACACGCTTCGACGCCGTACTGGTGCGCACCGTATGGGACTACTTTCAGCGTTACACCGAATTCCTGCATTGGCTGGACCAGCTCGATGCGTTGGGCGTGCCCACCGTCAACGACAGCCGCCTGCTGCGCTGGAACAGCGACAAGCGCTACCTGCTGGAACTGGCCCGGCTCGGCGTGGAGATCATCCCCACGCGGCTCGCGCATACGACCGAGCTGCCCGCGACGCTGCAGGCCCTGCAGGCGCAGGAGGTGGTGGTGAAACCTGCGGTAAGCGGCGGCGCATGGCGCACGCTGCGCGGCACTGCGGGCGATGCAGCGTTCGCGCAGGCCGTCGCCGCGCTGCCCGAGGGCGACTGGCTGGTGCAGCCGTTCGTGGCGGAGATCCAGCGCGATGGCGAATGGTCGCTGCTGTTCTTCGACGGCGACTACAGCCACGCCGTGCGCAAGCTGCCCAAGCCCGGCGACTATCGCGTGCAGGGCGAACACGGTGGCAGCGCGGAACTGGCCGAAGCACCCGCGCCTGCGCTCGCCGCGGCGCAGGCCGTGCTGGCCGCCGTGGCTCGCGCCGGCCACGCCGAGACCGCCTATGCGCGCATCGACGGCGTGATGCAGGGCGGCCGCTTCCTGCTGATGGAGGCGGAGCTGATCGAGCCCTTCCTGCATCTTGCGATGCGGCCCGACGCCGCCGAACGCTACGCGGAACGGCTCGCCGCGCGACTCGCCACCCGCGTGCGGCGCCCGTAGGCCAGGCCACGGGCAGGCTCTAGAATCGCCTGCACCGTGCCCACTCCCCTGCGCAAAATCCTCCACGTCGACATGGACGCGTTCTACGCGTCGGTGGAGCAGCGCGACGACCCTTCGCTGCGCGGCCGCCCGGTGGTGGTCGCGTGGCGCGGGGCGCGTTCGGTGGTGTGCGCGGCCAGCTACGAGGCGCGCAAGTTCGGCGTGCGCTCGGCGATGCCGGCGGTGCGCGCGGAGCGGCTGTGCCCGCAGGCGATCTTTGTGCCGCCGGACTTCACGCGCTACAAGGCGGTGTCACGCCAGGTGCAGGCGATCTTCGCGCGGCACACCGAGCTGATCGAGCCGCTGTCGCTGGACGAGGCCTACCTCGACGTCACCACGACCAAGACCGGCCTGCCCTCGGCCACCGCCACCGCCGAGGCGATCCGCGCGGCGATCCGCGAGGAGACGCAGCTCAGCGCCTCCGCCGGCGTGGCGCCGAACAAGTTCCTCGCAAAGATCGCCTCGGATTTCCGCAAGCCCGACGGCCTGTTCGTGGTGCGTCCGCGCGAGGTGCTGGATTTCCTCGCGCCGCTGCCGATCGGCCGCCTGCCCGGCGTGGGCAAGGTGATGGAAGGCAAGCTCGCCGCGCTGGGCCTGGCCACCGTGGGCGACCTGCGCGCCTTCGCCGCCGAGGAACTGGAACAACGCTTCGGCCGCTGGGGCCGGCGCCTGCACGAGCTGTCGCTGGGCATCGACGAGCACCCGGTGACGCCGGACCGCCCCACCCTGCAGGTCTCCGCCGAAGACACCTTCGAGCACGACCTCACGCTGGACGAACTGGAACCGCACATCCGCCGGCTCGCCGGCAAGACCTGGGCCGCGCACCAGCGTGAGGCCGACGAAGGCCGCATCGCACGCACCGTGGTGCTCAAGCTCAAGACCGCCGACTTTCACACCCTCACACGCAGCCTCACGCCCACGCAGCGCCCGGCCTCCGAGCACGAGCTGGCCGAGATCGCCTGCGCCCTGCGCGAACGGGTGGAGCGCCACGCCGACACACTCTACCGCCTGGTCGGCGTGGGCCTAGCCGGCTTCATCGATGCCGACAGTTACGCAGCGCAGTACGAGTTGTTCGGGTGAACTGACCACCGACCGGATTCCGCCGGTTGTGGTGGAAATGACCAAATCACGCTGGCCGCGGCCGCTCGCCGTGGCTGAGACCGCACTCGCGTAGAATGCACAGCTGCATGCATCGCCCGTCATCGAGTCCATCTTGCCGTACCCTAGAAGATCGTTGGACCGCTTCGTAGTTGTTGTCGCAAGTAATGAGCCTAAACCGGCACTGTTGCTCGACAAGATCGTCAAGCGGCACGCCCCCATCAGGGATGGTGACTGATTCGGCCGCGCCATCATGCGCGCGTCAGCCCACTATGAGCGCGGCAACGCCTTGACCTTACAGAAGAGCGCTTTCCGAGGATGGTCGCCATGCCCACTGTACGGCGGCAACCCACTGCGTTACACCCGAAGCCCGGAGGCTTCTTGCGCTTGAACCCACCAGCCAGTCCTACCAAGGGTGCCGCGCACTGTTCAACGTGCGAGGCGGTTTGTTGTCGTCTCACGGTCGTGCTGCAACCGGAAGAGCCCATCCCGGGTCATTTGACCACCTACTCGCCCGAAGGCCTGCGTGTCATGAAGCGCGGCAGCGACGGCTGGTGCGTGGCCTTGAGCGGCACGCGCATGAACTGCAGCATCTATGAAACCCGACCTTCGGTGTGCCGCCGTTTTGTGATGAACGGGGCCTATTGCAAGGCCGTTCGCGCCGACTACCGTTCGCCCGTCATCGCCGATACGCAACATGCGTCGGTCGCGCATGGTTTACTTCCCCGCGAGCACGTCGGCGAATGCACTTCGCATATCCAGCCCCTCACCATCCTGCCCAGGAGTATTCCATTGGCAAAGACAAACTATTCCTTCGAAAAGCGCCAGCGCGAAATCGCAAAGAAAAAGAAACAGGACAATAAGCAGGCCAAGAAGCTGGCATCGCGCGACGACACCAAGATGGATTCTCTCGCGAAGGCAGCAACCGTCGCTGATGCGTGAGCTACGCCGGCACTTTCGGCGTGCGCAAACCAGGCATCCGTCGTAAGCGTTCGATGCAAAAGAAAGCACGGCACAAGGGCTTTCTTTCGTTCTGGCAGGGATCCATTTCGACCACCTGAACCTGCTCTGCTTGGCCCCTGTTTGGCCTCCCTGATCCATGACGACGAACGGCAGCTCATCGTCGGCGACATCGCGCTGCCGATCCAGCCCGACATCCGTATGGCGACCAGGTCGTCATCAGAGTCCGACCGACCCCAAGATCTATCCCTGCACGCTGCCCGCCTTCACCACGAAGGCTTAGTCTGCATGCACGTGGGCGGCCCAAAGCTGTCACCATGCCCATGTAGCGAATCCTCACGCACCGGAGCACCCCATGAAAGGCATGGAACAGAAAAAGAGCGACAAGAAGAAGCCCCTGAAGACGCCCAAGGAAAAGAAAGCTGAAAAGGCAGCGAAGAAGGCCGCCAAGCGCTAAGCGGATGCCTTGCGCGCGACGGTCAGGCCAGCCTCAATCTGCTGCCAGTGCCGCCTCGCGCCCCTGCTGGCGAATGCTGGCTTCTTCGCGCGCATCGATGATCGACTGCATCACGCTGTCGACGTCCACCGCGCCCTCGTCGAACACGAAGTGGCCGGTCAGTTCGCTGTCCGGCCGCAACTCGCCCTGCTCGAACAGCGCCCACATTTCCTCGGCGTAGTGGGTATCGAGCAATTCCGGCGCGAAACGCGAGAGGCTGATCGTGATGTTGCCCACGTCCCGCCGCAACATGGTGCGCGCCGCATTGTTGCCGGCGGCGCTGACCACCTGCGGCAAATCGATGACGACCGGGCCGTCGGCCGCCACCAGCACGTTGTATTCGGACAGGTCGCCATGAACCAGTCCTTCGCACAACATGCAAGCAATCTGGCGGACCAGGAAGCGATGGTATTCGCGCGCCGTCTGCGCCGACAGCTCCACCTCGCCCAGCCGGGGCGCCGAGCAACCGTCGGCGTCGGTCACCAGCTCCATCACCAGCACACCGCCGAAATAGCCGTACGGCCGTGGCACGCGCACGCCCGCGGCCGCCAGTTGGTACAGCGCATCCACCTCGGCGCTCTTCCAGGCCGCCTCGGCCTCCTTGCGCCCGAACTGGGTGGCCTTGCCCATCGCGCGCGCCTGGCGGCTGCCACGCACCTTGCGGCCCTCCTGATACTGCACCCGCTGCTGGAAACTGCGCTGGGCCATGTCCTTGTAAACCTTGGCGCAGCGGACCTCGTCGCCCGAGCGCACGACATAGACCGACGCCTCCTTGCCGCTCTTCAGCGGGCGAAGGACTTCGTCGATCACACCGTCGTCGATCAGTGCCTGCAGACTGGCGGGGGATTTCATGCGCGGAAAAGCTCGTTGGCGGGTAGATAGCACGCCATTATGACCGACTGGCCGATGCCGACCGACCGCGCACCTCGGACGCCGGTCCAACACCCGCGGCTGGCGCGAGAGCAAACGCACCTACGACGAGGTTGAGCCGCCCCAGCGGCACGATCAGTTCGCGCGGCGGGCGGTGGTTCGCCACCGCCAGTGTCGTCAGCATGTCGAACATCTCCGACAGACTTGGCTGTCTGCTTCGGGGCGATTTCCGCCGATCCTACTGGCCGGCGGATCGATCCTCGTCCGACCAGTCGTGTGATGCATGTAATCCGGTGCATGCACCGAGGTCTGGACGGCCTGCGGCAGGAGTTTTCCACCCGCTTCGCCAAGACCCGCCACCCCGCCACTGCGCCCGCGGCTTGAGCGCTCCACCCCGCGGGCCAGTCGCCGCAGCGGCCGCCCCGCACCGCTGAACCCCTCGACCTGACGCGACCCGCCCAGCGGGCAGCCAGCCAGGCCTTTTCATGGGCAGGTAAGTCGCGGAGTGTCATCGATCAGGCCACCGCACCTCGTCGATGGCACTTTTTCACTCACCGATGAGTCCTTTTGCCTCAACGCTGAGCCGAAAAGACTCAAGCCTGAAGCTGTGGATGCTCAGCGTTGAACCTCGCAGGCTCATGCACGAGTCTTTTTCGCTCATCGGTGAGCCGCTTTGCCTCAGCGACGACTTGCCCGAACCTGATGCGTGAGTCTTCTTGCCTCATCGTTGAGCCTCCGCGGCTGATCGATGAGGTTTTTTGCCTCACGCATTACACCTTCCCGCCTCACGCCCGAATCCACCGCCACAGCTCGCCCCACGTCGGCTTCTTGCCGTACATCAGGATGCCGGTGCGGTAGATGCGTCCGGCCAGCCACACGCAGGCGAGCAGGCCCAACACCATCAGGCCCAGCGACAGCGCGAGCTGCAGCGGCGGCACGGCGGTCATCGACCAGCGCACCGGCATGGTGAACGGGGCAAACAGTGGGATGAAGGACATCGTGGTACCCAGCGCGCCCGAGGGGTCGTTGATCAGGCCGAACATCGACATGAAGCCGACGAGGATGCTCATGGTGACGAACACCGCGTACTGCTGCGCCTCCTGGATGGTGTTGCACATCGCACCGATCGCCGCGTAGAGCGAACCGTAGATCAGGAAGCCAAGCGTGAAATAGAGCAGGAACACCACCAGCAGCATCGGCGGCACGCTGGGAATGGCGAACTTGCCTGCCGCCTCGGCCCCCATGCCGAACGCGCCTGCTAGGTGCGGGCCCTGGCCGCCGAGCACGAACGCGGTGCCCACCCAGATCGCCATCTGGGTCAGCCCGGCCAACCCCACGCCGAGCACCTTGCCCATCAGCATCTGGAACGGGGTTAGCGAGGAGGTGAGCACCTCCATGATGCGCGAGTTCTTCTCCTCGATCACCGAGGTGAGCGTGCGGCTGCCGTAGGTGATGATCGCGATATAGAGGATGAAGCCCATCGCGTAGGCGAGCGCGAACGAGGCCTCGCCACTCTGGCCGGTGAGCTTGCCGTCGGTGACCTTGGCGGTGTCCATGTCTGCCGGCACCATCGCCTTGGCGACCAGCAACTGGTCCACGCCGGCATGCGCCAGCCGCACACCGGCCAGCGCCTTGGAAATATCGCGCTGCAGCCGGTTCATGCCTTCGGGCGAGCTGACGTTGTCGCCGTAGTAGTGCAGCTTGCCGCTTGCGAGGGTGTCGGCATCGAGCACCAGCACGCCGTCCCAGCCGTGCTGCCCGCTGCCCTTGGCGAAGCCGGCCTTGGCGATCAGGCCGTCGCGCACCTGCGCGAGGTTCGCTGCAGTGGCGGGGAACAGCGTCGCGTCGTAGCGCGGCCTGGCGGCCCTGCCATGGCCGATGGTGGCGGCCTTGAGCGCGGCCACCACCGGCTGACCCAGGCCGCTGCCGGACGCGTCCACCACCGCCACGCGGGTGGTGTGGTCGCCACCGCTCATCAGCAGCGCCGGCAGCACCGCCATCGCCAGCATGAACACCGGCAGCAGCAGGGTGGAGATCAGGAAGGCCTTGGTGCGCACGCGCTCCACGTACTCGCGCCGGATCACGGCAAGCGTCTTGTTCATGCGGCGGCTCCGGCAACGGCAGGCAGGGGTTCGGCATCGGGGTCGGCGCCGACCTTGGCGACGAAGATGGCGTGCAGCGAGGGTTCCACCACCTCGAAGCGGCGCAGGCCCACGCCGGCAGCGACCAGCGCGGCAAGCAACTGGCCGGGCTCGGCACCCTCGGCCATCTTCAACTCGGCGCTGGCGCCGTAGTCGTCCAGCCGCGCCACCAGGCGCGGGTCGGCAAGGATGGCGTCGGCCTGGTGGCGGTCGCCAGCGAAACCCAGCGCCACGTGGCGGCCGCCGAAGTCGGCCTTGACCTGCGCCACCGTGCCGTTGGCCACCAGCTTGCCGCGCGCGATGATCGCCACGCGGTCGCACATGCGTTCGGCCTGCTCCATCGCGTGCGTGGAGAACAGCACGGTGCGGCCACCGGCGGCGATCTCCACCACGATGTCCTTCATCACCTGCGCGTTGATCGGGTCAAGCCCGGAGAACGGCTCGTCCAGGATCACCAGCTCCGGCTCGTGCAGCAGCGCACCGGCGAACTGCACCTTCTGCTGCATGCCCTTGGAGAGATCCTCCACCTTTTTCTGCGCCCAACCGGCGATCTCCAGCCGCTCCAGCCAGGCCTGCGCGCGACGTTTCGCTTCCGCGCGCGCGATGCCCTTCACCTCGCCCAGGAACACCAGGTGGTCGAGCACCCTCATCTTCTTGTACAGGCCGCGCTCCTCGGGCAGGTAGCCGATGCGGGCCGACAGGTCGCGGCTGTTGCGACTGTCGCCGAACAGCGCGATGCGCCCTTCGTCCGGCTGCAGGATGCTCATGATGAGGCGGATGGTGGTGGACTTGCCGGCCCCGTTGGGGCCGAGCAGGCCGTAGATGCCGCCGGACGGCACCTGCAACGACAAATCGCTCACTGCGGTATGGCCGGCGAACCGCTTGGTCACCGATTCGACACTGACGCTGGGCGTGGACACTCGCGCTGCTCCCTGTTCGTGGGCCTCCCCGACCCGTCGCCGCCCAACTTAGCACGGCGCGAGCGGCGAGCCACCCTGCCCTTGGTCATCCCTGTGCATGCGCAGGCGGGCCGGCGATGCCTGCCCGGAACCGCTTTCAGCCCAGCCGGCGTGACACCGCGAAGAACACCAGGTTGCCGAGGCCGGTGGCGCCCGCCAGCACGGCGACCAGGCCGGGGGTGACCTCCTGCCAGCCGAACCACTGGATCAGGCCGAAGCCCAGCGCCACCGACAGCAGCACGATGCCCCAGCGCAGCGAGGAATGGCGCCGGCGCAGCTCCTCGTCGCGCAGCACCGAGGCGACCAGGTCGGGCGAGCCGCCCGTGGCCACCATGCGTTTGCGCACCATCGCATCCACGCAGACCTTGATGGTGTAGGCGATGCAGACAAACAGGCTGATCGGGATGAAGTCGCCGAAATCCATGAAGCTCTCCTTGGGAAGCGCCGGCGGAATGCCTGGCTGTCGGGAGCATGGATACGGTCGGCCGTGCAACGGTTGCAGGCGTCCGCTTGCAACCGTTCGGTCGATGCGCGTATCCCTTGCGGGATGGAAGGTGCCCCCGACAACCCGGACCGCGAACTGGTCGAGGCCGTGCTGGCCAACCGGCCGGGCGCGTTCGAGCGCCTGGTGCGCGAGCACCAGGGGCTGTGCTGGCACATCATCCAGCGCATGGTGCGCAACCCCGAGGACGCGCGCGAGCTGTGCCAGGACACCTTCCTGCGCGTGCACCAGTGCCTGCACCAGTACCGCGGCGAGAGTGCGCTGAAATCCTGGATCGGGCGCGTGGCTTACACCATCGCCCTGCGCCACCTGCAGCACAAACGCATCCCGCTGGCCGAGGGGCACGACGAGGAGGGCGCTTCGCTGGTCGAAGGCGTCGCCGACGAGTTCGACCTGGAGGCTGCCTGCGCGGACGAGGAAATCGCCGCGCACCTGCACGCGGCGATCGAGGCGCTGCCGCCCCTGCAGCGCACGGTGCTGACCCTGTACTACCTCGAGGAAAACTCCATCCCCGAGATCGCCCACATCACCGGGCTGGCCAGCGGTACCATCAAGAGCCACTTGTTCCGCTCACGCCTGCGCCTGCGCGAGGCGCTGGAAAACCGGACAGGAGTTACAGCATGAACCACGACCTTCCTCCCTTCGACGACGCTCCCTTTGAAAGCCCCGCGCAGGAGCGCGAATGGCAGGCGCAGGAGCGCGCGCTGCGGGCCGAGCGCCTTGGCCTCGATCCGTCGAACGGCGACGGCCGCGTGCGCCGCTACCGCCTGCTGGCGCGCACCTTGCGCGAACCCCTGCCCGATGCGCTGCCGGCGGACTTCGCGCGGCAGATGGCGGCGCGGGTCGCCGCCGCACCGGCGCATGAACCGGCTGCGGAATCGCGCTTCGAATGGGTGCCCACGACCGCCTTGATCGCGGTGCTGGCCGTGTCGGCCGGCGTGGTGACCGTGCTCTACGGCGATGCCTGGCTGCCCACCTTCCGCCAGCTGCTGCCGCCCCCGGGCACGCCAGCCCTGCAATGGCTGCTGGCGCTGGGTGCCTGCATGGCCGCGACCTGGCTGCTCGGCCTGCGGCCGGTGCATCGCCCGGCACACTGAGCGATCCGCCACGGGGCGGGGCCAGACCGCGGAAGGCACCCGCGAATCTGCGAAAATCCGCCGTCTCGCCTTGCCAAGCCTTGCCGATGCTCCGCCTTACCGACCTCAAGCTGCCGCTGGACCACCCCGCGGACGCCCTGCCCGCCGCCATCCGCGCCAAGCTCGGCATCAAGCCCGCGGCCTTGCGCGGCTTCAGCGTGTTCCGCCGCGGCTACGACGCGCGCAAGCGTGGCGCCATCGCGCTGATCTACACGGTGGACGTGGACGTGGCCGACGAGGCCGCGCTGCTCGCACGCCATACCGATGACCGCCACGTGCAGCCTACGCCGGATACCGGCTACCACTTCGTGGCGCGGGCGCCGGCGCAGCTGGAACATCGGCCCATCGTGATCGGCTTCGGCCCCTGCGGCATCTTCGCCGCGCTGATCCTGGCGCAATCGGGCTTCCGTCCCATCGTGCTGGAACGCGGCAAGGCGGTACGCGAGCGCACCCAGGACACCTGGGACCTGTGGCGCAAGCGCAACCTGCACCCCGACTCCAACGTGCAGTTCGGCGAAGGCGGCGCGGGCACCTTCTCCGACGGCAAGCTGTACAGCCAGATCCGCGACCCGAAACACCACGGCCGCAAGGTGCTGGCCGAGTTCGTCAAGGCCGGCGCGCCGGAGGAAATCCTCTACGTCAGCAAGCCGCACATCGGCACGTTCCGGCTGGTGACGATGGTGGAGAACATGCGCGGCACCATCGAGGCGCTCGGCGGCGAGATCCGTTTCGGCCAGCGCGTGGACGACCTGCTGGTGGAAACCGACGCGCAGGGCGAACGCCACGTGCGCGGCGTGCGACTCGCCGACGGCGGCGAGCTGCGCAGCGACCACGTGGTGCTGGCGCTGGGCCACAGCGCGCGCGACACGTTCGCCATGCTGCACGCGCGCGGCGTCTACGTGGAGGCGAAGCCGTTCTCGATCGGCTTCCGCATCGAGCACCCGCAGTCGCTGATCGACCAGGGCCGCTTCGGCCCGCAGGCCGGCCACCCGATCCTGGGCGCGGCGGACTACAAACTGGTGCACCACGGCACCGACGGCCGCTCGGTGTACAGCTTCTGCATGTGCCCCGGCGGCACCGTGGTGGCCGCCACCAGCGAGCCGGAGCGCGTGGTTACCAACGGCATGAGCCAGTACTCGCGCAACGAACGCAATGCCAACGCGGCGATCGTCTGCGACATCACGCCCGCCGATTACGCGCCGTATGGCGAAGGCCCGCTGGCCGGCATCGCGCTGCAGCGGCACTGGGAGTCCAACGCATTCCGCCTGGGCGGCGGCGACTACAGCGCGCCGGGCCAGCGCGTGGGCGATTTCCTCGCCGGGCGGCCTTCGCGCGCGCTGGGCGACGTGCTGCCCTCGTACAAGCCGGGCGTGCAGCTCACCGATCTCTCCACCGCGCTGCCCGACTACGCGGTGGCGGCGATCCGCGCCGCGATCCCCGCGTTCGACCGCCAGATCCGCGGCTACGCGCTGCCCGACGCCATGCTCACCGGCGTGGAGACGCGCACCTCGTCGCCGGTGCGCGTCCGCCGCAACGACGACGACCTGCAGAGCCTCAACACCCGCGGGCTGTATCCGGCCGGCGAAGGTGCCGGCTATGCCGGCGGCATCCTGTCCGCGGCAGTGGACGGCATCCGCGTGGCGGAGGCGGTGGCGCTGTCGATCGCCGGCTGAAGGTCCTGGCGGAGCGAACTCTTGCCCGCCTATGCCGGGCAGAGGCGCAACCGTGTTTTGGTTCGGTGGTTTTGGAGCTGCTGCGGCAGCCGGGGTGAGGCCTTCGCAACGTCGGGTGTTTTTTGCCCAGACGACAAAACGCTTTCGTGCGGCTACTGCTCGGGACAAAGCGGTTTCGTCCACCTGCCGGTGGCCGAGCTACTTTCTCTTTGCGTGCTCAAAGAGCACCCCGAGGCGGCGCTCTCCGGGCCTCCTGCCCTGCGAGTGCGTGAGGCGGTGTCCGGCTTTTCGGCCGGGCTCCTGCCCGGTCGAAAAGGCGAGAACCCTCCCTGGCCTCGCCCGCTGCGCGGCCTGATCGCCCCCACCTCACCGCCGCCCAGCGGCCCCGAAACAGCAGCGCGCCTCCAGCGCGCAGAAGCAAAAAGCAAAGCTAAGGTGCCGGCAATGCCAAAGCCAATGCGGTGCACCGAGCCGCGAGGCTCTGCTCCCCTCAGTTCCCAGATACGGCGTGGCGTGGCCGCACCGTCTATCGCACAGGCGGGAGTCGTTCCGACGTCCTCAACACGGCTTGCTTGTAGTCGCGGCGTATCCAACCAGGCCTTCTCTTTGGGCCACCTTAGCTCTGGGCTGCCGATAAACCGAACGCGCAGGGTCATCGCCTAAGAAAAAGCCCGCCTTGCGGCGGGCCTTTCGTCACATCAGGTTGCGGCCGTGGAACAGCTCCTCGATCTCGCGGCGCAGCAGCGACTCGATGCGCTGGCGCTCCTTGAACGAGAGGTCGTCGGCGTGGGCGTCGAACAGGTAGGTGTCGAGGTCGAAGTCCTTCACGTGCATCTTCGTGTGGAAGATGTTTTCCTGGTACACGTTGACGTCGAACATCTCGTACTTCTGGCGGATGTGGCGCGCCAGGTAGTCCTGCACCGAGTTGATCTTGTGGTCGATGAAGTGCTTCTTGCCCTTCACGTCGCGGGTGAAGCCGCGCACGCGGTAGTCGCACACCACGATGTCCGACTCGAAGCTGTCGATCAGGTAATTCAGCGCTTTCAGCGGCGAGATCACGCCGCAGGTGGCCACGTCGATGTCCGCGCGGAATGTCGCGATGCCATTGTGCGGGTGCGTTTCGGGGTAGGTGTGGACGGTGATGTGGCTCTTGTCCATGTGCGCCACGACGGCGCCGGAGATGGTGTCGCGCCCCAGCTTCTCGACCACCGGCTCCTCGGAGATCAGGATGGTCACCGAGGCGCCCTGCGGGTCGTAGTCCTGGCGGGCCACGTTCAGGATGTTCGCGCCGATGATTTCGGCCACGTCGGTGAGGATCTGGGTGAGGCGATCGGCGTCGTACTGTTCGTCGATGTACTCAATGTAGCGCTGGCGCTGCTCTTCCGACACCGCGTAGCAGATGTCGTAGATGTTGAAGCTCAAGGCCTTGGTGAGGTTGTTGAAACCCTGCAGGCGCAGGCGGGGAAGCGGCTTGACCACGGCGACTCTCCATGACCGGATCGACGGTCAGCAGGATGAGGCGGGTTAGCAGCAAGGGTCCCCGCGGGAATTCGGACCATGGGGACCCTTGTCTCCCGTGACCCGGTGAACGCCCCGACCATAGGTACGCGAGCGAAAGACTGCGAAGTATGCGGCAAAATTGCCGAAAACAGAACCTCCGTCAATCCGCTCGCGTTTGCCATAATGGGGAACGCGGGGGTGGAACCACCCCACTGAGGGGAAACCAGCACAGTGGCGCTACTCAAATACCAGCTGCAACAGGCTTTCGAGCGTTCCCAGGCGCCGTTGGCCTTCGCCCCGGATCCGGCCTCGATGGAGCGCTTCCTGGCGCTCTGCCACCGCCGCCGCTACCCGAGCAAGACCGCGATCATCCGCCCCGGCGACCCGGCCAACACGCTTTACTACGTGATCGACGGCTCGCTGGCGGTATGCACCGAGGACGAGCAAGGCCGCGAGCTGATCCTCGCCTACATCAATCGCGGCCAGTTCATCGGCGAAATGGGCCTGTTCGTGGAGCAGGCGCAGCGCGAGTCGGTGGTACGCACGCGCAGCGTGTGCGAGATGGCCGAGGTCAGCTACGAACGCCTGTTCACGCTGATGAAGGGCCCGCTGGCCGAGGAATGCCCGAAGATCCTGTTCGCCATCGGCTCCCAGCTCACCCACCGCCTGCTGCGCACCTCGCGCCAGGTGAGCCGCATGGCCTTCATGGACGTCACCAGCCGCATCTCGCGCACCTTGCTCGACCTGTGCGAGGAGCCGGACGCGATGAGCCACCCCGAAGGCACGCAGATCCGCATCTCGCGCCAGGAAGTGAGCCGCATCGTGGGTTGTTCGCGCGAAATGGTCGGCCGCGTGCTCAAGCAGCTCGAGGAGCAGGGCATGATCGACGTCTCGGGCAAGACCATCGTGGTGCGCGGCACGCGCTGAAGCCCGCCGCCGCACCCGGAGAACCCCGCAGCGCGACCGCGCTGCGGGCCATCTGTCTGCAGCGCAGCGGCGTCAACCGCAAGGCTCCGTCGCTGGCCGCCCCCGCAGGAAACCCTGCCCGAGCTCGCAGCCCATCGCCAGCAACGCGTCGCGCTGCGCCTCCGTCTCGATGCCCTCGGCGATCACCCCGATGCCCAGCGCCCGAGCCAGGGCGAGGATCGCCACCACCACCGTGTTGGCGCCGACGGCGTCGGCCGAATCCAGTTCGCGCACGAATACCTGGTCGATCTTCAGCCTGCCCAGCGGCAGCGAATGCAGATAGCTCAGCGAGGAGTAGCCCGTGCCGAAATCGTCCAGCGCGGTCTGCACCCCGGCGTCGCGCAGCCGCTCCAGGGTCTCGCGCACCAGCACCGGATCGTCCAGCAGCGCGCCCTCGGTGAGTTCGATCAGCAGGCGCTCCGGCGGCAACCCGCTGCGCGCCAGCTGCTGCAGCAGGCGACGGTCGAAATCCGCATGGCGCAGGTGCAGCGGCGAGACATTGATGGTCACGAAACCGGCGCCACCGTCCGGTCGCGCCATGCGTTCGCAGACCATGCCGTACATCTGCCAGTCGATGGCCTCCAGTTGGCCGCAGTCGTGCGCCACACGCACGAAATCGCCCGGCGGCAACAGCCCGCGGCGCGGATGGTTCCAGCGCAGCAAAGCCTCGTGGCCCACCACCTCACCGCTGTCCAGCCGAAAGATCGGCTGGTAGTACGGCGTGAACTCGCCATGCTGCAGGGCGTGCCGCAACTCGACCTCCAGCGCCAGCTCGTCCACCGCATTGCGCGCCATCGTCTCGTCGAACATCGCGTAACGGCCTCGCCCCATCTGCTTGGCGCGATAGAGCGCGATGTCGGCGTCGCGCAGCAGCGCGTCGGCCCGCTCGTGGCGCCCGGCGATCGCGATGCCCACGCTCGCCGAGGGCTCGAGTTCGCGCCCGCCGATGGATAACGACTGGCGCAGCGCGTGCAGCACGCCCTGCGCCATGCGTTCGGCCACCACCGGCTCGACCACGGCGTCCAGCAAGATCGCGAACTCGTCGCCGGCCAGCCGCGCCACCACGTCCGGTGCGACCACGCAGGCGCGCAGGCGGTTCGCCACGGCCTGCAGGAAAGCATCGCCGGCCAGGTGGCCCAGGCTGTCGTTGATCACCTTGAAGCGGTCCACGTCCAGGTACAGCAGCGCACAGGGCGCGCCCGCCGACAGCCGCGCCAGTCGCTCGCCCAACCGTTCGCGCAGGAAGCCACGGTTCGGCAGGCCGGTGAGTGGATCGTGCATCACCTCGTGGCGCAATTGCCGCTGGATCTGCTCGCGCTCGGCGATCTGCTCGCGCAGTTCGCGGGTGCGTTCCTCCACCCGGTGCTCCAGCTGCAGGTTGGCCTGCAGCAGTGCGGCAGCGGCGCGGCGGCGCTGGATGCTGTTGGCGATCTGCATCGCGGCGAAGCTGAGCAGCTCCTGGTCCGCGATGCCGAAATAGGTCTCGTCGACATAGCTCTGCACGGTGACCACGCCGATGACCTTTTCGCCGGTGCGCAGCGGCACGCCCAGCCACGACGAGGACGGCGTGCCGATGATGCTGGGCACCACCTCGCCCGCGGCCGCCAGCGCATCGAGCTGGTGCCGGTTGGCCAGCAAGGGTTTGCCGGTGCGCAGCACGTAGGCGGTCACGCCATGCTCCATCGGCACGCCGAAGGCGCTCTGCACGCCGGCGTCGACGTAGTACGGGAAGTCCAGCCATTGCCGCTGCTCGTCAAGCAGGGCGATGTAGAAGTTCGAGGCGTCCAGCAGGCTGCCTACCTCGGCGTGCACGTGACGGTAGAACGCACCTTCGTCGATGTCCGCCGTACCCAGTTCGGCCAGCCGGAACAGTACCGACTGCAGGCGCTCCGCCCGTTGGCGCTCCTGCACTTCCTCCTGCAACTCGCGGTTGGCGGTGGCCAGCTCGCTGGTGCGCTGTTGCACCCTGCGCTCCAGTTCGTCCTTGCTCTGCTTGCGCTCCAGCGCGGTGAGCACATGCTGGGCGACGAACTCCAGCACCGCGCGATCCTCGCTGGTGTAGCCGATGCCCGGCCGGTAGCTCTGCACCACCAGCGCGCCGTGCACCCGACCGTCGCGCAGCATCGGCACGCCCAGCCAGTCCTCGCTGTCCGTGCCGATCACCTCCAGCGGCCCGCTGGTCTGTGCAGCCAGTTGCTCGGGGCTGCCCATCATCGGCCGGCCGTGCACCAGCAGGTGCCAGGTAAGCGAACCACGCATCGCCTCCAGCGACTCCTCGCGCACGATGTCGGGACCCTCGACGTCCACCGTGTCGGCGTAATAGAGGAAGCGCGTGGTGCCACGCTCGGCGTCGTGGCGGACGATGTAGAAGTTCTCCGCGTACATCAGCGTGCCGACGATGCCGTGGATGCCGCGCAGCAGCTCGTCCATGTCGCGGTCGGCGCCGGCGAGGTCGGAAATGGCGAACAGCGCGCGCTGCAGGTTTTCCGAACGCTCGAGTTGGTCATGCGAATCCCGCAATTCGCCCAGCGCGAGCAATTGCTGCAATTGCCGGCCAGCCAGCGCAAGGCAGGGCGCCAGCGCCTCGCGCAACCGCTGGCCAACCTGCGCATCCGCCGGCGTCAGCGTCAAGGCGGCGGGCACGCGCGGCGCCAGCCTTATCGCGCATTCGCGGCCGACCGAAATCGGCGCTTCACGGTCATCATCCGACGCGGACCGAAGCCAGGCTTCCATTCGCGCGTCCGGATCACCACCGGTGGCGCGGCATTCGCCACGTTCCAGCCACCATACGCGGGCGTTGCTGCATGCCGGACAGCAGCGCACCAGTTCCGCCGTCAAGGCGGCCACCGCCTGCGGCGTGGTCGCACCGATCAACCGCCCCAACCAGGCCAGTTGATCCGCCTCATTCGGAATCTCAACCTGCGGCCCGTCGAGTCGATTCATGCGCTGACGATTCCCCCTGGGAGCGATGGTAGCGCGCCGCTACGGTGTCGCCCAGCGTGCCCCGGTGAATTCTCCGCCCACTAGAATGGCCGACTCGCCCCGGATTCCCCCATGCTTGCCGACGCCACCAAGGACGCCATCCGCGCCGCCTACGCGCGCCTGAAAGACGGCCTGCCCGGCTTCCGCCCCCGCGCATCGCAGGGAAAGATGATCGCCGAGGTGGCCAAGGCGCTGGCCAGCGAGGGTGGCGTCGCCGCGATCGAGGCGCCCACCGGCACCGGCAAGTCCATGGCCTACCTGATCGCTGGCCACGAAGTGGCGCGCGCGCAGAAGAAGAAGCTGCTGATCGCCACCGCCACCGTGGCACTGCAGGAGCAACTGGTCGAGCGCGACATCCCGCTCTACCTGCAGCTCTCCGGCCACGCCGCGAAGGTGGCATTGGCCAAGGGCCGCGGCCGCTACCTGTGCCCGCGCAACCTGGCGATGGCACGCAACAGCCTCGCCGGATCGGCGCAATCGAGCTTCGGCTTCGACGCCGACCTCGCGCTGTGGAGCAAGCCGCCGGCGGAGCGCGACAAGCAGGCCTTGTCGAAGCTCGCGCAGGCCTATGACGAGGGCACGTGGAACGGCGACATGGACGCCGCGCCCGAGCCGGTGGGCGACCTGCTGCGCCCCCTGCTCACCACCAGCGCCGGTGGCTGCACCAACCGCAAGTGCGGCCAGTTCATGGTCTGCCCATTCTTCGCCGCGCGCCGCGCGGTGGACGACGCCGACATCATCGTAGCCAACCAGGACCTGGTGCTGGCCGACCTCACCATGCCTGGCGAGGACGACCAATGGGGCGGCGTGATCCTGCCCCGTCCGGACGAGACGCTGTACGTGTTCGACGAGGCCCACCACATCCCCGGCAAGGCGATCGACCGCGGCGCCTCCGACGTGCACCTGGCTTCCACCGTGCGCCAGCTGAGCCGGCTCGGACGGCAGGTGCATGCGGCCTATTCGCTCACCGACAAGGAAAACCTCGGCAAGCTCACGCTCGACGCCGGCGACGCGAAACTGCAGGAACTGGGCGAGGCGCTGGAAGCCCTGGAAAAGGAGATCCGTCTCGGCTGGCTGCCCGATCCTGCCGAAAGCGAACCGATGTACCGCGGTTCGCTCGGACGATTGCCGGAAGCCTGGGTGGAGCACGCGCGGATGCTCAGCGTGCAGACCAGCGAGGTACAGCGCTGGCTCGCCGCCGTGCGCCGCGCAGTGGTGGAGATGACCGATGGCGGCCCCACCCAGGACGCCTTGTCGCGCGAGCTGGGTATCGCGCTGGAACGGATCGGCAAGCAGGCCGCCTGCTGGCAGGCGTGGGCCGCGGAAGACCCCGCCAACGCACCGCCACTGGCACGCTGGGTCACGCTCACCGGGGACCAGCAACTGGTCTGCCACGCATCGGCGGTGTCCGCTGCGGGCCTGCTGCGCAGCGTGTTGTGGGGCAACGCCAGCGGTGTGGCGCTGACCTCGGCCACGCTGAGCGCAGGCGGTAACTTCCGCGGCTACGCCGATGCCGTGGGCCTGCCCGACGACGCGGCCACGCTCAGCCTGCCCTCGCCGTTCGATCTCGCGGCGCAAGCCCGGCTTGAGGTGCCGGCGATGGACGCCCTGCCCGACGCGCGCGAGGAGCACGCGCTGGCGATCAGCGACTGGTTGGCCGAACACCTGGACTGGAACGCCGGCAACCTGGTGCTGTTCACCTCGCGCGCCAAGCTGGACCGCGTGCTGCAGAAGCTGCCGATCGACAAGGTGCGCAAGGTGCGCGCGCAGGGCTCGCTCGGCAAGACGCAGCTGATCGCCGAGCACGTCGCCGACGTGGCGGCCGGCAAGGGCAGCACGCTGTTCGGCCTGGCCAGCTTCGGCGAAGGCCTCGACCTGCCCGGCAAGCTGTGTGAGACGGTGGTGATCACCCAGTTGCCGTTCGCCGTGCCCACCGACCCGGTGGGCGCCACCTACGCGGAGTGGCTGGAGTCGCGCGGCCGCAATCCCTTCCTTGAGGTGAGCATCCCCGAGGCCACCCGCCTGCTCACCCAGTATTGCGGCCGCCTGATCCGCAACGAGAACGACAGCGGCCGCATCGTGCTGCTGGACCGCCGTGTGGTCACCAAGCGCTACGGCGCCGGCATGCTGCGCGCGTTGCCGCCATTCAAGCGAGTGATAGAGCGCTAGCCGCGACGCCCCGGCGGAGCTTGACGCCAGCGCATTGCCGCGGCATCTCCAGGCAGACCCGGCTCACCGCTGCCAGCGCCCTGGAAACCGGCAGGCAGCCCACGACCGCGAGGCTGGTCGCACCGGCTCGCCGGTATTCGATCGACGGACTGCCGGGAGAGTACTGCCGACTCCGGATTGCCCGCTCCGCCGACGAGGGGGCGGTGATCGGCGCTGGCGAGGCATCAATGCCAGCGCCACGCGACCGTGCGTTGAAGGTCAATATGCAGCCGCGCCGCGCCGACGCCGCAGTGTCCACGCCCTGCAGCACTGGCAGGCACTGGCGGATGCGGGGCCGCTCAGTCCTTGCGCAGGAGCGGCTCCTCGGTCGCATCCAGCGCCTGCAGGTTTTCCTTGAGCCGGCCGATGACTTCCAGCGCGTGCTTCAGCTCGTCGTACTCGATGCCCACGGTGGCCTCGCGGCGCAACTCGCACGCGATGCGTTCCATGTCGTCAACCACGTCGTGCGCCTGCGTGGTGACGTGCAGCCGCCAGGCGCGGCGATCGTTGGGGTCGGGCCGGCGCTCCACGAAACCGGCCGCCTGCAGGCGGTCGATCACCCGGCCCACCGCGATGGGCTCCATTTCCAGCGCCTCGGCCAGCTCGTTCTGGCGCAGGCCGGGCCGGTGGTAGAGCATCTTGGTGGCGCGCCACTGCGCACGGGTCAGGCCAAACTTCACCGCGCGCCGATCGAAGTGCTTGCGGAACAGCAAGGTCACGTCGTTCAGCAGGTAGCCGAAGGAAAGCTCTTCCGTTTTCGCCATGATCGTCGCAACCTCGCCGTTACCGGACCAAGCATAGCGCGGACATGCCTCTCGCCGTTGTCGCCGCCGACATCACCACGCTGACCGTGGACGCCATCGTCAACGCTGCCAACGAAACCCTGCTCGGCGGTGGCGGGGTCGACGGCGCCATCCATCGCGCCGCGGGTCCGGCGCTGGTGGACGCCTGCCGCGCGATTCCTCAGGTCGCGCCGGGCGTGCGCTGCCCCACCGGCGAGGCGCGCATCACACCCGGCTTCGGCCTGCCCGCGCACTGGGTGATCCATACCGTGGGGCCGGTCTGGCGGGACGGCGAACACGGCGAAGCGACCCTGCTCGCGAACTGCCATCGCAACGCGCTGCGGCTTGCACGCGAACACGGCCTCCGCCGCGTTGCGTTTCCGGCGATCAGTTGCGGCGTGTTCGGCTACCCGCCGCCGCTGGCTGCGGCCGTGGCCATCGGCACGCTGCATGCCGCGCTGACCCGGGACGGCTCGCTCGACATCCTCCTGTGCTGCCGCGGCGAGCCGATGCGTGCCGTGTTCCAGCTGGCGCTTGACCAGGCTTGATCCACGGGCACGGAGACCCGCTGCGCCGGGCCACCGCGCGCGGTCCCGGGCAGCTAGAGCTTGAACGGGTACAGCGGCGGCAAGCCATCGTCGTCCTTGCGCTCCTCGCTGCGCCACGCGAAGCCGCGCTGGAAGACTTCCACCAGGTCGTCGCCCGCCGTCGCCGGCGCGCCGCCGTAGCAGCGGCGCTGCAATGCGGCGATGGCCTGCCGCTGCTCCCCGTCCGCCAGCGCAGCGTCGAGTTCGCCGGCATGACGGATCGCCGGCCGCTCGGCCTGCGCCCACGCCAGCAAGGCGCGCAACTGCGCTGATGCATCGCCGCCGCGCGCCACGGCGAGGAATGCCTGCTTCAACTGGCGCACGGAATCGCTGGCGGCGGCACCCGGCACGACGGCCGCCGGTCGACGCGGCGCACGGCGGCGCCACAGCCACCACATCAGCACGGTGAGCAGCCACAGCAGCAGGCTGGCCAGCGCGATCCAGCGCCAGGGCGCGCCTTGTTCCCTGGCAGCGGCTGCGGGCGTCGCAGGGACAGCGGCCGCGGGCGCTGCTGCCGGCGCCGCGGCGGACGATGATGTCGCCATGCCCGCCGCCGGCAGCACGGCGATGCTGCACGCGGGAATCTCGGCGGTGCGCTCCTGCCCCGACGTCACGTCGAACCAGCGCAATGTGGTCGCGGGCAAGGTCAGCATGCCGGCCCGCTCCGGCACCACCGCGAAGCCGCGCGCGACGCTGCCCTGCAGCCACGCGCCGTCCTCGGCGGTAGCCGTCTTGGGCTGGTCGGGATACACCGTGGCGCCCTGTATCGCGGGCAGGCTGAGCTGCGGCAGCGCGTCGGCGGACAGGCCGGTGGCGCTGAGTGTCATGGTGAGGTTGATCGGCTGGCCCACCCGCACCGGCGTACCCGCATCCGGCCACCCGGTGAGCGTGAGGCTGAGCGCGCGCGCCGGCAGCCATGCCGACTGCCCCCAGTTCGCCGGCACGGCCTGCACCTGCACCGTCTGCGCAGGAGCGCTGGCGCTGACCTGCATGCCGGCGCCGAAGAAGCTGTTGGGATCGTTGGGGTCCAGCGCCACGCCCTGGAAACCCAGCGCGGGGATCGTCAGCGTGCCCGCGTGCTGCGGCACCAGCGCGTAGCGCCGCTCGATCACGCGGTAATCGCGGCCACCGCGCATCTGGTCGTACCGCAGGTCGTTGCCGACCTGGCGCAGCTGCACGCCACCGACCTGCGGCGCATCCAGCGTGCCGTTCGTGATGTCGCCGCTGACGTACAGCCGGACCACATAGCTCAGCTGCTCGCCTACCCACGCCTGCCTGGGCTTGACCTCGGCCTCCATGAACACGCTCTTGCCGGACGCCGCCGCGGTTGCCGGATTCGGTGGATCGACCTGCAACCGCAGCGGCGCGGTCTGCGCCCCGGCCACGGCGAGCGACGGGATGACGATCGTCCCTACATGCTTCGGCCGCAGCACCACGCCGATCACCAGCTCGGCGCTGCGTTGACCGTTGATGATGCTGAGGTTGCTGCTCTGCGAACTGCCGAGGATGTCGAAGTCCTGCGTCAACGGGCCGAGGTCGGGCATCGCCGCGCTGCCGCTTCCCGCGATGTGCAGGTTCAGCGTCACTGTCTCGCCCAACTGCACGGTGCTGCGATCCAGCGTGGCCTGCACGCTGGCGGCGCTCGCCACCAGCGGCACCGCGAGGAGCAGCAGCAGGCACAGCCACGGGAGCATGCGGCCAGGAACGGCCGGCCGTCTGACCTTCACGGTCAAAGCCGGCCGCCGAAATGAAATCAGTCGTCGAAGCATCACGGCCCATCCTCGTCCGGCACGCCGCCATGGCGGCGCTCGTATTCCAGCTCAAACTTGCGGCGCAGCAGTGCACCCGGATCGTCGGGCACGCCTTGCAAGGCCTGGCGCAGGTCCGCCGGGAGCTTCGATCGCGGATCGTCGGCACCTACCGCACCAAGTTCATGGGGCGGCGGCGGCTTGGCTGCCTGCTGGCCCGGTACGCCCAGTTGCTGGTCGAGCTGCCGCTTCAGCGCCTGCTGCGCCCGCTCGGCCTGCGCCTGCTGGGCCGCCTGCTGCGCAGGTGTCGGTAGCTGCTGGCTGCCTTGCTGAGCGCCGGTCTTTCCAGGGGCTTGCCGATCGCCCTGCGGTGTTTTGTCCGGCGACGACTGCCCGGCCCCGCCCGAGGGATTCTGCGGGTCCTGCCGCTTCGAACCGTTGCCTTGCTGCGACTTGGCGGACTGGCTGTCGTTCTGGCCCTGCCCTTGTCGATCCTTGCCATGCTGGCCCTGCTCGCCCTGGCTCTTGTTGCCGGCCTCCTTCCCGTTGCCGCCTTTTCCCTGTGGCGAGGACGATCCGCCTCGCTTCTGCTGCGGCGACGAGGATGGGTTCTGTTGTTGCTGTTGCTGTTGCTGCTTCTGCTGCTTTTGTTGTTTGCGCAGCCAGTCCTCGATTGCCTGCCTGTTGGCCTTCGCGTCCGCATTGGCGGGATTGCGCTTCAAGGCCTCGTCGTAGGCCCGGATCGCATCCTTGTACTTGCCCTCGCGCGCCAGCGCGTTGCCCAAGTTGTAGCTGGCATCGCTACCCCTGGCCTTGCGCAGTGCCTGTACGGCTGCGGCGTAGTCGCCGGCGCGATAGGCCGCAGCACCGCGAAGGGCTGGGTCGGTCGCCAGTTGCATCGCTCGTTTGGCGTCGCCATGCCCGAGCGCCATGGCAGCCTGCTGGTTCTTGTTGCGCCAGAGGTCGCGCCAGCCCGTTGCGTGCGCCGTACCCGGCAGCAGCGGCAACAATGCCAGTGGCAGCAGCAGCAACCAGCCGCGGCGGAAAGCCAGCGCGGCCAGCGGCAGCAGCGGCAACAGCAACCAGGGGCCGCGGTCCTGCCATTCGTCGCCGAGCCGGCCGTGCGCGGACTGCACGGAATCCGCGCGCAACTCACCCTTGAGCGCTGCGATGTCGCCTTCGCCCACCGTTGCCGCGACATATCGACCACCGCCCGCCTGGGCCAGCGCCGACAGCGCCGCATCGTTGCGTCCGGCGAGCTGCAGGTTGCCGTTCGCATCGTGCAGGAATCCGCCAGTCGGCAATGACACCGGCGCACCCTGCGGCGTACCCACGCCCAGCACCGAAACACGCACGCCTTCGGCCAGCGCCTTGCGTGCGGCCTGCTGGGCCGAGGCATCGGCGGTGTCGGTGATCAAGACCAGCGAACCGCCGCGTGTCTTGGCGCCGCGAATCAACGCAACCCCTCGCGCGATGGCGGCCGCTGCGTTCTCGCCATCCACCGGCATGGTGTCGGGCGCCATCGCATCGAGCAAGGTCGACAAGCTGTGCGTGTCGGAGGTGAGCGGCGCCACCACGAAAGCCTCGCCGGCATAGCCGATCAGCGCATTGAGGCCATCGCGGTTCGCCGCCAGCAAGTCATGCGCTTTGTAGCGCGCGAGGGCGATACGGCTGGGTGCCACGTCATGCGACAGCATGCGCTGCGACAACGAGATCGCCACCACCTGCGCGGCGCGACGCGCATACAGCGGCTGCTCGATCCGGCTCCACGTCGGACCGGCCAACGCCAGCACCGCGAGCGGCCAGCCCAGTGCGAGCAGGCCCAACGGCAGGCGCTGTCGTGCGGCACGCCCTTGCAGCAATACCGGCAGCAGTTCCGCATCCACCAGTCGCGACAAGGCCTGCAGTGCGCGACTGCGCCGCGAGGCCAGCCACAGCAGCCATGGCAATGCGAACAGCGCGCACAGCCACCACGGACGCAAAAAGTGGAATTGCGCCAGCGCCGCGCTCATGCCGTCACCTCGTGCGCGCGCCGGCGCGGTACGGCAGCCAGCAACCACAGCAGCAAGGCCGCCGCCAGCGGCCAGGCAAACCACTCCTTACGCGGCCGCAGGCTGGGACCTTGCTGCCGTAATGGCTCCAGCGCATCGATGGCGCGATAGGCGTCGGCCAGTTGGGCACTGTCGGTGGCACGGAAGAACCGCCCTCCCGTCTCGTCGGCAATCTTCGTCAGCATCGCCGCATCGAGGTCGGCCGAAGGGTTGATGATCTGCGCACCGAAGAAGCCCGGCACGCGCATGCGTTCCGCGCCGATGCCCACGGTGTAGATACGCACGCCGGCCGCCTTGGCGGCGCGTGCCGCCTCCAGCGGCGAGATGCTGCCTGCATTGTTCACGCCGTCGGTGAGCAGCACCAGCACGCGCGCCTGCTCAGGCAGTGCGGACAGGCGTTTCACCGCAATGGCGATGGCGTCGCCGATGGCGGTTTCACTACCGGCAAGCCCCACTGCGGCACCCTGCAGCTGTGCCCGCACCGCATCGAGATCGTAGGTAAGCGGGGTCACCAGGAAAGCCTGGCTGCCGAACAGGATCAGGCCCATTTCGTCGCCGTGGCGGCGGTCGATGAAGTTGCCGGCGATCGCCTTCACCGCGCCGAACCGGCTCACCGGCTGGCCAGCCAGCTGCATGTCCTGCGTGTTCATGCTGCCGGACAGATCCACCGCCAGCAGCAGGGCTCGACCGCTGCGCTGCTGCGCCTGCGGCGGCCCCACCCACTGCGGCCGCGCGGCGGCGGCTACCAGGCACAACCATGACAAGGCCAGCAGCCATGGCGTAACGCTGCGCACCGTGCTGCCGCCCGTGGCCGCAAGGCGCAGTCCCGGTTGCGGCAGCCGCAACGCCTGCCCCGGCGTCGTCGGCGGCAACATGCGGCGCATCAGCAAGGGCAGCGGCAGCAGCAGGAACAGCCACGGCCATGCGAATTCAAACATCGCCGGCCTCCGGGTGTGGCTTCCAGGCTCGCGGTTGCGCCGCGGTGCGCAGCCAGTCCCGTGCCGCGGCCAGCGTCGCAGGCACGTCGACGCCAGTCTGCGGCCGATAGATCGCCTGCTCGAGCAGCATCAAGCGGTCGAGCACCGCCGTCGCCACCGGCACGCGCGCCAGCGTCTGCCGCCAGCGTTCGCCGCGCTGCCGCGCCGCGGCCTCGTCGTGGCTGCGCGCCACGCGGCGCAGCAGCTGATGCAGCGCCGCGACCAACGCGGCATCGTCGCTGTCGCGCACATGGCGTGCCTCGAGCTTTTCCAGTTCGTCCAGCAGCAGGCGACGGCGCAGCTGCTGACGTCGATGGCGACGCCAAAGCCAGGCAATGGCGGCCAGCCCGAGCAACGCCAGCGCGGCCAGTGCCCACCATCCCGGTGCCAACGGCCACCATGAGGGCGCCGGCGGCAGGTGGATGTCGCGCAGCTGCGGGCCGCTCGGCAAGGGTGCGGGAGGCGTCATCGCCGTCCCCCTGTCGCTCCCAGCAACCCACCGACGACCGATAGCGGATCGTCGCGGGTATCGACCACGCGGCAACGCAGTCCGGCACCGCGCGCCATGGCCTCCAGCCGCGCGGATCCGCGGCCCAGGGCCTGCTGGAATTCACGCCGCTGACGTTCGCCCAGCAGCACGACATCGCGGCGCTCACCATCGTGCTCCAGTGGATAGTGGCCGGGTGGCGGCAGCTCGCGCTCCAGCGCGTCGGCCAGCACCAGCACGCCGACTCGGGCACGCGCCTTCAGTTCCAGAAAGTGCTGCCGCGCTTCGTCGTCGGCGCTGAAGCCATCGCTGAGCAGCAACACCCGGCTGGCGCCGTGTTGCAGGCGACGCGCTCGCAACAAGGCTTCCGACAAGGATTCGGCGCGATCCGACACCGGCAGCGCATCCCATTCCGCCAACGCCCCGCACACGGCAAGCGCGCCGCGTGCCGCACCCTGTGGCCGCAGCAAGCGGTCATGCGCACCGAATGCCATCAACCCGACCTTTTCACCCGCACGCACCGCCAGCCACGCGGCGATCGCGGCGGCACGCGCTGCCTGCACCGACTTGAAACGCACGCGGGTGCCGAAGCGCAGGCTGGCGTGGGTATCCAGCAGGATCAGCAGGCGGCCTTCGCGTTCCTCCTGGAACAGCTTGGTGTGCAATTTTCCGCTGCGCGCCGTGAGCCGCCAGTCCAGCCGTCGCACGTCGTCGCCGGCCTGATAGACACGCGACTCCGCGTAATCCATGCCCCGCCCGTACAGGCGGCTGGCATGTCCGCCACTGCGGACGGCCCGGCTCTCCGACGGCAGCAGCTTCGTGCGCCCAATGCCCGTGCCCAGCGCGATCAGCTCGGCCAGGGAAACGTGCGTACGGCCGTCGGCATCCGCTCGATTCGGCAGCACTGCACTCATGGCAGCGGCACGAGATCCAGCAGCCGGGCGATCACCTGGTCGCTGCGCACGCCTTCGGCTTCCGCCTCGTAGCTGAGCAGGACACGGTGACGCAGCACCTCGTGCACGATGGCGTGCACGTCCTCGGGCAATACATAGTTACGACCCGCCAGCCAGGCCTGCGCCCGCGCGCAGCGATCCAGCGCGATGGTGGCGCGCGGGCTGGCACCCCAGGCGATCCAGCGCTTCAATTCGGGCCCGTAGCGGCCCGCATCGCGGGTGGCCAGCACCAGTTGGGCCAGGTATGCCTCCAACGCCGGCGCCATGTGCAGCGCCATCGCGGCGTCGCGCGCGGCAAACACGTCGGACTGCGTCAACACGGAAGTCGGCGCGGGTGACGCATGGGCACGGCGGCTGGCCTGCTCGCGGGCAAGGCGCAGGATCGCCAGCTCCGCCGTCGCGTCGGGGTAACCGATCACGACGTGCAGCAGGAAACGGTCGAGCTGCGCCTCAGGCAGCGCGAACGTACCTTCCTGCTCGATCGGATTCTGTGTAGCCATCACCATGAACAACTCAGGCAGCGGCCAGGTCGCGCGCCCCACGGTGATCTGGCGCTCGGCCATCGCCTCCAACAGAGCCGACTGGACCTTGGCGGGCGCGCGGTTGATCTCGTCGGCCAGCACGATGTTGTGGAACAGCGGACCCCGTTCGAACTCGAAGCTGCCCGATTGCGGACGGAACACATCGGTACCGGTGAGGTCGGCCGGCAGCAGGTCGGGAGTGAACTGCACGCGGTGGAAATCGGCCTCGATGCGGGCGGCCAGCGCCTTTACCGCCGTGGTCTTGGCCAGTCCCGGCGCACCTTCCACGAGCAAGTGGCCGTCGGCCAGCAAGGCAACCAGGAGGCAATCCACCAGCTCGGGCTGGCCAATGATGCAGGCCCGCAGTTCGTCGCGCAGCTGCGCGAACGCCTGCTGCAAATGGCTTTGGTGCGGGGTTTCTGGCATGTCCATCATGTGATTCCGGCGACAGGTCGCCGCAGTTGACCGCGGCGGGTTCAAGAAGTTTAGTCGCCACTTTCAGTGCATTCAGGCATGCAACGCAAAGAGGCGGCCGAAGCCGCCTCTTTGCGTCCTGCACGAGCGTTGCGTCCTACTGCAGCGAATCGTTGAGGATGCGCGGCGTCACGAAGATCAGGAGTTCCGCCTTGGTGTTGGTACGGTTGGTATTACGGAACAGGAAACCGATGCCAGGGATGTCGCCGAGCCCAGGCACCTTGGTGATCGTGTTGCTCTTATTGACCTCGTAAATACCACCCAAGACCACGGTCTGCCCATTGTCTACCAGCACCGAGGTGTTCACCGACTGCGTGTTGATCTCCGGTACCTGGCCATTCGGCGTGGTGAGGAACTTGGCCAGCGAATCCTTCTTCACGTTGATCGCGAGGTAGACACGGTTGTCGGCGGTGATCGTGGGAGTGACTTTCAGCTCCAGCACGGCATCCTTGAACTGCACCGAGGCCGTCTGGCCGGCGGCGGAGGCGCCGCCAAGGCCGCCCTGGTAGGTGACATAGCCGATCTCCTGGCCCTGGCGAATCACGGCCTCCTGCTGGTTGGCGGTGATGACGCGCGGGCTGGAGATCACTTCGCCACGCCCCTCGGTCTGCGCAGCCGACAACTCAAGGTCGACCAGGTAGTTCTTGCCCAGGATTGCCAGGCCAATCTGGCCTGCCGGGTTCGTCACCGGCAAGTTAACGTTGTAGCCGCTCGGGATGGTCACCGAGCCGGGATGCGGCTGGGCACCCTGGGCACCGTTCGCGGCCCAGTCGCTCAGGGCGTTCTGATAGTTGACGTTGTTGTTCCAGACACTGGTGGCGTACTGACTGGCGCCATCACCGGTCGGGGCAGCCGAAACGATGTTGTTGCTGTTGACCTTGTTGCCCGATACGCCCCACTTCACGCCAAGGTCACGGGTGAAACTGTCGGAAGCGATGACGATGCGCGACTCGATCAGCACCTGCTGCACCGGCTTGTCCAGCACTGCCACCAGCTTGCGGATCTGTTCGGTTTTCTCGGCGGTGTCGTTGAGCAGCAGGGTATTGGTGCGCTCGTCGTAAGAAACGCTGCCACGCGGAGACAGGAAGCCACGCGAGGTAGTTCCAGCGGCTCCACCGCCACCGCCACCCTGCATGCTGCCCGTGGTCAGCAACTTGGCTATGTCGGCGGCCTTACCGTAGCTGATCGGAATGTAGGTGCTGACCAGCGGGGCGTTGTCCTGGGCCTTGATGCGGGCCTCGGCAAGGTTTTCCTCGTACTTCGCCAGTTCCTGTTGCGGCGCGATCCAGATCACGTTGCCGTCGCGGCGCTTGTCCAGACCCTTAGCACGCAGGATCACGTCCAGTGCCTGGTCCCAGGGCACATTCGTCAGACGGAGGGTGATGTTGCCGGTGACGCTATCGGCGGCGACGATGTTGAGATGCGAGGTGTCGGCGATCAGCTGCAGCACCGAACGCACCGGGATGTCCTGGAAGTTGAAGGTGGCGCGCGTGCCGGTATAGACCGGCGCCTGGTCCAATGCGCCGATACTGCCGCCGGCGGAAGCATTCGCGCTGCTGCCCTTCTTCGCCGCCACCTCGACCACGTATTGCTTGCCCTCCTGCCAGGCCGAGGTGTCGACGACGCCCTTGGTGGCGATGGTCATCTGCACGCCGCCACCGAGCCCGGTACGGGTGGTGATGGATTGCACCGGGGTGGCGAAGTCGACCGTGTCCAGTCGCTGCGCCAGGTTCGGCGGCACGCTCGCGTTCGGAATGCTGACTTCGACCTTGTCGCCGATGGTGCGCATCTGTGCATCGGCACCGGCGCCGCTGAAGGTGACCAGCACGCGCCCCTGCCCGTTCGCACCGCGACGGAAGTCGACGTTGGTCACACTGATGGCGCCAGCGGCGGTCGCCGGCAGGCGCTTGGATGGATCGATGATCGCCGCGGTGGTGATGCTATGTTGCGCCGGTTCGGCGACGGCCGCCATCCGCGATGCGCCCTTGTTGTCGACCGTGAGCACCAGGCTGTTGCCTTCGATTGCCGACTGGTAGGACGCGGGGCGCATCAGTTCCACGATCACCCGCGTGCGTCCGCCGGCCGACACGGCCGAAACGCCCGAGGTGGCGCCCTGGCCTATGTCCAAGTGCCGCTGCGCGGTGGTATCGGTGTTGGCGAAGTCGATCGCAATGCGCGCAGGATTGTCGGTGGTGAAGATTCGCGGCTGCGGCACTGCGCCGGCGAAGTTCAGGTGCAGTTGCACGCTGCCGCCGGACAGGGTGGTGTAGCTGATGTCCTTCAGCGTGCTGTTGCCGGCGGCCAGTGCGACCTGGCCGAACCCCGCACCGGCGAGCAGCAGCAACGAGAGGAGACTACGAATGGCGTGGCGCATGACCCGGCCCCGGACGGATTGAATGTGGTTGCTCATTGCATCAGCCCCTGTGTCCCCTATTTCTCGCCGAGTGCGATGCTGGCCGGACGTTCCATCCAGCCACCATTGCCGTTGGATACCAGTTCGACCAGGTCGATGTGGTCGTCGCTGATTGCGGTGATGCGGCCATAGTTCTGGCCCATGTATTCGCCATCGTGTACCGGATGGATCACGCCGCTGGGATCCTTGATGAGAGCCTCGATGTGCGCGCCGGTGCCGATGGTGCCGACCATCTTCAGGCTGTCCAGCGCAAACATTTCAAGCGGCTGCTTGGGCCGGTTCTGGTCCGGTCGCGGGCCCACGTTGGCGGTTTCCTGCTCCTCCGCGCTGGGTCCGAACGGGTCGCGCAGGTCCTGATCAGCGTAAGTGAACGATTCGAAGGTCTTGATGACCGGTAGCGGCGGGATCGGCGCGCCCTTCTTGGCCTTCTGCTGGGCGATCCATTCGCGCAGATCGGAGGTGCCGCGGGTGCAGCCCCCGAGCATCAGCGCGGCAACCAGCAACAGGGCGATGCGCGACAGGGTTGCCGGCTTCATGGCAGTGGACAGCTTCATCACTTGCGCCCTCCCGCCTTCTTCCTGGCCGAACCCTTCGCAGAAGCGGCGGCTTCGTCCTCGTCAAGGTAGCGATACGTTTTCACCGTGCCCTGCAATACCAGCTGGCCATCGGTGGAGGTACCGTCCTTGCTCGCGTGTTGTGGTGTCAGGGATACGTCGTGCATGGTCAGGATCACCACGCGAGGAAGCGAGGCCACGCCGCTGATGAAGGCACCGAACTGGTGATAGGTGCCCACCATCTTCAGCTGGATGGGCTTCTCGGCGTAGAAGTCCTTGGGCACTTCAGGTTGCGGCACGAAGGAATCCACTTGCAGCCCGGCAGACAGGGCGGTTTGTGAAATGTCGATCAGCAGCTCGGGCATCTCGGTCTTGCTGGGCAGTTGGCGCAACAACTGGCGCAGCATGTCCTTCATCTCGTCAAGCTGCTTCTGCAGCGCGTCGAGGTTCACCGCCTTGGCCTGCTTCTCGCTGAACTCCTTCCTGAGCTGCAGCTCCTTGTTCGCCAGCGTGGCCAACTCGTCCTGCTGGCCGCTGACGTAGGTGTACCAGCCCACCAGTACCACCACCAGGAACAGCAGCGTGGTGAAGAAAACCTTCACCGAATTCGGCCAGCCGCCGATGTTGTTGCGGTCGAGCCCGCGCAGATCGTCGATAAATTTCATGGCTTCGCCCCCCCTTTGGCCGCTGCAGGGGACGGCTTGGCTTCCGCCTTGGCCGGCATGGCGACCGGCTTCGCGGCGGGAGTCGCCACTGGCGTCGTCGCCGACGGCGCATGGACTTTGGCTGCATTCGCCGGCGCGGCTGCCGTGCTGGCGCCAGCCGGCATACCGTTGTCCTCCGTCTTCGGCTTGCTCAGCTTCACGGTCAACCCGAAGTTGTACGGCATGCGCGAGGCATCATGGCTGTTCACGGTGCTGCGCAGGTCCACGTGCCCCATCCACGGCGACGCTTCGATGTTGCGCATGTATTCGGCCACGCTGGCGTTGGACTGCGCCACGCCATCCAGCGACATGGTGTTGCCGGCCTGCTTGAGCGCAGTGAGGCGTGCACTGCTCGGAATCGTCTTCACCAGTTCGTCGAACAGGTGAACCATCTTGGATCGGTCGGACTGCAGTTGCTCGATGATCTGCTTGCGCGCCAGCAAGTGCTCGCGCACCTTTTCCAGATCCTTGATCTTGGCGATCTTCACGTCGACCTGCTTGATCTCGCCTTGCAGGATGGTGTTGCGGTCGTTCTGGTTGTCGATGCGCGCGCCCATCCACAGCGCCCACAACAGCACGAAGCCCAGGCCGGCCACGAAAGCCATGCCAAGCTGACCGAAGAATTCGCGCTCGCGCAGCTTTCGCCGCTCGGCGCGCCATGGCAGGAGGTTGACGTGTGCCATCAGTCGAAACTCCTAAGGGCGAGGCCGACCGCAACCATCAGCGCCGGCGCATCCTGGGACAGCGTCTGCCCCTGCACCTTGGGCGACATCGACATGCGCGCCAGCGGATTGGCCACCACACAGGGCACGCCGGTGTGCTCTTCGAGCATCCCTGCGATGCCGTCGATGGTGGCGCATCCGCCGGCCAGCACCACTTGGTCGACCTTGCTGTACTCGCTGCCGGCGAAGAAGAACTGCAGCAGGCGGCTGACCTGCTGCACCAGCGATTCCTTGAACGGCTCCAGCGCCTCGCTCTGGTAGGACTCGGGCAGCCCCCCCTTGCGTTTGGCGCGACCGGCCTCCTCGTAGGAGAGCCCGTAGCGACGCATGATTTCGTCGGTGAGCTGCTTGCCGCCGAACACCTGTTCGCGCGAGTAGATCGTGCGCTGGTTGCGCAACACCGACAGCGTGGTCATGGTGGCGCCGACATCCACCACCGCCACCAGGGCATCCCGACCGACATTGAGCTGGTCGACCAGCAGGGCGAACGCGTTTTCCATCGCGAACGCCTCGACGTCGACCACCTTGGCGGTCAGCCCGCCCAGTTCCAGCGCGGCCACGCGCATGTCCACGTTTTCGGTGCGGGAGGCGGCAAGCAGGATGTTGTTCATCTCCGGGTTGTCGCGCACCGGGCCCAGCACCTCGAAGTCGAGGCTCACTTCCTCGATCGGATAGGGGATGTACTGGTTCGCCTCGACCTGGATCTGACCTTCCAGATCCTCCTCGTTCAATTCGCTGGGCATCGGGATGATGCGCGTGATCACCGCCGAGCCGGCGACTGCCGCAGATGCATGCTTGAGCTTGGTGCCCGAGCGCGCCAGCGCACGGCGGATCGCCTCGCCTACCGCCTCGACCTCGACGATGTTTTTCTCGACCACGGCATTCGGCGGCAGCGGCTCGACCGCGTAATGTTCAACGCGGTAACGCCCTCCCGACTGGCTGAGCTCCAGCAACTTGACTGCGGTCGAGCTGATGTCGACGCCGATCAGTGCCGGCTTCTTGGGTGTGAAGAGCCCCACGGTGTTCCCCCTTTGCCCCTGGGCGGCAAGGCCGGATTTTCGACCGATGCGCGTCCGCATTAAATCGAAAAATTAACGCCCCCGCAATGGCCTGGCGAGTTTTTTTCATGTATTTCCCGTGATGGCGCCCACATTTGAATCAACGCTTTCCCGCGGCGTGACGGGGGCCACGTTTCGCCATCGACGCAGCATTTTGCGGAATTGGAAGGCCTCCATCCGAAAATGTGCCGATTCGGAGCGACCGGCGACACAACCCCTATACTCTGCCGGGTTTCGACATGAGCGATCCGCAACACATGCACATATTCAAGCGTCTGCTGCGCTGGGGTCTGATCCTGGCGTTCTCGGGGCTTCTGCTGGCGGTTCTCGCGGTCGGCGTAGCGTATTGGCTGGTGGCGCCCAGGCTACCCTCGGTATCGGTGCTGAAGGACTACCACATGCAGGTCCCGCTGCGCGTGGAGAGCGCCGACGGCAAGCTGATCGCCACGTTCGGCGAGACGCGGCGCATCCCCGTCGCCATCGCGAATGTGCCAGACAACCTCAAGCATGCCGTGCTGTCGGCCGAGGATGCGGACTTCTACCACCATCCGGGCGTCGATTGGCGCGGCATCGTGCGCGCCGCTTGGCATGTGATCCTGGCAGGTGGCGACAAGGTGCAGGGCGGCTCCACCATCACCCAGCAGGTGGCACGCAACTTCTTCCTCAGCCCCCAGAAGCTCTACTCGCGCAAGCTGATCGAGGTGTTCACCGCGCTGCGCATGGAGCACGAACTGAGCAAGGACCAGATCCTGGAGCTGTACCTCAACAAGATGTTCCTCGGCCATCGCTCCTACGGTGTGGCCGCGGCAGCCGAATACTATTACGGCAAGACGCTGGACCAGCTCAGCATCGCGCAATGCGCCGCCATCGCCTCCACGTTCCAGCTGCCCTCGCTGGTCAACCCACTGAACAACCAGCCACGGTTGCTGGCGCGGCGGAACTGGGTGCTGAGCGAGATGCTGCGGCACGGCTACATCACCCGCGCGCAATACAAGGCTGCGATCGCCGAGCCGAACAATGCCGCGCCGCACGAGGCACCGATCCAGGTGAACGCGCCCTACCTGGCTGAAATGGTGCGGCGGCAGGTGCTCGATCGCCTCGGCAACGACGCACTCACCGAAGGCTACGTGGTGAAGACCACGATCCAGAGCGCAAAACAGCAGGTGGCGACGGAAGCCGTACGCAAGGGCCTGATCGACTATGACCGCCGCCATGGCTGGCGCGGCCCCGAAGCGCACCAGGACCTCCCCGCCAACGCCACCACGCAGGACTACGCGCATGCGCTGGCCGGTTACAGCGACGTGTCGGGCCTCACGCCCGGCCTGGTCATCGCCAGTTCGCCCAGCGCGGCCACGGTCTACCTGGCCTCGGGTCAGAACGTGGACCTCGATCTTGCCGCGGTGTCGTGGGCACGCCCCTACATCAACGACAGCCGCCGCGGTCCGGCGCCGAAGCAGGTCGACTCGGTACTCAAGCGCGGCGACATCGTGCGCGTGTCGCAGGACGACAAGGGCGCCTGGCAACTCGCGCAGATCCCCGCCGTGCAGGGCGCGCTGGTCTCGCTGCGGCCCGACGATGGCGCCATCGAAGCACTGGTGGGCGGCTTCAGCTTTACCCGCAGCAAGTTCAACCGGGCAGTGATGGCGGCGCGCCAGCCCGGCTCCAGCTTCAAGCCCTACCTGTACTCGGCGGCGTTCGACCATGGCTTCACGCCGGCCTCCATCCTCAACGACGCGCCGCTGGCGCTGCCCGACCCCTCGCGCCCGGGCGGCCTGTGGACGCCGAGCAACGACGACGACAAGTTCGCCGGCCCGATGCGCCTGCGCGAGGCGCTGGTACAGTCCAAGAACCTGGTCTCGATCCGGCTTCTCGACGCGATCGGCATACGCTACGCGCGCGACTTCATCACGCGTTTCGGCTTTCCGCTCGACGCCTTGCCCGACAATCTCTCGATGGCGCTGGGTACCGCTTCGACCTCGCCGATCAGCATGGCGCGGGGCTACGCGGTGTTCGCCAACGGCGGCTACCTGGTCACGCCCTACTTCATCAGCGAGATCGATGACCGCGACGGCAAGCCGGTCTACATCGCCAACCCGGCGCGGGCCTGCCGCGAATGCCAGGAGCGCCTGCTGGAAAACACGCCTGCCGGCCCGCCACCTGCGGACATGAGCAAGCATCCGGCGAACCAGCTCGCCACGACTGCCAGCTCGACGGCACCCGCCAGCGCCGCCAGCACGGACGACTCCGGCGTAGGCACCCTGCCCGCCGACGCCCATGGCGGCGGCGCGCACGCGCCCGTGCTCGCCCCACATGTGCTCGGTCCTCGCACCGACTTCCTGATCACCTCGCTGATGAAGGACGTGATCCTGCACGGCACCGGCTTTGCAGCCAAGTCGTTGAATCGCAGCGACCTCGCCGGCAAGACCGGCACCAGCAACGACTTCCGCGATGCGTGGTTCATGGGCTTCAACGGCGACGCTTCCACCGCGGTATGGGTGGGCTTCGACAACTACGGCTCGCTGGGCCACGACGAGTTCGGTGCCACGGCGGCCCTGCCGATCTGGATGGACTACATGGGCACCACACTGAAGGGCCAACCGGAAGATTCGCTGCCGATGCCGCCGGGCATCGCCACCGCCCTGATCGACCGCTCCAGCGGCCTGCCCACCACGCCGGACGATCCGGACAGCATGACCGAATACTTCAAGGTCGAGGACCTGGACCGCCTGCGCAGCCAGGCCACCCAGCAGCAACAGGAGCAGCAGAACCCGTTCAACATCTTCTGAGCGGGGACGCGGATCGGCCCGTTTCGGTATCGCGTCGCGTGCGCTAGTCTGGCGACGCACGCGGCGGAGGAATCGACATGGCACGAGGCGAACATCACCGCATCCATGCAAGCGACCGTCAGCAGCGCAACCGGCTGCGCGTGGCGCAGGAGGCAGCCCGCCTGATGAGCGAGCACGGCATCCGCGATTTCCACCGCGCCAAGCTGAAGGCCGCCGAACGGCTGGGCATCCTCGACGAACAGGCGCTGCCGCGCAACCACGAAATCGAACAGGCGCTGCGCGAACACCAGCGCCTGTTCCAGGGCGGCAGCCAACCGCAGCTGTTGCAGGAACGCCGCGAGGCGGCGGTGGAGGCCATGCGCTTCCTCGCCCGCTTCGAACCGCGCCTGGTCGGCGCGGTGCTCGACGGCTCGGCCGACGCACACTCGGCGGTCTGCCTGCACGTGTTCAGCGACGACCCCGACGCCGTGCATCGCTACCTGCACGAACATGGCGTGCCGTTCGAGACGCAGACGCGCCGCCTGCGCACAAGCCGGGACGAACAGGCTGAATTCCCGGTGTTGCTGTTCGCCGCCGATGCGCTGCCCTTCGACCTCACCGTGCTTCCACGCAATGCATTGCGCCAGGCGCCGCTGGACCGCGTGGACGAAAAGCCGATGCGCCGTGCCGCGCTGGCGGCAGTGGAGGAGTTGTTGGACAGCGGTGACGGTCCGGACGATCTGGAACGCATGCTGGCGCACGCCAACCGCCGCGGATAGGGGCACTTACTCTTGCGCCCCTCGATGCCCGCGAGCCTCGAGCGGCAATCAGCCCGGCTGGTGACATCCAGAAAAAACTCCCCGGCAAGCCGGGGCGTTTTTTCTGGGTAGGTCAGGCACGGATCAACTCAGCGCTTGGCGGAATCCAGATAGTCGCGCACGCCGTGACCGGTATAGATCTGGCGCGGGCGCCCAATGCGCGAGCCAGGGGTTTCGTGCTGCTCGATCCAGTGCGCGATCCAACCGGCGGTGCGGGCGATGGCGAACATCACGGTGAACATCTCGGTGGGGATGCCCAGCGCCTTATAGATGATGCCGGAATAGAAGTCGACGTTCGGGTACAGCTTGCGCTCGACGAAATAGTCGTCCTTCAGCGCGGCTTCTTCCAGCTTCATCGCGACGTCCAGCAGCGGGTCGTTGACGCCGAGCTCGGCCAGTACCTTGTGGCACATCTCGCGGATAATCTTGGCACGCGGATCGAAGTTCTTGTACACCCGGTGGCCGAAACCCATCAGGCGGAAGCTGTCGTTCTTGTCCTTGGCGCGCAGCACCGCCGACTCCACGTTGTCCGGCGTGCCGATCTCCTCCAGCATCTTCAGCACCGCCTCGTTGGCGCCGCCGTGAGCGGGCCCCCACAGCGCGGTGATGCCCGCCGCCACAGAGGCGTACGGATTGGCGCCGGTGGAGCCAACCAGGCGCACGGTGGAGGTGGAGGCATTCTGCTCGTGGTCGGCGTGCAGGATGAACAGCAGGTCCAACGCCTTCGCAGCCACCGGGTTCATCTGCAGCGGCTCGCTCGGCACCTCGAACATCATGTGCAGGAAGCGGTCGACGTACTCGAGGTTGTTGCGCGGATAGCGGAACGGCCAGCCGATCGAGTAGCGGTAGCAGGCCGCGGCGATGGTCGGCATCTTCGCGATCAGGCGGATCGCGGCGAGCTTGCGGTCGGCCGGGTTCTCGACGTCGAGATCGTCGTGGTAGAACGCCGACAGCGAAGCCACTGCGGCGGCCAGCATCGCCATCGGGTGCGCGTTGTGGTGGAAGCCCTGGAAGAAGTTCTTCAGCGACTCGTGCATCATCGTGTGATGCGAGACGTCGTGCTCGAAGGTGGCGAACTCGGCCGGCTTCGGCAGCTCGCCGTTGAGCAGCAGGTAGGCCACCTCGAGGAAGCTCGACTTCTCGGCCAGCTGCTCGATCGGGTAACCGCGGTACAGCAGCACGCCCTGGTCACCGTCGATGTAGGTGATCGCGCTCTTGGTGCTGGCGGTCGAACCGTAGCCGACGTCGTAGGTGAAGTGGCCGGTGTCCTTGTACAGCGAACTGATGTCGATGCAGGCCGGGCCAAGGGTGCCGGAAACCAGCGGCATGGTGCTGCTGCGCTGGGTCGACTCGTCCACCAGCTTCACAGTCTTGGAATCGGACACGGGAACCTCCTTAGCTTGGGTCGTCGCCCGGGCCGTGGGGCGGCGCCGAGGCGAAGGGGAACAGGCACCGAATCAGCGAATGCCTCGATGTAATCCGCTCATTATCGCACAACGGCCAGCAGCCATGCGTTCGCGGATGGCCGGACGGCGACCGCAAGAAGACGGCCGCAGACGCTTTGCTTATCGGCGCCGCATCGGCAATGACCGCACTACACCCATCCACTGCAAGGCACGCAAAAACACACGGGGCAGGCTGACGCCTGCCCCGTGTGTAAATGCTTCAACCCGGCGCGGTGCGGCGGGCGCAGAGCGCGCTTACTTCTGCGCGTAACGCTTGCGGAACTTGTCGACGCGACCGCCGACGTCCAGCGTCTTCTGCTTGCCGGTGTAGAACGGGTGCGAATGGCTGGAGATATCCACCTTGATCAGCGGGTACTCGTTGCCATCTTCCCACTTGACGGTTTCCTTTGCGGCAATCGTCGAACGCGTCAGGAACGCGAAGTCGGACGACAGATCCTGGAACACCACCGGGCGGTAATTCGGATGGATATCGGGCTTCATGACGGGCTCTGTTGCAACGTGAAAAGAGAGCAAGTGTAACTAGCCGCGCGGCGATGCGTCAAGCCGCGCCCAGCGCCTTGCGCACCATTGCCTGGAAGCGCAGCTGATCCACCTCCAGCACGATGCGCGCCTGCGCAGGCCGACCCAGCCGCCGGGCCCAATCCACCACGGTGGCGCCACGGGTGAGCCGACCGTCCAGCTCCACACCCACCGCACGTGTCTCGCTGCGCACGATGATGTCGGGATCAATCGCCACTGCCATTCCCAGCGCATCGGCGGCGAGCACGCCGTTGCGCTCATGCGTGGCGTTGTAGTCGCGCGCCGTACGAAACACCTTCTGGAAGAATTTTGCGCGATGGTCGCCGGAAGCGATCCAGCCCTCGAACTCGGTGTCGTCGAAGGCGTGGCGCAACGTGGCCTCCCAGTCGACCAGGTCGAACGCCGGAAAAGCCTCGAACACCACGTGCGCAGCCTCGGGGTCGAAGCCCACGTTGAATTCGGCAGGCACCCTGCCGGTGTTGCCGTGGCCAGTCACCGCGCCCCCCATCACCACCAGCCGCTTCACCCGCCGCGGCAACGCCGGGTCGAGCTTCAACGCGAGCGCGAGATTGGTCAGCGGCGCCAGCGCCACCAGGGTCAACTCGCCCGGACGCTCGCGCGTGAGCCGCAGCAGCGCCAGCGCAGCGGCCTCGCCCTCGGCCGCCGCCTTGGGTTCCGGAAATCCCACGTCGCCCAGGCCATCCGCCCCATGCACGAACGCCGCATCCTCCTCCGGCGCGCGCACCAGGGGCGAGGCGCAACCGGGAAACACCGGGAACGAGGCGCCCAGGAGCTCGCGCAGCGTTCGCGCGTTGCGCACGGTGTGATCCAGCCCCACGTTGCCGGCGGCCACGCTCAACGCGGCGATGTCGGCATGGGCGTGCGCCATCATGATGGCCAGCGCGTCGTCCACGCCAGGATCGGTGTCGATCAGCAGTTGCGGTTTGCTCATGGATGCATGATCGCAAGAATTGAAAATACGGCCAAGGATGGCCGCCTATTTGAACCTCGCGATCGCGGGTGGTCGCAAGCGCACTGAAGAGCACGACCAGCCAAGGCCGCCCATTTGATCCTGCCGATCCAAGGGCGATCGCAACAATCAGGCACGCGCGTAACGCGCCGCGCCGCCGATCCAACGGGCGATCAGCCGATCCGCCTCATGCGGGTGCGCCGCCAGCAGGCGTTCGCCCACTTGCTGCACGGCAGGCAGCAAGTGGGCATCGCGCACCAGGTCGGCGATGCGGAAGCTGAGCAGGCCGGTCTGCCGCGTGCCAAGCACTTCGCCCGGGCCGCGCAGTTCCAGGTCCTTCTCGGCGATACGGAAACCGTCGCTGGTTTCGCGCATCACTGCCAGCCGCTCGCGCGCGAGTTGCCCTAGCGGGGGCTGGTAGAGCAGCACGCAGTTGGAGGCCACTGCGCCGCGTCCCACGCGCCCGCGCAACTGGTGCAGCTGGGCAAGACCCAGCCGCTCGCTGTTCTCGATCACCATCAGGCTGGCATTGGGTACGTCCACGCCCACCTCGATCACGGTGGTGGCGACCAGCACCGCAAGCTCGCCCGCCTTGAACCCATCCATCACCGCCTGCTTGTCCTTCGGCTTCAGTCGGCCGTGGATCAGGCCTACCTTGCAACCGACCAGCGCGGCGGAGAGTTCCGCATGGGCCACTTCGGCGGCCTGCGCGCGCAACTGCTCGGACTCCTCGATCAGCGTGCATACCCAGTACGCCTGCCGCCCCTCGGCGCAGGCCGCGCGGATGCGCTCGATCACCTCGGCACGGCGTGCGTTGGACACCGCCACCGTCTGCACCGGCGTACGGCCCGGCGGCAGCTCGTCGATGGCGGAAACGTCGAGGTCGGCATAAGCGCTCATTGCCAGCGTGCGTGGGATCGGCGTGGCGGTGAGCACGAGCTGGTGCGGCACCTCGCCGCGCGCATGATCGGCACCTTTGTCGTGCAGCGCCAGGCGTTGCTGCACCCCGAAACGGTGCTGCTCGTCGACGATCACCAACCCCAGCCGCGGGAAGTCGACCCCTTCCTGCATCAGCGCATGGGTACCCACCGTAACCGGCACACCCCCGGCCACGCGGCGCAGCGCCGCCTGACGCGCCTTGCCCTGCTGCTTGCCGGCCAGCCATTCCACCTCGACGCCCAGCGGCGCCAGCCAATGCCGGAAGTTGCGCAGGTGTTGCTCGGCGAGCAGCTCGGTAGGCGCCATCAGCGCCACCTGGTATCCCGACTCCACGGCGGCCAGTGCAGCCAGCGCGGCGACCACGGTCTTGCCGCTGCCCACGTCCCCCTGCACCAGCCGCAACATCGGCTTCGCCTCGGCAAGATCGCGGCGCACCTCCTCGTCCACGCGCCGCTGCGCGGCGGTGAGCGCGAACGGCAGCGAATCAATCAATCCCCTGCGCAGGGGACCGGCTCCGGCGAGCTTCGGCGACCTGCGCCGCCGCACTGCCGCGCGCATCCGCTTCAGGCTGAGGTGCTGGGTCAGCAGTTCCTCGAAGGCCAGACGCTGCTGCGCGGGATGCCGGCCGTGCAGCAGCAGGTCCAGCCGGGCATCGGGCGCCGGACGGTGGACGGTGAGCAGCGCCTCGCGCAACGAGGCGAGGCCATGCGCCACACACAGCTCGCGCGGAATCAGCTCCAGCGCCGCCTCCGGCGGCAGCAGCGCCAGCGCCTTGGCGACTACGCCCGCCAGGCGCTTCTGGCCAAGTCCTTCGGTGGTCGGATAGACCGGGCTCAGACGATCCTCCACCACCACGGCCTCGCCGGCACCGAGCCGGCGATACTGCGGATGCACCATCTCCAGGCCCTGCGCCGCCTGGCGCACTTCGCCGAAGCAAAGCAGGCGCGCGCCAGGCACGAGCTGTTCGGCCTGCGCGCGATTGAAATGAAAGAAGCGCAGCTGCAGGCCCTGCCGCGAGTCGTCGCCAATCGCCACCTTCAACTGCGGGCGGTAACGGAAACCGCGCTCGACCGCCTCGACCACGCCCACCACCTGCGCGCCCTGTCCCGGGCGCAGGTCGGCGATCGCGGTGACACGGGTGCGATCCTCGTAACGCAACGGCAGATGGAACCACAAGTCCTGCACCCGCTCCAGGCCCAGCCTGTGCAGCAAGGCCGCGAGCGCCGGACCCACGCCCGGCAGGGTGGCCACTGGCTGTGCACCCGCATCCAGTGCGGTGGCGACGTTCGTCATCGAGCGATGCGGGTCAGCCCAGCACCATGATCGCGTCCACTTCCACCTGCGCGCCCTTGGGCAACGCCGACACCTCGATGGTGGAACGTGCCGGATACGGCTGCTGGAAATACTCGGCCATCACCGCATTTACCTCGGCGAAGTTCGCCAGGTCGGTGACGTAGATGCCCACGCGGACGAACTGAGCCAGCGAGCCGCCGGCCGCCTGCGCCACCGCCGCCAGGTTGTCGAATACGCGCCGCGCCTGCGCCTTGATGTCGCCCTCGACGAGGTTGCCGGTGGCCGGATCGAGCGGGATCTGCCCGGAGAAATACACGGTATCGCCGGCGCGCACGGCCTGCGAATACGGACCGATCGCGGCGGGCGCCTGCGTGGTGGATACGATGCTGCGAGACATGGGAAACCCCGGTCGTAAGGAACGCCAGGCATTGTAGGCGCGCGTTCCGTGCAGGTGAACCGGCCGGGCGGAAGCCGCGCTGCGCGACTACAGCGGGTAGCGATAGACGCCACTCACCACGCCGGTGCGCCGCACGCGACGGATGACCTCGGCAAGGTGCTTGCGATTCTTCACCTCGATGGCGAACAGCAGCGCGGCAGCGGCAAGGTCGCGCTCGATGTACTCCACGTTCTCGATGTTGGAGTCCGCCGCGGCGATGGCCGCCGCGATGGTGGCGAGCACGCCGGGGCGGTTGATCACCTCGATGCGCAACTCGGCGCGGTAATCGCCCTGCACGTCGCGGTCCCATTCGATATCGACGTAGCGCTCCGGCGACTTGCGCAGCTCGGCCACGTTCGGGCATTCCTCGCGATGCACCACGATGCCCTTGCCCGGCGACACGTGGCCAATGATCGCGTCGCCCGGCAGCGGATGGCAGCAGTTGGCGAAACTGAGCACCCCGCGCTCGGCGCCGGTGATGCGGATCTTCTCGCGCGCCATGCCGGCACCCGGCGTGACGTCGTCGGACTGGCCATCGCGCAGCGCCAGCAGGTGACGTGCGACCACGTCCGGCATGCGGTTGCCCAGTGCGACCTCGGCCAGCAGCTCCTCCAGCCGCTTCAGCCGCGCTTCGTGCAGGAAGCGGTCCAGCACCTCGGTCGGGATCGCATCGAGACTGCTGCCGCGCGCATCGAGCGCGCGGTCGAGCATGCGATGGCCGAAGTCCACCGCATCCTCGTGCTGCAGGTGCTTCAGGTACTGGCGGATCGCGGTGCGCGCCTTGCCGGTGACCACCGACTCCAGCCATGCCGGGTTGGGCACCGCGGACGGCGCGGTGATGATCTCCACCAGTTGGCCGGACTCCAGCCGCGTACGCAGCGGCAGCAGCTTCTTGTCCACGCGCGCGGCCACCGCATGGTCGCCCACGTCGGTATGCACGGCATAGGCGAAGTCCAGCGCGGTGGCGTTGCGCGGCAGCGCGAGGATGTCGCCGCGCGGCGTGAACAGGTAGACCTCGTCCGGGAACAGGTCGATCTTGACGTTCTCGAAGAACTCGGCCGACGAGGCGGTGTTGACCTGGCTGTCGGCCAGCGAGGAAAGCCACTCGCGCGCACGCGCTTGCGCGCTGTTCGCCGGACCGGAATCGGTCTTGTAGGCCCAGTGCGCCGCCACGCCGCGCTCGGCCACCGAATCCATTTCCGCAGTGCGAATCTGCACCTCGATCGGCGCACCGAACGGCCCCAGCAGCACGGTGTGCAGCGACTGGTAGCCGTTCGCCTTCGGGATCGCGATGAAATCCTTGAAGCGCCGGTCCACTGGCTTGTACAGCCCGTGCACCACGCCCAGCGCCTTGTAGCAATCCAGCGCGCTGTCGACCACCACGCGGAAGCCATACACGTCCATCAGCTGGGCGAAGCTTTTATGCTCGTGTCGCATCTTGGAGTAGATGCTCCACGCCGACTTGATCCGGCCCACCACGCGTGCCGGCAATTGTTCGGCACCCAGCCGTTGCGACAGCGCGGACTCGATCTTGCCCATCGCCTCCCGACGGTTGCCCAGCGCGGCGCGGATGCGCTCGCTGATGACGCGGTAGCGGTCGGGGTGCAGCGCGCGGAAACCCAGATCCTGCAGTTCGGCCTTGATCGCGTTCATGCCGAGGCGCTGCGCGATGGGGGCGTAGATCTCCAGTGTCTCGCGCGCGATGCGGCGGCGCGAGGCGGAATCCTTCGCGCCCAGCGTGCGCATGTTGTGCAAACGGTCGGCAAGCTTGATCAGGATGACGCGCAAGTCGCGCGCCATCGCCAGCAGCATCTTCCGGAAGCTCTCCGCATCCGCCTCCTGGCGGCTCCCGAAGCGCATCTTGTCCAGCTTGGTGACGCCGTCCACCAGTTCGGCCACGGTCTCGCCGAATTCCCCGGCCAGCGCGCTGCGGCTGAGCGCGGTGTCCTCCAGCGTGTCGTGCAGGATCGCCGCGATGATGGTCTCGGCATCCATGCCCAGTTCGGCGAGGATGCCGGCCACGGCAACCGGGTGGGTGATGTAGGGTTCGCCGCTCTTGCGGGTCTGGCCTGCGTGCGCCTCCGCACCGACCTCGAACGCGCGCAGCACGCGCTGGATCTGCGGCGCCGCAAGATAGCCGAGCTGATCGTTCAGCGCCTGCACGTATTGCGGCAGCGCCGCGGGATCGCTCGCAATGGGGGTGACGGCGGTCATGCTGCGACCGGCCGCGGCGACCGCGCCGGTGGCGCGGTCATGCGATGACAACGAATGCGGCAGGTCGCGCGTGCAGGCGCATCGGATGGCCCGATGCGATGCGTGCGCGATCTACAGCCGCCCTCCATCAATCGTCGCCGACCTTGGAAAGGTCGTCGTCCACCTCGGCGGCGGCCCACTCAAGCGCCTCGCGCTCGGCGCGCTCGCGCTCGGCCTTGTCGATCTCGTCGATGGTGGCCTGGTCGATACGGCGGCCGGCAATCTCGCGCAGTGCCAGCACGGAAGGCTTGTCGTTGTTCGGGTTCACGGCCGGCTCGGCGCCCTTGGCGAGCTGGCGGGCGCGCTTGGTCGCCATCAGCACCAGTTCGAATCGGTTGTCGACCACCTCGAGGCAGTCTTCCACGGTAATGCGTGCCATGCCAAATCCTTAGATAAATAGAGACTTATACAAGATGACAGTTTAGAGCAGCGGGCGCCGGACTGGCAACGCGAGGGCGCGCGATCGCCGCCGGGATGCGAAAGCACGACGAAACGCGTGCAGGATATAAAACCAAACAGTACACTATTAAGATCCCCAACGCCTCTGCCCCGCTCCCCACCTGGCCGCGCCTCCATGCCGATGCCTTCACTGTCCCGATCTTTCCTGCGTCGCGGCCTGGCCCTGCTGGCCGTGGCCCTGCTGGCCGGCTGTGCCATCGCGCCGCCGCGTACCGACGATCCGCTGCAGAAGGTCAACCGCAAGGTCTACGCGTTCAACGACAAGCTCGACAAGGCCGTGCTGCGGCCCGCGGCCGTGGGCTACCGGAAGGTCACCAATCCGCCGGTACGGCACGCGGTCGACAACTTCTTCACCAACATCGAGCTGCCCGTCACCATCGCCAACGACCTGCTGCAGGCCCGGCCCTCGCAGGCGCTGGGCAACACCGGGCGATTCCTGATCAACCTCACCGTGGGCGTGGGCGGTATCTTCGACCCCGCCACCAAACTCGGCCTGCCACAGCAGAGCACCGACTTCGGCATCACCCTCGCGCGCTGGGGTGTGCCCGAGGGCGACTTCCTGATGTTGCCCCTGCTCGGCCCCAGCACCGTGCGGGACGTGTGGCGTTACCCCGTGGACGGCTATTTCTTCGATCCGCTCAGCCTGATCGCGAAAAACCATTCCTTCAACTACGGCCAGTATTACCTGCCGCAGGTGCTCTACGTGGTGTCGATGCGCTCGCAGCTGATCGACGCAGAGGGCTTCCTGCAATCCGCCTACGACCCCTACGCCTTCCTCCGCGACGCCTACCGCCAACGCCGGCTGTACATGTTGTACGACGGCAACCCGCCGTCCGCGGTGATCGAAAAGATGCAGGGCGTCGACCAGCAGGGCTTCGATCCCGACGAATTGCTGCAACAGCAGAAGCAATGGGAACAGCAACACGGCCCATCATCGCCGACGACAACGCCGTCGAAGCATTGAAAGGAAAACGGGGCCGAAAGGCCCCGTTTTCACATGCGGCACGTCGGCGTCGCTCAATCCAGCAGTGCTTCCACGCCGCTGACGCGCGCCAGCGTGCGCATGCCCTCGGGCACGTGGCGCAGGCTTACCGCCTGGCCACGCCCGCGCGCCTCCGCCAGCACCGCCAGCACGCAGGCAAGCCCGGCGCTGTCGCTGCTGCGCACGCCGGCAAGATCGATCTGCGTGCCATCACCGCCGTGCAACGCCTGCGTGAGGGCCTGCAGGGCCGCCGCCGCCGTGGCGAAACCCAGCGTGCCGGACAGCGCCAGCGTACCGGGCGTGCCGCGGTCCAGCCGGAACGCGTCGTCAGCCGCCATGGGCCTTGCCGTCCTGCTCCATCGACTTCAGCGCCTGGTCGCCCTGGGTCTGCAGGTTCTTGATCAGCTGGGCAAGGCCGACCTTGCGGATTTCGGCATCGACCTGGTTGCGGTAGTTGGTGATGTAGGAGATGCCCTCGATCACCACGTCGTAGGCCTTCCACTCACCGCTGGCGGTCTTGCGGAACACGAAGTCCACCGACACCGTCTTGCCGTCGCCGGTGGCTACCTGGGTGCGCACCACGCTGCGTTTGGTGTTTAGGTCGCTGTCGGCGGTCGGCAACACCTTCACCACGCCCGAGGTGTAATTCAGCAGGCCCTGCGCGTAACGGCGGGTGATCGAGTTGTAGAACGCCTTGGCGAATTCGACGCGCTGTTCCGGCGAGGCCTCGCGGGCGTGCTGGCCGAGCACCAGGATCGCCGCGTAGTCCACATCGAAATGCGGCCGGAACACGCCGTTGATGACGCCGATCAGCTTTTCCCTGTTCTTTTCCAGCTCGGCCTTGTGGCCGGCCACAGCGCTGTCGAGCTGGTGGGCGATCTGCTGCACCACCTCGGTCGGGGTCTGCTGCGCAGCGGCCTGCTGCGCTGCTTGCTGCTGGGCGAAGGCCGGCGCGGCGAGCGTGCCGCCCAAGGCGACGGCGATGGCGATGGCCAGGTGACGCGTCATGCGGAAACTCCTCTGTGCGATGCGGGGAGCCGGCTCAGTGTTTGCCGGCGGGGGAAGTGGAGGCACCGGCGCCCTGTTTGCCGTCGCCGCTGCCGGAGCCGTTGACCAGGAACTTGCCGATCAGGTCCTCCAGTTGCATCGCAGACTGGGTGAGGATCATCTCGTCGCCGTTCTTCAGCATGTCCGACGAACCGCCGGGCTGGATCGCAACGTACTGGCTGCCGATCAAACCGCTGGTGAACACCGCGGCGGCGGAATCGTCGGGGATCTGGTTGTAGCGGTTGTCGATCGCCAGCGTGACCAGCGCATCGAGCTTGTCGGGCTCGGCCTGCACCGACACGACCTGGCCGATCGGCACGCCTGCCATCTTCACCGGCGAGCCGGCCGACAACGTGCCGACGTTGCTGAAACGGGCGAACACCTTGTAGGTGCCCCCGATGGCGTCGGCCGTACCGCCGGCACCGAAGAACTTGCCCAGCATCTCTTCCAGCGGCTCGCTGGAGCGGGTGAGCGCCAGCTTGCCGCCGTTGGCCACGTACTTCTTGGCGTGGCCATACTCGATGCCCACGTACTGGTCGCCAAGCAGGCCACTGGTGAACACCGTGGCCACCGAGTCGGTGGGTATCGTGTCGTAGCGCTTGTCGATCGACAGCTTCACATCGGCCACCGCCTTGCCCGGCTCCAGCGCGATCGACTGCACCTGGCCCACGCGCACGCCGGCGATCTTCACCGGGGCGCGCTCCTTCAACTGGCCGATGTTCTGGAACTGCGCATCCACCGTGTAGCTGTCGCCCTGTTGGCGATTCGCCACCGAACTGGTCTGGGTGGCGAGATAGGCCAGCGCGGCAAAGCCGAGCACGATGAACAGTCCGGTGCCGACGGCATAGGATTTTCTCTGGCTCACGGCAACATCCTCGAAGGTTTTTTGGAATCTCGAAAACCCGCCTTCCCGGCGGTCGCTCGAGTCGGCAGGTCCGGCACAGGCGCCGGCCTGGCTACGCTGACCAGACATTCGTATGCCTGGTCGCGAGCGGCCCTTCCATGCGCCGTGGGCACCACGATGCTTTCGCGCGTCGTCATGACGTCACATCAGGAAGGCGGTCAGCACGAAGTCCAGCGCCAGGATGGCGATGGACGAGGCGACCACGGTGCGGGTGGTGGCGTAGGCCACGCCCTCGCTGGTAGGCGGCGCAGTGTAGCCCTGGAACACCGCGATCAGCGCCACCACGGCGCCGAAGGCCAGGCTCTTCCAGACCACGCCGCTGATGATGTCTTTCCACACGTCCACGGTGGCGGTCATGTTCGACCAGAACGTGCCGTTGTCGATGCCCAGCCAGGTCACGCCCACCAGGTGGCCGCCGAAGATGCCCAGCGCGGAAAACACGCAGCACAGCAGGGGCAAAGCGATCAGCCCGGCCAGGAAGCGCGGCGCCGCCACGTAGGCCAGCGGGTCCACCGCCATCAGCTCCATCGCGGCGATCTGGTCGGTGGCGCGCATCAGGCCGATTTCGGCGGTGATCGCGGTACCGGCACGGCCGGCGAACAGCAGCGCGGTGATCACCGGGCCGAGCTCGCGGTAGATCGAGATCGCCACCACCGTGCCGGTGGCCGCGGTGCCGCCGAAGATCGACAGCACGTGGTAGAGCTGCAGCGCCAGCACCATGCCCACGAACAGGCCGCAGACCATGATGATGGTGAGGCTCATGGCACCCACGAACCACAGCTGGCGCACCGTCTCGCGCACATAGCGCAGGCTGCGCGGGATCGCCGCGAGGATCTGCAGCAGGAACAGCCCGCAGGCGCCGATCTGGCCCAGCGCCTGGGTCACGATGTTGTCGCGTTCGATGCGTGCGTTCATGCGCCGCTCCGCGGGAAACCGAGGGCCTCGGCGTAATCGCCGGCCGGATACTGGAACGGCACCGGGCCGTCCGCCTCGCCGCCGAAGAACTGCCGCGTCCACGGCGAACCGTCGCCGGCGATGGTCTTCGGGTCGCCCTGCGCCACCACCTTGCCGTTGGCGATCAGGAAGATGTGGTCGGCCACTTGCTTGATCGCATCCAGCTCGTGGGCCACCAGCACGCTGGTGATGCCCAGCGTCTCGTTGAGCGTGCGGATCAGCTTCAGCACCTGGTTCAGGGCGATCGGATCGAGGCCCACGAACGGTTCGTCGTAGAGGATCAACATCGGATCGAACACGATCGCCCGCGCCAGCGCCACGCGCCGCGCCATGCCGCCGGACAGCTCGCTGGGCGCCAGTTGGGCGGCCCCGCGCAGGCCTACCGCCTGCAGCTTGGTCAGCACGATGTTGCGGATCAGCACCTCGGGCAGCCTGGTGTGCTGGCGCAGCGGGAAGGCCACGTTCTCGAACACGTCGAAGTCGGTGAGCAGGGCCGAGTTCTGGAACAGGTAGCCGATCTTCTCGCGCAGCGCGTACAGCGCCTCGCGACCCAGCTCCGGCACGTTCTTCCCGTCGACCTGCACCTGCCCGGCATCGCCGCGCATCTGCCCGGTGATGTGCTTGAGCAGGGTGGTCTTGCCGGTGCCGCTGGGGCCCATGATCGCGGTGACCTTGCCGCGCGGGATGTCCATGTCCAGCGCGTCGAAGACCTTCTTGCCGCTGAGCACCGTGGTGAGGCCGCGGATGCGGATCAGCGTGTCGTCGGAGGGGGCGGCGGCGTTCATAAGCGGCCTACGTTAGCTGAGCGGCGGGAGGCCGCCAAGCCGGCGAGCTTCCGTGCGATGGCGCGGCGTTCAGGCCAGCAACTCGGCGATCAGGGCCTCGTGCCGGCGGCACTGCAGCGTACCGCGCAGGCGCACGGCGCGCACGATGGCCTGCAATTCGTCCAGCGCGTCGTCGAAACGGTCGTTGACGATGATGTAGTCGAACTCGTGCGCGTGGGCGATTTCGCCGCGCGAATTGGCCAGGCGACGCTCGATCACATCCGGCGCGTCCGAACCGCGGCCGCGCAGGCGGCGCTCCAGCTCGGCGCGCGACGGCGGCAGGATGAACACGCTGACGCAGTCCGGCTTGCTGCGGCGGATCTGCGCCGCGCCCTGCCAGTCGATCTCCAGCAGCACGTCACGCCCCTGCGCCAGCAGCGCGTCCACCTTGTCGCGCGAGGTGCCGTACAGGTTGCCGTGCACCTCGGCGTGCTCGAGGAAGATGCCCTCGGCGATCTCGCGCTCGAACTCCGCGCGTTCGGTGAAGTAGTAGTGGCGCCCGTACAGCTCGCCCGGCCGCGGCGGCCGCGTGGTGTGCGAGATCGACAGCGAGATCGCCGGCTCGCGCTCCAGCAGCGCGTTGACCAGGGTCGACTTGCCGGCGCCCGAGGGCGCGGCGACCACGAACAGGGTGCTGGCCGCTTCAATCGTCATGGCGCAGCGAAGCACGTCTGCTCCCACTCCCCGCCGGGGAGTGGGTCGGGGTGAGGGGCCTGGTCCTGCCGGATGCGCTCATTCAATGTTCTGCACCTGTTCGCGCATCTGCTCGATCAGCACCTTCAGCTCCACCGCGGCATTGGTGCTGCGCGCGTCCACCGACTTGGAGCCCAGCGTGTTGGCCTCGCGGTTGAACTCCTGCATCAGGAAATCGAGGCGGCGGCCCACCGGCTCCTGCAGGCCCAGCACGCGGCGCGTCTCGGCGATGTGGGTAGCGAGACGGTCGAGCTCCTCGTCCACGTCGCTGCGGGTGATCTGCAGCACCAGTTCCTGCTCCAGCCGACCGGGGTCGGCCGGTTGCCTGAGGTCGGCCAGCCGGGCCTCCAGCCGTGCGCGCAGCGCGGCGCGGATCTCCGGCATCCACTCGCGCACCTGCGCCACGATGCGCTCGATCGCATCCAGCCGTTCGCGCAGGATCTGCGCCAGCTTGGCACCCTCGCGCTCACGGGTGGCGGCGAGCGCGTCGAGCGCACGGTCCAGCACGTCGAACAGGGCCACCTGCTGCGCCTCGGGGTCCAGCGACTCGCGCTGCAATACTCCCGGGAAGCGCAACAGCTCGGTGAACTGCACCTGCATGCCGGGGAAGCGCGACACCAGGTCGTGGTTCAACCCAGACAGTTGCTGCAGCAGCGCGTCGTTGACCTGCAGCGATTCGCGCTGGGCGTCGGCGTTGAAGCGCACCGTCACGTCCACCTTGCCGCGCGAGAGCCTGGCCGCGATGCGCTCGCGCAGGGCCGACTCCAGGCTGCGCAACTCGTCGGGCAGGCGCGGCGAAAGCTCGAGGTAGCGATGGTTGACCGTGCGCAGCTCGCAGCTCAACGCGCCGGCGGGACCGCCGGATTCGGCTGAGGCGTAGGCGGTCATGCTGCGGATCATCGGCGGCCTGCGGGCGGGAGGAAAGGGCGCAATGGTAAACTTTCCCGCCCAGCCTTGCCCAATCGCCCCCATGACCCAGCCTGTCCGTCCCAGCGGTCGCGCCAGCGACCAGTTGCGCGCTGTCTCCATCGAACGCCACTACACCCGCCATGCCGAGGGCTCGGTGCTGGTGAGCTTCGGCGATACCCGCGTGCTGTGCACCGCCAGCGTGGAGAACAAGGTGCCGGCCTTCCTGCGCGGCAAGGGTGAAGGCTGGGTTACCGCCGAATACGGCATGCTGCCGCGCGCCACCCACACCCGCAGCGACCGCGAGGCCGCGCGTGGCAAGCAGGGCGGGCGCACGCTGGAAATCCAGCGCCTGATCGGCCGCAGCCTGCGCGCCTGCGTGAACCGCCAGGCGCTGGGCGAACGCGTGATCACGCTGGACTGCGACGTGATCCAGGCCGACGGCGGCACGCGCACCGCGGCGATCACCGGCGCCTACGTGGCCCTGGTCGACGCGGTGAACGACCTGGTCAAGCGCGAGAACCTCAAGCGCAACCCCATCGTGGGCGCCGTGGCCGCAGTCTCGGTGGGCATCTACAAGGGCCTGCCCGTGCTCGACCTCGACTACGCCGAGGATTCGGACTGCGACACCGACATGAACGTGGTAATGAACGACGGCGGCGGCTTCATCGAGGTGCAGGGCACCGCCGAAGGCCACGCCTTCCGCCGCGAGGAAATGGACGTGCTGCTGGAGCTGGCCGGGAAGGGCATCGCCGAACTGGTCGCCGCCCAGCGCGCCGCACTGGGGCTTTGACGCCAGCGCCCATGGCCCAGCACATCGCCAGCTTCGCGCTCGTCGTGGCGGACTACGACGAAGCCATCGCCTACTACACCCGGGCGCTCGGCTTCGAGCTGCGCGAGGATGCACCACGCGGGGACGGCAAACGCTGGGTGGTCGTGGCGCCGCCCGGCGCGGCGACCACCATCCTGCTGGCCAAGGCGGCGGACGATATCCAGGTCACGCGCATCGGCAACCAGACCGGCGGGCGCGTGGGCTTCTTCCTCCACACCGACGACTTCGACCGCGATTTCACCGCCATGACGGCGCGCGGCGTGCGCTTCGCCGAAGCGCCGCGCCATGAAGACTACGGCACCGTCGCGGTCTTCGAGGACCTCTACGGCAATCGCTGGGACCTGATGCAGCCAAAACCATGAAACTCGTACTCGCCAGCGGCAACCCCGGAAAACTGAAAGAGTTCGGCGCGCTGCTCGCCACCAGCGGCTTCGAGGTGGTGCCACAAGGCCAGCTCGGCATCGACGACGCCGAGGAAACCGGCCTCAGCTTCGTCGAGAACGCCTTACTCAAGGCACGCCACGCGGCGCGTGCCAGCGGCCTGCCCGCGCTGGCCGACGACTCCGGCCTGTGCGTGGCGCATCTCGACGGCGCGCCCGGCCTGTATTCGGCGCGCTACGCCGGCATGCACGGCGACAACGCGGCGAACAACGCCCGGTTGCTGCGCGAACTCGACGGCGTGCCGGATGAGCGGCGCGGCGCCTTCTTCATCTGCGTGCTGGCGCTGTTGCGCCACGCGGACGATCCGGCGCCGCTGATCGCCGAGGGCCGCTGGCACGGCCGCGTGCTGCACGCTCCGCGCGGTGCGCAGGGTTTCGGCTACGACCCGTTGTTCCTGCCCAACGACGAATCTTCCAGCGCCGCCGAACTTCCGCCGGGCCTGAAGAACCGCATCAGCCATCGCGGCCGCGCCCTGGCGGACCTGCGCCAGCAGCTGGCCGAGCTGCACGCCTGAACGATGCCGCTGATCGCGCCGCCGCTGTCGCTGTACGTGCACATGCCCTGGTGCGTGAAGAAATGCCCGTACTGCGACTTCAACTCGCACGGCCTGCGGGGCACACCGCCGCCCTACGCCGAATACGTGGCGCTGCTGCTGGCCGACCTCGACGCCGACTTGCGCGACTTCGGCCCGGCGGCGCAGGGCCGGGACATCGTCAGCGTGTTCTTCGGAGGCGGCACGCCGAGCCTGTTCGCGCCGGAACTGGTCGCGCGTTTCCTCGACGGCGCGCGTGAGCGCCTGCCGTTCGCGGCCGACTGCGAGATCACGCTGGAGACTAATCCCGGCACGGTGGAGCACGGCCGTTTCGACGGCTATCTGAAGACCGGCGTCAACCGGCTTTCCTTCGGCATCCAGAGCTTCGACGACGACAAGCTGAAGCGCCTGGGCCGCATCCACTCCGCCGCCGAGGCCGAGGCCGCGGTGAAGTCCGCGCAGGACGCCGGCTACGCCAACCTCAACCTCGACCTGATGTACGCACTGCCTGCGCAGACGCTGGACGGGGCACTGGCCGACGTCGAGCGCGCGATCGCGCTCGCGCCGACGCACCTCTCGCACTACCAGCTCACGCTGGAGCCGAACACCGCCTTCGCCGCCAACCCGCCACCGCTGCCGGACGACGACCACGCCTGGGCGATGCAGGAGGCCTGCGAGGCGCGCCTGGCCGAGGCCGGCTACGGCCAGTACGAGATATCCGCCTACGCACAGCCGGGCCGGCGCTGCGCGCACAACCTCAACTACTGGCGGTTCGGCGACTACCTCGGCATCGGCGCCGGCGCGCACGGCAAGCTCAGCGACCCGGCCGCCGGCAGCGTGCGCCGCCGCTGGAAGACCCGCCACCCGCGCGCGTACATGGAGGCCGCCGGCGGCGCGGCCCGCATCGGCGGCGACAACACCGTCGGCGCCGACGAACTGCCTTTCGAATACATGCTCAACGCGCTGCGCCTGACCGACGGCGTGCCGGCGACGGACTTCACCGAACGCACCGGCCTGCCGCCGGAGCGCATCGCCGCCCAGCTTGCTGCAGCCCGACGACGGGGCTGGCTGGACGACGCCCCCGGGCAGCTGCGCACCACCGCCCTGGGGCAGCGCTTCCTCAACGACGCCATCGCCGGCTTTCTGGACTGAGCGACTCCCGTAGCGGCCCCGCAACAACCCGCCTAAACTGCACCAACAGGGCAACAACGGGGAGCGCATGGTGGACGCAGAGCAGCGCAAACGACCATCGGGCACGGCGACCGACGCGCCCGCGCGTCCGCGCTGGCCGTCACGCACGCAACGCCTGCTCAACATCATCGGTCCGCTGTGCGCGCAGTGGCTGGAACCCGCGCTGCGCGAGTGCCTGGATCGCTTCGACAAGGATCTGTACGACCAGATGGAGCATGCGCGCAACCATCAGGTGCAACAGTACTGCGCCGACAGCCGCACGCAGTTGCAGATGCAGCGGGCAGCCTTCATGCAGGCGTTTGCCGACCGACTGCGCGATGGCTTCATGCACCTCGGCGAAAACGGCGACGATGCCGGTGCCGGACTTGCGCCGCGGCCATTGAGCCTGCTCACGCAGACCGAGCACGAATTGACCGCCACGCTGGAAAAGCTCTCCTCCCGCGGCGACGCGCACCATGGTCTGGTGATCACCGAGCTGTCCTACCGCTTCGCGGTGCTGGTCGGCGCCGCACCACTGGAGGGCGCAAAGCTGCCGATCGGACCGGCCGGCCTGGCCGAAGCCTTGCGCAGTGCCATCGACATCCTGGACCTGCCGTCGGGCCACCGCCTGCAACTGGTGCAACGCTTCGAGCAACTCGTGGTGCTGGCGGCCGGGCCGCTCTACGCCGTCGTCAACAAGCAGTTGCAGGACGATGGCCTGCTGCCGCAACTGCGTCCGTTCGCCCCGCCCCGCCCCGCGCCTGCCAGCACCCCGCGCAGCGCACCGGCGAGCGAGGTGCCGGCCAAGGCAGCCCCGGCTGCCAGCGGCACAGCCCCCGGCAACGCGGCGCAGGCGCCAATTACCGTGCTGGAAACCCTGCGCGACCTGCTGTCCCAACGCCGTACCGGCACGGGCGGCGCGGGCGGCGGCGGCCAGGTCGCCACGCCGGAAGAACTGCAGACCGCGCTGGGCGCCCTGCAGCAGCACCTGGCCCAGGTCACCGACAACGCCAGCCGCGAACTGCGCAGTGCTCAGCGCCTGCGCGAGGAGCTGCTGCTGCAACTCAACGCAGGCAAGCCCGCGGGTGCCGCACCGACCCGCCTCAGCGCGGAACAGGACGACACCGTGGAACTGGTGGCGATGCTGTTCGAGCAGATCGGCAAGCAAATGCAGCACAAGGGGCCGCATGCGCACTCCGTGCTGGATAACCTGCAAGTGCCGATGCTGCGCCTCGCCGTCAGCGATCGCGACTTCTTCGACCAGAGCGAGCATCCCGCACGCCGCCTGCTTGGCGCGGTGGCCGAGGCCGCCAACGACTGGCTGGACGGCCCCGACGGCGAAGCCGACCAGCAGCTTGCCGCGCGCCTGAACCAGCTGGTCGAGCGTGCGCGGCATGAGCCGCCCAGCGCCGGCCTCTACACCACCCTGCTGGCCGACATCGAACACCATCTCGCCCAGTTGAACCGCCGCGCGCAGGCCGCCGAGCGTCGTCACGTCGAGGCCATGCAGGGCCGCGAGCGGCTGGATCTGGCGCGGCAGCGCGCCAGCGAACTGCTGGCCGAGCGCTATGCCGAACACCCGCCGCGCGGCCTGCTGCGCGCGCTGCTCGACCGCGCCTGGTCCGACGTGCTGGCGCTGACCCTGCTGCAACACGGCGAGGGCAGCCCCGCGGTCGCCCAGCGCCTGCGCGTCACCGACGAGCTGCTGGGTCGCCTGCCGGTGGAGGACACCGACCTGCTGCGCCGCGAGGTGCAGGCCGGCTTACAGCAGATCGGCATGCACGCCGAGGAAGCCAGCCAGGTGGCATTGCGCCTGATTGGCGACGAGTCCGCCGCGACGGTCACCGCCATCGCACCGTCCCGTGGCGAGCCGCTTCCGGCCAGCGGGCCCGCACCCACCGCCGCGGCGACACCGACGGCGCGCCCTGCGCCAGAGGCCGCCGCGGCAAGCGCGCCGGCAAACGCCGCAGGCAGCAGGATCGTGCCCGGCGACGAACCGGCCCGGACGGTCGCCGCAACCGAACCCGTCGCGCACGCTCCGATTGCTCCGATTGCTCCGGTCGCCACCGTGACGCCTGCCGCACCTGCGGCGCCTGTCG
>JAJZET010000087.1 GCA_021805685.1 Pseudomonadota bacterium
CATGCTAGCGCCGATACCCAATGCGATGGCCAACACCATCAGCGTGGTAAGCACCTTGTTGCGCACGAGACTCCGCCGTGCCAAGTCGAGGTAGTAGCCGAACATCCCTTCCCCCAGGCTGTATTGCCTCCCCCTTGATTGGGAGAGGAAAAGGTTCACACGCTGCGCGTCGCCACCACCGGTGGCACCCGTGCCGCGCGCAGTGCCGGCGACAGCACCGCGAGCTGGCCCACCATCCAGAGCACGGCAGCGCCGATGGGCAGATACCACAACGGCAGGCGCGGCAATTCGTAGTGCGTCATCAGCATCAGGTTCAGCGCGAGGGCCAAAGCCGCGCCCAGCACGATGCCTGCGCCCACGATCAGGAAGTTCTCGGTCTGGAAGTAGCGCAGGATGTCGCCGCGCGTCGCCCCGATCGCGCGGCGGATGCCGATGCTTCGCGTGCGCTGCTGCACCCAGAAGTTGGCCAGCCCGGCGATGCCCAGCGCGGTGACGAACAGCAGGCCCAGCGCCGAGGCGATCAGCAGGCCGATCATGGTGGTGTCACGCTCGAAGTAGCTCCGGCGCAGTTGTGCGAACGTGCGCGTCTGCTTCGGCGGAATCAATCGGTCGGGATCGATCCGGCTCAGTGTGGCAACGGCAGCCTTGAGCACGCGATCGCGATCCGCCGGCGCGCTGCGCATCACGTAATTCACCGTGTTGTCGCCCGGCAGCGACGGCGCCATCACGCTGAACTGGTCGACGGCCGGCGTGCGCAGTCGCGGGCGCAGCAATGTATCCACCACGCCCACGATGCGAATGGGCCTGCTTCCCCCCATGTAAAGGCTCTGCCCCAGCGCGCTCCGTCCAGGGTAGAGCTGCGCTGCCAGGGCCCGGGTGATGATCACGCTGGGGACGGCGGCGATCATCCAGCCGGGCTTGGCCGGCAGGTACTCGCCAGGCTGGAAGTCCCGCCCGGCTGCAAGCTTCAGCCCCAACGTCGCCAGTTCGCCCGGCGAACCGCTGTAGACGCTGGCGTCCACGCAACCGGCCACGCCATCCATCGAATGCGCCGCTATGGCCTGGTTGAGGCTCTGCAGGCTGTTGCAGGTGCCGTAGCTGGATTCGTCGCGGCTCAGCGGCAGCGAGTCCACCGCCACCACGGCCTGCACGCCGGGCACCGAGCGCAGCGCGGCCAGATCCTCGGCGTGCCGCGTCTGCGGGTTCTCGCCCTTGGTGATGCCCTCGACGCCCACCATCGACAGCGTGTTCTCCGCCAGCCCGGTGGGCAGCGTCACCTGGCGCACGCGGTTGGCGATCATGAATGCCACGTTGCAGACGATGGCGCAGGTAAACGCCACCTGCAGTCCCAGCAGTACGGCCGTGAGCTTGTGGTGGCGCAAGGTGGAAAGTATCGGTCTGATCTGCATGGCAGGCTCCGTGCGCCTCACTGGGCTTTCAGTTGCAATGCGGGCATCACCCGACACGCGCGCCACGCCGGCAGCAGCCCGGCCAGCAGGCTGGCGGCAATCGCCAGCGCGAGCGTGCCCAGCAGCATCGGCACGTCCATCTGCGCCAGATGCGCGTAGTCGTCGGGGCGCTGGCGGATGCTCCACAGCCCGAGCTGTGCGATCAGCAATCCCGATGCGCCGCCGGCCACGCCGATCACGGCCGACTCGACACCCAGCTGCATGAAGATGTCGCGCCGCCGCGCGCCCAGCGCACGACGCACGCTGATCTCGCCGCTGCGCCGCAGGAACTTCGCCAGCAGCAAGGCCACGATGTTGAGCATGCACACGAACAGGAAGCCCAGCGCCAGCCACAGCTGCAGGCGCAGGTCGTTTGGCACCAGGTTCTCGTGCGCCAGCCAGGCCATCAAGCCATACAGTTTCGCGTTGGTCGGCGGGCGCTGGAAACGACCCAATGCCTTCTGCTGCGCCGAGTAGTCGATCAGGAACTGTCGGTAGCCGGCGACCTGCGCCGGCGTGTCCAGTTGCACCCAGAACTGCAGCCAGGTGGTGGTCGGACTGACCATGCGCGTGTCGGCATGATCCTCGCCCCAGCCGTTGAAGTTGCCGTTGACGTCGAGCTTGAGATCCACCGCGGTCGACAGCGGCAGGAAGAACTTGTCGCCGTCGCTGTAGCGCCTGGCCGAAGCGTCGACGTAGAACATCGGCGACGGCTGCCAGTCGGCCGTCACGCCGACCACCCGGAAGTCGTGGCCGCCGAGCCGCACCATCCTGCCGACGACGTCGACACCACCAAGCAATTTGCGGCTGAGCGTGTCGCTGAGCACCACCACGTGCGCGCGTGCGTCGTCCTCAGCTGCCGACCAGCCCTGCCCCCGTTCGAACGGCACCCCGAACATCGCGAAGAAATCCGCGGTGGTGTAACGGCCATCCGCGTAGAACGGCTGCGCGCCCGTGCGCGACGGCCGCACCAGCAGGTCGCCGCCGGCCATCGCCGCCTGCCGCACAGCGCGATGCGCCTTGAGCAGCGCCATCGCGTCCGGCCAGGTCAGGTTGCTGGCTGCATCGCCCGCGATGTCCATGCCCTTGAAGCCGATCGGCAACGGATCGAGATGCGGCGTATACAGCTGCGCGCTGCGACCCGGCATCGGATCGTCGGTCATCACGTGCAACACCGTCAGCATCGTCATCGACGCCCCGATGCCCAGGCCGATCGCCAGCACCATCAGGCCGGTGAGGACGGGCGTGCGCCTGAGACTGCGGCGCGCCAGATCAAGGTAGTAGCCGAACATTGCTCATGCCCTCCCGAAATTCATGCGCTTCGTGTCGCCACTACCGGCGGCACGTTCGACGCGCGCAAGGCGGGGCCGTAAACGGCCAGCTGGCCGAGCGTCCACAAAACCAGCGTGCCCACAGGCAGGTAGTAGCCCGGCAACCTGCCCAATTCGTAGTGCTGCATCAGCAACAAGTTGAGGCCATAGGCCAGCAGCATGCCGAGCGCGATCCCCAACGTGGCGATCAGGAAGTTTTCGATCTGGAAGTAGCGCAGGATGTCGCCACGCGTGGCGCCTATGGCGCGACGTATGCCGATCTGCCGACGTCGTTGCGCCACCCAGAAGCTGGTGAGGCCGACGATGCCCACGGCCGTGACCACCAGCAATAACACGCACACGCCCACCAGCATCCAAGCCATGGCGCGATCATTGCGGTAGTACTTCGCGCGCGCCGCCTGCAGCGTGGTTGCATCCCTCGGCGAAACCAGCCGGAGCGGACCATCGGTCCTCAGCGTGCGCAGTGCGTCGCGAATCACCGGATCGCGCTGTGACGTATCCTTGACGCGTAGCAGGTACGTGCCTTGCGCAAACGAAAGATTGACCGGAAAGATCATGGCGTATTCGTAGGACTCCGCCGATCCGTAATCCCGCGGCTGCACCAGTCGGTCCACCACGCCAACAACGCGGTTGGTGCCGAACGCATAGATCACCTTGCCCACGGCCGACTTGCCCGGAAAGAAGTGCTCTGCCAGTGCCCTGGTAATAATGACCGGCACCGTGGCGCCCTCGCCCTCCAGCTGTTCGTCGCTGACGAATTCATCCGGCCTGAACCAGCGACCATCGGCTAGCTTCAGGCCCAGCGTGCCGGCAAGTTGCGCATCGCCGAAGTACTGGGTCACGTGAATGGTGGGCGCGTTGTCCGCCTTGCTCAGGCTGACGCCGCTTGCACTGAAGCTGCTGCCGAACAGCGGTTGGTTGATGACGGACACATCGGTCACACCGGGAATGGCGCGCAGCGCGGCCAGGTCGGTGCGCGTCTGCGCCATGATGGCCTTGGCCGAGCCTGGGGCGACGCTACGCACGACCACTTCGACGATGTGCATTTCGTCGGCGCCGGTGGGTCGGTGCATACGATCCAGCCGTGTGCCGATAAGGAACAGCGCGTTGCAGACCACCGCGCAAGAGAAGGCAATTTCCAGCACCAGCAGGCTCACCGCGATGCGGTGGTGGCGCAGTGCGTGGACGATATGGCGAAAGTGCATTGTCTGCTCCGATGCTCAATTCGACTTGATCGCAGCGGCGGGCGCCACGTTCATCGCGCGCCATGCCGGCAGCAGGCCAGCCAGCAGGCTGCTGGCCAGCGCCAGCACGAAGGTGGCCATAAGCATGTGCAGGTCCATATGGATGTAGGCGCCATAGTCGGTGGGCTGGTGGCGCACCAGAACCAGTCCCAGCGCGGCCAACGCCAATCCGAACACGCCGCCGGCCAGCCCCACGACACCGGCTTCGACCAGGCACTGCAGAAAAATCGCCCGGCGCGATGCACCCAGTGCACGGCGCACGCCGAGCTCGCTGCTGCGGCGCAGGAACTTTGCCAGCAGCAAGCCCACGGTATTGAGCAGGCAGATGCCGAGGAAACCCAGCGCCAGCCAAGTTTGCAGACGCACATCGGCAGGTACCACGCCTTTGGCGTCAAGCCACTGCATCACGTCCTGCAGTTCGAGCTGGCCGGAATGACTGAAGCGACCGGCCTTTTTCTGGAGTGCGATGTAGTTCTGCAAGTACTGCCGATAGGCCGCGACCTTGGCGGGAGTATCCAGCTGTGCCCAGTACTGCAGCCAGATGCAGGGGGCATCGGCGGCATGGGAATCGTTGTTGTTGTTGCCCCAGCAGTTCATCGAGCCGCTGGTGGAGAGCTTCATGTCCAGCGCGGTGGACAACGGCACGAACACATCCTCGCTGCCGCCGAACTGGCCGTTGCTGAGGTCGTAGAAGCGTGGATTCATGTCCCAGTTGCCCACTACACCGATGACACGCAGCGATTGGTCCCCCACCCGGAGATTCTTGCCCACACTGTCCACGCCGCCGAAAAGTTGCTCGTTCAGCGCTCCCGAGATTACGACCACGTGCGCATGGCTCGCATCGTCGTCACGGCTCCACGCCTGGCCGTAGCGCAGCGGCACGTTGAACATGGGAAAAAAGTCGGCACTGGTGTAGCGCGCCTCCACATTGAGGGGGGTGCCTTGCGCCGAGATGACCACCAACGACCCACCCGACATCATCGCCTGGCGGTCAGCGCGCGCATCGCGCAGCAGCCCCTCGGCATCGCGGCGGGTCAGGTTATCC
>JAJZET010000208.1 GCA_021805685.1 Pseudomonadota bacterium
CTACACGCAGTGGCTGGACAACATCCAGGACTGGTGCATCAGCCGTCAGCTCTGGTGGGGCCACCGCATTCCAGCGTGGTACGACGAGCAGGGCAACATCTTCGTCGGCGAGGACGAGGCCGACGCACGCGCCCACGCCGTGCAGCCTCCGGTGGGGACGCTGAAGCAGGACGAGGACGTGCTCGACACCTGGTTCTCCTCTGCGCTGTGGCCGTTCTCCACGCTGGGCTGGCCGGCCAACGGCGCAGTGCAGAACGAGCGTGGCGAGCCCGTCGCCGACTGGCAGGCCGACAGGATCTTCCTGCCCAGCGCCGTGCTGGTCACCGGCTTCGACATCATCTTCTTCTGGGTCGCACGCATGGTGATGGCGACCAAGTACTTCACCGGCAAGGTGCCGTTCCGCGAGGTGTACATCAACGCCATCGTGCGCGACGCCGAAGGCCAGAAGATGTCCAAGTCCAAGGGCAACACGCTGGATCCGCTGGACCTGATCGACGGCATCGCGCTGGAGCCGCTGGTGGAGAAGTCCACCAAGTCGCTGTTGATACCGCAGGTGCGCGAGAAGGTGGAAAAGCGCATCCGCAAGGACTACCCCGACGGCATCAAGGCGATCGGCACCGACGCGCTGCGCTTCACCTTCGCCGCGCTGGCCAGCTACAGCCGCACCATCAACTTCGACCTCAAGCGCGCCGAAGGCTACAAGGCGTTCTGCAACAAGCTGTGGAACGCCGCGCGCTTCGTGCTGATGAACCTGCCCGAAGGCCAGCTCGCCGCACCGGCCGGCATACCCGCGACCGAGGCCGAACGCTGGATCCTCACCCGCCTCGGGCAGACGCTGGCCGAGGTGGAGCAGCACTTCGCCTCGTACCGCTTCGACCACCTGGCGCAGGCGCTGTACGAGTTCGTGTGGAACGAATACTGCGACTGGTTCCTGGAACTCTCGAAGCCCGCGCTCAACGGCGACGACGCGGCGGCCGCCGCGTCCACGCGCCAAACGCTGCTGGTGGTGCTGGAAGCGGTGCTGCGCGCGCTGCACCCGGTGATCCCGTTCATCACCGAGGAGATCTACCAGGAAGTGGCGCCGCGCCTCGGCCTGGCCGAAGCCAGCGTCTACGCGCGTCCCTATCCGCAAGCCGCTGACTTCGCCCCGGACGAGGCGGCCACCGCCGAGATCGAGTGGTTCAAGGCGGTGCTCTCGGGCATCCGCAAGATCCGCTCGGAGATGAACATCGCACCGGGCAAGGTCATTCCCTTGCTGCTCGCCGGTGGCGAGGCCGCGGATCGCACGCGTGCCGCGAAGTTCGCCACGCAGGTCGCCTTCCTCGCCCGCACCGAAGCGCCGGCCTGGATCGAACCGGGCGCCACGGAGCCTGCGGCCGCGGCCGCCGTGGTCGGCTCGCTGCGCGTACTGATCCCGCTGGCCGGCCTGATCGACCTAGGCGCCGAGCAGGCGCGCCTCGCCAAGGAAATCGCCCGCGTCGAGGGTGAAATCCGGAAGTGCGAAGGCAAGCTGGGCAACGCGAACTTCGTCGCCAACGCGCCGGCCGAGGTGGTGGCGCAGGAGCGCCAGCGCATCGTGGACTGGAACACCCAGCTCGCGGCGATGCGCGAGCAGGCCGGGAAGCTGAAGGGCTGACCGACTCCCCCTCTCCCGCAACGGGAGAGGGGCGCCCTGCGCCGGGGCAAGCGCGCGCCCGCGCGACATTGCACCAACAACAGGCAATCCTTGCACCAGCCTCGCGCGCACCGGCGCCGTTTGGCCGTCCAAACGGCCATTCCAGGCGCCTCGCGCGGCTGGCACGCATCCTGCTGAATGGCTTTCGAGCCTTCCGCCGGAGCAACTGCATGCAGTGGATCACCGCCATCATCAAGCCGTTCAAGCTGGACGAGGTACGCGAAGCGCTGGCCGAGGCCGGCGTGCACGGCATGACCGTCACCGAGGTCAAGGGCTTCGGTCGCCAGCACGGACATACCGAGCTGTACCGCGGCGCGGAGTACGTCGTGGACTTCCTGCCGAAGATCAAAATCGAGCTGGCGGTGACCGACGGCCAGCTCGACCGCGTGGTCGAGGCCATCGCCGGCGCCGCGCGCACCGGCAAGGTGGGCGACGGCAAGATCTTCGTGCATCCGCTGCAGCAGGCGATCCGCATTCGCACCCAGGAGGTGGACGATGACGCGCTTTGAGTCAGGCTTGGAACTACGACGGGATCGTAGCCGGCGGAAAACGCGCGTAGCGGCACGCCTCGCGCTGGCGTGCGGCCTGCTGGCGCTTGCCGCGCCGGCCTTTGCGCAGGCCGCGCCGCCGACGCACCTGGACAGTGGCGACACCGCGTGGATGCTCGTCTCGTCGATGCTCGTGCTGATGATGACGATACCCGGCGCCGCGCTGTTCTACGGTGGCATGGTGCGCGCGAAGAACCTGCTGTCGGTGATGATGCAGTGCTTCGCCATCACCGCGCTGGTGACCGTGTTGTGGGTGCTCTACGGCTACTCGCTGGCCTTCAGCACCGAGGGCATGCATGCCGGCATCACCGGCTGGCATTCCGTGGTCGGCGCGCTGGATCGCGCGATGCTGGCCGGGCTCACGCCGGACTCGCGCTACCAGACCGTGCCCGAAGCCGTGTTCGTGATGTTCCAGCTCACCTTCGCGATCATCACGCCGGTGCTCATCATCGGCGCCTTCGCCGAACGCATGAAGTTCAGCGCCATGCTGTGGTTCAGCGGCCTGTGGCTCACCGTCGTCTACCTGCCGATGGCGCACATGGTATGGAGCGGCCCGGGCTCGCTGCTGGGCGACATGGGCGTGCTCGACTTCGCCGGCGGCACGGTGGTGCACATCAACGCCGGCATCGCCGGCCTGGTCGCCTGCATGGTGATCGGCAAGCGCAAGGGCTGGCCGCAGACGCACATGCCGCCCCACAATCTCGGCTACACGGTGGTCGGCGCCAGCCTGCTGTGGCTGGGCTGGTTCGGCTTCAATGCCGGCTCGGCGGTGGCAGCCAACGGCAGCGCCGGCATGGCCATGCTGGTGACGCAGATCGCCGCCGCCGCCGCCGCGATCGGCTGGACCGCCGTGGAGTGGGCCACCCACAAGCGCGCCAGCGTGCTCGGCATCGCCTCCGGCGCGGTCGCGGGACTGGTCGCGGTGACGCCCGCCGCGGGCACCTGCGGCCCCGGCGGCGCGCTGCTGATCGGCTTCGCCGCCGGCGCGGTGTGCTTCTTCACCGCCACCCGGCTCAAGTACCGCCTGGGCTACGACGACACGCTGGACGTGTTCGGCGTGCATGCCATCGCCGGCATCGTCGGCGCCCTGCTCACCGGTCCGTTCGCCGCGCCGAAGCTCGGCGGCTTCGGCACGGTGACGTCGCCGCTGCTGCAGCTGTGGATACAGGCCAAGGGCGTCGGCTTCACCATCGTGTGGAGCGCCGCGTTGAGCTGGGTGTTGCTGAAACTCGTCGATCGCGTGGTTGGCCTGCGCGTGGACGCGGAACAGGAACAGATGGGCCTGGATCTCGCGGAGCACGAGGAGCGGGCGTACAACCTGAGCTGATTCGCGGGAAGCGCGGGCAGGCTCTAAGCTTGTCCGCGTTCCCTTCCCCCGCAAAGCTCTTCATGCACAACCGCAACGACCGCGCCGCCGCCCGCCTCGCCTGGGCCCGCCACACGCTGGGCGACGCCTCGCTCACGCTGGAACCGGCCTCCTCCGACGCCAGCTTCCGCAGCTACTGGCGCACCAGCCATGGCGGGCAAAGCTGGATCGTGATGGACTCGCCGCCGGAGCGCGAAGATCCGCGGCCATGGCTGGCCATCGGCGCCCGCCTGGCCGCCGCCGGGCTGCACGTGCCGAAGGTGTCGGCACAGGACCTGGAACAAGGCTTCCTGTTGATCGAGGACCTGGGTTCGCGGCTCTATCTCGCGGAGCTGGACGACGCCAACGCGGACCGGCTCTACGGCGATGCGATGGATGCGCTGCTCGCGATGCAGACGCGCGTGAGCGCCGACGACCTGCCGCCGTTCGACCACACGGTGCTGATGAACGGGCTGGAAGTGATGCCCGCGTGGTTTCTCGAACGCCACCTGGGCCACACGCCCGACTGCGACGAATGGGACGTGCTGGAGGCGGCGTTCGATGTGATCATGCGCAACGCGCTGTCGCAGCCGCAGGTCTTCGTGCACCGCGACTACCACAGCCGCAACCTGCTGCAGGTGGACAGCAACAACCCGGGCATCGTGGACTTCCAGGGCGCGCTGCACGGCCCGATCACCTACGACCTCGCCTCGCTGCTGCGCGACGCCTACGTGGCCTGGCCACGCGAGCGCGTCGAGGGATGGGTGGAGTCGTACCGGCTGCGCCTGCGGCAGGCCGGCATGATCGGCGCGCACATCGACGCAGGGCACTTCCTGCGCTGGTTCGACCTCACCGGCATGCACCGCCACGTGCGCGTGCTGGGGCAGTTCTACCGGCTGTGGTACCGCGACGGCAAGCCGGGGTATCTCAAGGACGTGCCGCAGGTGTATCGCTACGTGATCGAGGTGGCGCACCGCTACCCCGAGCTGGCCGGTTTCGCGGAACTGCTGGAGCGGCTAGCGGGCGATCGCGACCTTAGCCAGCCCAATCCCGATGCCCCCCACGCGACCAAGGCGGAACGGGCATGAGGCATGCGCTGATCTTCGCGGCAGGCCTGGGTGAACGCATGCGCCCGCTCACCGAGCATACGCCCAAGCCGCTGCTGCGGGTGGGCGGCAAGCCGCTGATCGTATGGCACCTGGAGAAGCTCGCCGCGATCGGTGTGCACTACGTGGCGATCAACACCTCCTACCTCGCCGAACAGTTTCCCGAGACGCTGGGCGACGGCTCGCGCTGGGGCCTGCGCATCCGCTACGTGTACGAAGGCCCGGTGCCGCTGGAGACCGGCGGGGGCCTGCTCAACGCCTTGCCGCTGCTGGGTCCGGAACCGGTGCTGGCGATCAGCGGCGACGTATGGTGCGACGCCGACCTCGCCGCCCTGCCTGCCGCGCCGCAGGGCCTGGGACACCTGCTGATGGTGACCAA
>JAJZET010000268.1 GCA_021805685.1 Pseudomonadota bacterium
GTGAACCCTCCGCGTGGCAGGCCGTGGTCGAAGGCATGGAAATGGTGGTGAACGATCCGCGTGGCACCGGCTACGGGCTTGGCAAGGGCTTTCCCTACACCATCGCCGGCAAGAGCGGCACCGCCGAGCGCTATTCGCGCCACACCGACGCCTACAACAACGACACCAACCTCGCCTACCTGGCCAGCCGCCACCGTGCGTGGTTCGAGATGTTCACGCCGGCGGAGGAGCCACGCATCGCGGTGGCGGTATTGCTGGAGCGCGGCGCCTGGGGCGCCTCCTCGGCCGGGCCGATCGCACGCAAGATCCTCGACGCGTGGCTGGCCACCCAGCCGAATGCGCCCCCTGACACGCCGCTGCCGGAGAGCGGGCCGCCTGCGTCCGACGCGGTACAGGGCGAATCGGCGACGTTGCTGACGACGCCACCGCAGGCGCCGCAGGAGGTATCGCCGGACCAGCCTGCCGCGGCGGCCTCGCAGGAGAATCCGCCATGATCGAGATGCTGCAGGTACGCCTGCTGCGCCTGCTGCGCCGTGTGCTGTCGCGGCCGCGGATCGACCTACCGCTGGCCACCGGGCTGGTGCTGCTGGCGGTTGCCGGCCTGTGCACTCTGTACACGGCGGCCGACGGCGGCATGGGCATGGTCGGCGGGCAGGCTGCGCGCTTCGTGCTGGGTTTCGCTTTGATGATGCTGATCTCGCGCATTCCGCCCGCGACGCTGCGCAACTGGACGCCGTGGCTGTACGCCGGCAGCACCCTGCTGCTGATGGTGGTGGCGGTGCTGGGCGAAGGCCGCGGTGCGGACCGCTGGCTCAACCTCGGCGTGATGCGCTTCCAGCCGTCCGAGCTGGTCAAGCTCACCATGCCGATGATGGTGGCGTGGTACCTGCACCCGCGCCAGCTGCCGCCGAGCTGGAAGGACATCGCCGCGGTGTGCGTGCTGATCGCGATTCCGGCCGTGCTGATCGCCAAGCAGCCGGATCTCGGCACCGCGCTGCTGGTGGCGGCGGCCGGTGCCTTCGCGTTGTTCCTTTCGGGCATGGCATGGTGGCGTATCGGCGTGTTGCTGGTGGGCGCCGCCGGTATGGCGCCGATCGCCTGGCACTTCATGCACCAGTACCAGCGCGGGCGCATCCTCACCATGCTCAATCCGGAGTCCGATCCGCTGGGCAACGGCTGGCACATCATCCAGTCGCAGATCGCGGTGGGTTCCGGCGGCGTGCTCGGCAAGGGCTGGATGCACAGCTCGCAGTCGCGGCTGGATTTCCTGCCCGAGCACACCACCGACTTCATCTTCGCGGTGTTCTCCGAGGAGTTCGGTCTGGTCGGCGTGTGCCTGATGATGGTGCTGTACGCCTTCATCATCGGCCGCTGCCTGTGGATTGCGATGGAGGCGCGCGAGACCTATTCGCGGCTGCTTGCCGGCGCGATCGGCATGAGCCTGTTCGTCTACGTGTTCGTCAACGGCGGCATGGTGGCCGGCATGCTGCCGGTGGTGGGCGTGCCGATGCCGATGGTGAGCTACGGCGGCACCTCGGCGGTGACCCTGCTGGTGGGCTTCGGCATGCTGATGTCGATCCACGCCCATCGCAAGCGGCACGACTGAAATCGAAGAGGGCGGCCATGCATGGCTGCCCGTTTGATCCTCGCGATCAAGGGCAATCGCCACGAATTCAGGAATCGAAGTGCGTGCTACGCTTCGGCGCAGTCGTTGCCAAGCCGATCAACCATGCCCGTACCCGCCGTGTCGCGCCGTTTGCGCAGCCTGTTTCCGCTCGCCCTGCTGGTTGTCGTCGCGTCGTTCCCGGTGTTGGCGGAAACACATCCCGGTCAGTCCGCGCTGGTGCGGGAGGTGGCACGCGACACGGGCAAGGATCCGGCCGCGCTGAACGCGTTGCTCGACAAGGCGCGGGTACAGCAAAGCATCATCGATGCGATGAACCGCCCGGCCGAATCGAAGCCGTGGAGCGCGTACCGGCCGATCTTCCTCACCGACAAGCGCATCGACGACGGCGTGGCGTTCTACCGCCAGCACCGTGCCCTGCTGGAGCGCATCGGCAAGCAGTACGGCGTCGCGCCGCAGTACATCGTGGCCATCGTCGGCGTGGAGACGTTCTACGGGCGCATCACCGGCAACTACAAGGTGCTCGACGCGCTGGTCACGCTGGGCTTCCACTACCCGCCGCGCGCGCGGTATTTCCGCCAGCAACTGAAGACCCTGCTGGAGCTGCCGGACAACCAGCTTGCCGGGCCGCTCGACACGCTTACCGGTTCCTATGCCGGTGCGCAGGGCTGGGGCCAGTTCATGCCCGACAGCATCCGCGACTACGCGGTGGACGGCGACGGCGATGGCCGCATCGACCTGATGCATTCGCTGCCCGACATCCTGGCCAGCGTGGCGAACTACTTCGCCAAGCACGGCTGGGTCGCCGGCGGCCCGGTGGCGGCACGTGCCCAGCCGGACGGTGCAGCCAAGCCGCTGACCTGGCAGGCCAGGCCGCAATGGCCGCTGGAGCAGCTGGAGGCCTGGGGCTATGCGCCGTTCCGGCACCTGAATCCGGGCGAGCCGACCAGCCTGCTGACGCTGGACGGATCGGGCGGGCCGGAACAGTGGTTCACCTTCAACAACTTCCGGGTGATCACCACCTACAACCGCAGCCCGATGTACGCGATGGCGGTGTACCAGCTGGCGCAGGCAATCATGCACGGCGTGCGCGACGCGGACAGCGCGGGCAACGCCCCGTGAGGCCCTGGCGCAGCCTGCCGTTGCTGGCGGCGGTGCTGGCGCTGGCCGCCTGCGGCGGTCGTCACGCGGCACGGCCGCGGCCGCCCGCCGTCGATGCCGGTGCCGCGCCGCACGCCGCACATCGCGGCTGGTTCCACCACGGCGACGACACGAGCCTGCCGCAGGACGAACGCTACAGCGACCGCAGCGACAGCTCTCCCGCCGGTACGCCGCCTTCGTACATCTACACGATGCCCGAGCCGGTGCCGAAGGCCGAGCCGCGTTCCCTGTACGGCAACAAGTCGCCCTACACCGTGCTGGGCCAGACCTATCGCGTGCTGCCCACGGCACGCGGCTACGACGAGCGCGGCATCGCCTCGTTCTACGGCAACAAGTTCGACGGCTACAAGACCTCCAGCCTCGAGAACTACGACATGTACAAGTTCACCGCCGCGAGCAAGGTGCTGCCCTTGCCCAGCTATGCGCGGGTGACCAACCTGTCCAACGGCAAGAGCGTGATCGTGCGTGTCAACGACCGCGGGCCGTTCCACGAGAACCGCATCATCGACCTGTCCTATGCGGCCGCCGTGCGCATCGGCATCTGGCCCAAGGGCACCGGGCTGGTCGAGGTGCAGGGCATCGATCCGTCGGACCCGGGTGCGGAACCATCGCCGCCGGCGCCGGTCACAAGCGCCGGCGGGTCGCCGGGCATCTACCTGCAGGTGGGGGCGTTCTCCGATCCCGCCAATGCCGAGCGGGTGGCTGCGCGATTGCGCCAGGCCAACTTTGCATCGGTGCAGGTGGAACAGGTTCAGGTGGACGGCCGCACCATTCGCCGGGTTCGGGTGGGGCCGCTGGACAGCGTGGACCGCGCCGACGAAGTGACCAGACGCATCGAAAACATGGGTCTGCCGCGGCCGCAGGTCGCGGTAAACTGACGAACTTTATCCATCGGCGACGCCCGCGGGCGCTGCCCAGCAAACCTCCGGAACACGATCACGATGAGCTTTTTCCGCCGCCTACTGACCCCGCTCGCCGTCGCCGTGCTGGCGGCGGGTGCCGCCGTCGCGCAGACCTCGCCGCAGCCGGCCATGCCGCCGCATCCCAGTGGCATACCGAATCCGGCGGTGGCGCCGATGCCGGTGCCGCCGCCGCCGGACGTGGACGCGCAGAGTTGGGTGCTGATGGATTACGACACCGGCCAGGTCATCGCCTCGAAGAACCCCGACGAACGCCGCGCCCCGGCCTCGCTGACCAAGGTGATGACCGAGTACGTGGTGGCCTCGGAACTGGCCGCCGGAAGGATCCATGCAAATGACATGGTCACCATCAGCGAGCACGCCTGGAAGGCCGGTGGTGCAGGCACCGATGGTTCCACCAGCTTCCTCAAGCTGGGCAGCCAGGTTCCGTTGGAAGACCTGCTGAAGGGCATGATCGTGCAATCGGGCAACGACGCGGCCATCGCGCTGGCCGAGCACACTGCCGGTTCGGAGCAGACCTTCGTCGGCTTGATGAACGAGTACGCCCAGCAGTTGGGCATGACCAACACGCATTACTCGGACGCGTCGGGCTATCCGGTCGACGATCACTACAGCACCGCCCGCGACATCGCGACCCTTACGCGCGCGCTGATCCACAATTTCCCGGAGCAATACGCGGTCTCCAAGATCAAGGAGTTCGAGTGGAACGGCATCAAGCAGCTGAATCGCGTGACGCTGCTGTGGCGCGATCCCTCCGTCGATGGCGTGAAGACCGGCTACACCGCTGCCGCCGGCTATTGCATGGATGCCTCGGCCAAGCGCGGCAACGAGCGCATGATTGCCGTGGTGATGGGCGCCAGCAGCGAGAAGGCGCGTGCCGACTCGGCGATGACCCTGCTCAACTACGGTTTCCGCTTCTACGACACCCACAAGCTGTACGCCGCCGGCAAGCCGCTGGCCAGCCCGCGGCTGTGGAAGGGCCAGGCCGACACCTTGCCGCTGGGGGTCGCCCACGACGTGCTGGTGACGGTGAAGACCGGCCAGTACGACAACCTCAAGGCCACCATGGACATCCCGGCCACCCTGATCGCCCCGTTCAAGAAGGGTCAGCAGGTGGGTACGCTGCACATTTCGCTGGACGGCCAGCCGATCCAGAGCGTGCCGCTGATCGCACTGAACGACGCGCCGCAGGGCGGCTTCTTCTCGCGGATGTGGGATTCGATCCTGCTGTGGTTCCGCGGCAGCAAGAAAACGGATGCGCGTGCACTTGCGCCGGCTGCGGCGCCGGGCGCGAAGTGATGCACGAGATCGACTTCAGCCAGGCGAAACGGGAAGGCAAGGGCTTC
>JAJZET010000071.1 GCA_021805685.1 Pseudomonadota bacterium
GCCGGCGGCGGGGCCGCCGAAGAGTAACCCAAGGGCGCGCCTGCCGTTCAGCCCGGCGCGCGCCGGCATCAGGGCCCGATCCGGGTATGGCACAATCCGCCGTCGCTGCCACGCCCGGTCCATGCCCCCATGCTGATCTTCGACCTGTCCCAGCCCGGCCGCAGCGCGGCTGCCCAGATGCCCGCGCCTGTGGATTTGCCGGACGATCTGCCGCCGACCCTGCGCCGCGCCACGCCGGTCGGTCTGCCCGAGGTGTCCGAGCTGCAGGCGGTGCGCCACTACACCAATCTCAGCCGCAAGAACTTCTCGATCGACACGAACTTCTATCCGCTCGGTTCGTGCACGATGAAATACAACCCGCGCGCCTGCAATTCGCTGGCGATGCTGGACGGCTTCCTGGCGCGCCACCCGTACGCGCCGGAGTCGCTCAGTCAGGGCTTCATGAGCTGCATGTGGGAGCTGCAGGAGATCCTTGCCGACGTCACCGGCATGCAGGGCGGCGTGTCGCTGACGCCGATGGCCGGTGCCCAGGGCGAGTTTGCCGGCGTGGCCATGATCATGGCCTATCACCGCCATCGCGGTGATCTCGAGCGTACCGAGATCATCGTGCCCGATGCCGCGCACGGCACCAATCCCGCCACCGCGACCATGTGCGGCGCGACCGTGCGCGAGATCCCGACCAACGCCGACGGCGACATCGACCTCGACGCGCTGCAACGGGCACTCGGGCCGAAGACCGCCGGCATCATGCTGACCAATCCAAGCACCATCGGCGTGTTCGAGCGGCGCATCCTCGAGATCGCGCGCCGGGTGCACGCCGCCGGCGGCCTGCTGTATTACGACGGCGCCAACCTCAACGCCATTCTCGGCAAGGTGCGGCCCGGCGACATGGGCTTCGACGCCATCCACATGAACCTGCACAAGACCTTCTCGACGCCGCACGGCGGCGGCGGCCCGGGCGCGGGCGCGGTCGGCGTCAGCGAGCGGCTGCGGCCGTTCCTGCCGATTCCGATGGTCGAGAAGCGCGCCGACGACAGCTTTGGCTGGGTGCGCCGGAAGGACCGCCCGCTGTCGATCGGCCGCCTGTCCACCTTCGCCGGCAACGCCGGCGTGCTGCTGCGCGCCTACGTCTATGCGCGCCTGCTGGGCCGCGAGGGCATGCGCCGGGTGGGCGAGTACGCCACGCTCAACGCCAACTATCTGGCCAAGAAGATGGCCGACGCCGGCTTCGATCTGGCCTATCCGCGCCGCCGCGCCAGCCACGAGTTCATCGTCACCGTGGCCCGGCAGAAAAAGGAGCACGGCGTCACCGCGCTGGACTTCTCCAAGGCCCTGCTTGACCACGGCATCCACGCGCCGACCAACTATTTCCCGCTGCTGGTCCCCGAGTGCCTGCTGATCGAACCCACCGAAACCGAGAGCAAGGAAACGCTCGACGAGTTTGCCGCGGTCATGGCGGGCCTGCTGAAACAGGCCGCCGAGAACCCGCAGGCGATGAAGGACGCGCCGCTGACCACGCCGGTGCGGCGCCTCGACGACGTCAAGGCGGTGCGCGAGCTCGATGTCGCCCTGCGCGAGCCGAAGTCCGCCGCGGCCCGCGCCGCCTGACTCCGGCGATGGCCGACAGCAGCATCACCCGCTTTGCGCCGCGCGGCCCGCGCGGCATGTGGCGTGCGTTGCAGTGGTCGCTGAAAGGCCTCGTCGTTACCTGGTGCGTCGAGTCCTCGTTCCGGCTCGAGGTCTACATCTTCGTGTTCGCCGCGCCACTGGGTCTGTGGCTGGGCCACGGTGGCGTCGAGAAGGCCCTGCTGGTCGGCGTGCTGGTGCTGGTGCTGGCCACGGAGCTGCTCAACTCCGCCATCGAAGCGGTGATCGAACGCTACGGCCCCGAGCACCACGAGCTGGCCGGACGCGCCAAGGACATGGGCTCGGCCGCCGTGTTCGTGCTGATGATCAACGCCGTGCTGACCTGGGCCCTGATCCTCGGAGCTCGCGGGTTCTGAGCGGTCGTGAGTTGCGGCGCACGACCGGATCGTGGCGGTTTGCAGGTCGCGGGGCCCGCTCTTCGGAGTTGCCTTGTCACCACCTGTCGCCGGTGCGCCGAGCCGACACCAGCTCAGCGTGAGCGCCCGCTGCTGGCCGTGCCCTTGCCGTCCACGATCGAAAAGGTGAACCGGTATTCGAGGCTGTAGGGCAGGGTGCGCGTCGAGACCAGCACGCGATCGTCTCCGCTGCCCTTCCAGGTGACGATGCGCAGCGGATCGAAGCGCCAGTCCTGCACCGCAGTCCGGATCGCCCGCAGAAACGCGGCGGTCTGCGGCCCGTGGACGTCGGGACTTTCGGTTTCCGGCAGTACCCGTGCGACGTGGCCCGTGCCATCGATCACCAGCTTCACCAGCAGGACCTGCGTTGGCAGATTCAACGCAACCAGCGCCGGCGGATACACCGGATCGCTCCAGCGGGTGGCCGCTGGCGTGTTGGACGTTTGCCCGGACTGCAATTGGTAGCGTGCCTCGTCCGGCCGCGACACCGGTTCGTAGCGGGCGATGCCGCTGAGAGAGGGCGCGGCGCGCTTGAGCGGCACGGTCGTCGCGCAGGCGGCGAGCAGCACGCATGTCGTGGCCAGAGTGGCTGCGCGGCGGATGCCTTCTGCATGCTGCGCGGCCATCCGCTTGCAGGCGTGATGCATCGTGTCGATCCCCTGGCGTGTGCCCGATGTGTCGCTGATCCGCGCACGGGCCGCGCGTCATCATCCTGCCATGACCCGATCGCGCGCTACCGCAGATCGCGCGGCATCCGGTCGTGCATACGAAACCGTAATTCGTTCCGCTTTGCTTCGACGCGAGGCGACCCGTAGTCTCGGCGCGTCGAGTGCAAGGGAAGCCGGGGACCATGCGACGACTCCCGTGGATGCAGGTCGTCGCGTACGCGCTGCTGGCCTTGGCTGTGGCGGCGACGGCACTGGCGTTTGCCATGCTGCATGCCTGGGAGTCGCCAGTGATTCCCGGTGCCGCGCCGGGCTACCGTTACCTCGCGCTGGGCTACCAGCGGCCGACGGGCGAGGATTTCGCGGGGATCTCCAGCATCACGATGGCCCGCCTGCAGACGATCCTGCCGCCGGATTTCGGTCTGGGCAGCGCATTCGGCAACGACGTGACCATCGGCACGAAGCCGCACGGCGCGTCATCCAAGCTTCATGCCGAGCTGGTCGTCGGTGATTTCCTGCAGGCCCTGCATGTGCATCCGCTGATGGGGCACATGATTTCCATGGAGGACCAGCGTCATGGAGCGCAGGTGGCCATGCTTTCCCAGCGCGAGGCCAAGCGCCTGTTCGGTCACGCGCGCGACGCGATCGGCAGGGCGATCTTCACTGCGCAGGGCTTCGAGCTGCGGGTGGTGGGCGTGTTGCCGGAGGCGTTCCAGGGCGGGATGGGCGTGAGTGTCAACGGCCCGATCGATCTTTGGGTGCCGTACACGCTTCTCGAACCGCTCAACTCGGGACACTGGTCCAAGGGCATGCCGACCGTGGACATGGTCAAGGCGATGCCATTCATGGGGCCGTCTCCGCTGCTCAGCCTTCCCGATACGGTGTCCGATGCGCAGCTGGCGGTGGACTTGCAGCGACTGATGCGGAACGCACATGCGTTCTCGCTTCCGCACGATGTCACGGCCTTCGTGGTGACCCATCCGTACTCACCGTTTCCCGCGATGCAGCGGACACTGAATCGACGCATCCGCCTGTCGCTGGCGCTGGCCGCCGCGACCCTCGGGCTTGCCGCCATCAACCTGCTGGTGGTGGAGTGGCTGGCTTGGCTGCGGCGACGCTCCACCCTGCAGATCGAGCGCGTGCTGGGCGCCCGTCGCAGCTATCTGCTGAAGCGTTTTGCCCTACGCACGGCACTCAGCCTGCTGGGCATGCTGGTGCTGAGTGCTGCGCTGATCGCTGGCGCTGCGGTGCTGCTGAAGCATGTCGCCGGCGACGACTATGGCACGGTGCTGAATCTGCGCAGCCTGCTGCCCGTTCTGGCGTGGGCCTTGCCTCTGCTGGTCCTGGTGGTGGCAGTGGCTCAGGGTCTGCCGCTGGGCCTGCTGCTGGCGCGCGAGTCGCTGGGCGTGGAGCGCGTGGCCACGGCAACGGCCTCCGACCGCTGGGCCGGCGCGGCGATGATCGGTGCCGAGGTGCTGCTGGCGGCCCTGCTCAGCGTGGCCTCGGCGTGGTCGATCGCGCAGGCCTGGCATTCCACCCATGCGGATCTGGGTTTTCTGGATCGCCCGGTCACGGTGGTGGCCACGGAGATGGCGGGCGCGATGGTCGACGTGTCGTACGCCGACGCCGCTGCCAATCGGCTGGCCCTGAGGCGCGTGGAGAGCGCCGCGCGCGCGGTCGCACCCGGAGCCCCCGTGGGTGTGGGGCCGGGTATCGTTCGCGGGGATTCGACGGTGTTTCCGGCTCCGGTCATGGCCGGCAAACGGATCACCAGTGCCTGCATCGTGGGTGTGGCCGGCGACTGGCTGCAGGCCAGCGGCGCCCGCATCCTGGCCGGCCGGGCGCTCGACGCCAACAAGGTCGACGGGCAAGCGGTGCTGATCGACGCACAGGTCGCGCGTGCGCTGTTCGGCTCGCCCCAGGCGGCGATCGGCCGCGGCCTGATGCTGCAAGGCGACAAAATCCCGCATCGGGTGGTGGGCGTGGTGGTGCCTCTCGCCCTTCACGGCGTCGATCAACCCGCGTGTCCGCTGGTCATCAACGACTTGCGCGCCAACGCCTGGGAAGTGCTGGGCAACTTGGGCACGCTGGTGGTCGGCCAGGCATTGGATTCTGCTGGCCGTGCGCGCCTGAAAGCGCAACTGACGGCAGCCTTCAGGCAAGTGGGCTTCAAGCTGAAAGTGACTTCGGTGCGGACCACGGACCAGGAGCGCACCTGGCTGGCGCAGCAGCAGATCCATCAGGCGCATGTGTTCGTGGTGATCGCGCTGTTCGCCTGGGCGGTGGCCTTGTCCGGAATCTTTGCGCAGTTGCGCCTGTTC
>JAJZET010000095.1 GCA_021805685.1 Pseudomonadota bacterium
CCATCGGCCGCCTGCACGCGAAGATCGCGGACGGCCGTCGTGATCACCATCACCAGCTGACGGCGCGTCTGGTGGCGGGCGCGCAGGTGATCTGCATCGAAGACCTTGCCGTGAAGGCGATGGCGCGAAGCATGGGACGACGTGCGTTCCGGCTCTCGGTAGGCGATGCCGGCTTGGGCGAGATCCGGCGGCAACTGGCCTACAAGGCCACGTGGCGGGGTCGGGTGGTCAGCATCGTCGGCCGCTTCTACCCGAGCAGCAAGACGTGCGGCGCGTGCGGGCAGGTCCATGCGGGCCTGACGCTGAGCGACCGCCGCTGGGTCTGCCCGGCGTGTGGCGCGAACCACCACCGCGACCTGAACGCGGCGAAGAACATCGAGCGAGAGGGCCTGCGCCTGCTCGCGGAGGTTTCCGGGCGACCGGAACGTACCCGGAGGAGCCGGGGAACGGACGCGCGGGGAGAGCATGCGTGCGCGGTGGGCGGTTCATCGCCTGCCGGACAGCCGAGCTCGTGGAACCGCGAACTGGACTATCGCGCGGCGACGCCGCGCCCCACCCGACAGCGACGGGATGGACCGCCGCCGAGGGGGGAGGGTTGAGACTCCGAAAGCCAACGGCAAGGCGTTCGTATGTCTTGCTTGCCATGACTTTTTGTAGGAGACGCAACCATGGGTCGTCTGAAGGGCAAGGTCGCGCTGGTAACGGGCGCGGCGAAGGGTATCGGCGCAGCCATTGCGGCCGCATTCGCGAAGGAAGGGGCGTTGGTCTACGTATTCGACATCGACGCTGTGCGTGGCGGGGAAGTGGCGTCAGGGCTCGGCGGGTCGGCGGCATTCCTGCCGCTGGACGTACGCGACGAGACGCAGTGGCGGCAAGCCGTCGAGCGGGTGCTGGCGCGCTGGGGCCGGCTCGACGTACTGGTGAACAACGCGGGCATTACCGGGTTCGAGGACGGCTTCGTGCCGCACGATCCTGAGCACGCCTCGCTCGCTGACTGGCGACGCGTGCATGCGACCAACCTGGACGGCGTTTTCCTTGGTTGCCGCGAGGCGATCCGCGCGATGCGCACGACCGGCGAGGGTTCGATCATCAATATCTCGTCCCGCTCCGGCGTGGTCGGCATCCCGGCGGCGGCCGCCTATGCTTCGAGCAAGGCGGCGGTGCGCAACCACACCAAGAGCGTGGCGCTGTATTGCGCGGAGCAGGGTTGGCGCGTGCGCTGCAACGCCATCCACCCGGCCGCGGTGCTCACGCCCATGTGGGAGCCGATGCTCGGGCGGGGCGAAGAACGCGAAGCGAACATGGCGGCATTCGTCAAGGACACGCCGTTGCGGCGTTTCGGCCGGCCGGAGGAAGTGGCGGCCATTGCCGTGCTGCTCGCTTCGGACGAAGCGTGCTACATGACCGGCAGCGAGCTTCACATCGACGGCGGCATTCTGGCCGGTTCGGCCGCTACGCCGAAGGGCAGGGCGGGCGACGGGGCGTAGGAGCAATCCGAAAAGCGAAAAGCCCGGGTTGCGCCGGGCTTTTCGCAGAAGCGTGTGGCTAAGGCGTCAGCGCATGATGCCGGTATGCCCCAGCGAGTAGCGGCCCGGCTGAGGCCATACAGCGATCCCATGCGGTTCCGCGCCAACCTTGATGATGCGCACCTTGCCGGTGGTGGTGTTGAAGGCGTAGGCCACGTCGTCGAAGCGGCCGGAGAGCCACAGAGTCTTGCCGTCCGCGCTGACGTTGCCCATGTCGGGGCTGCCGCCACCGGGGATCGGCCAGTTGGCGATGACCTTGCGCGTGGCGAAGTCGATCACCGACACGCTGCCCGGGCCATGGTGCGGGCCATGCACCAGGTTGGAGCCGCGGTTGGCGACATACAGCTTGGTGCCGTCGCGGCTGGGATACAGGCCGTGCGTGCCAATGCCGGTACGGATGAAGCCGATCTTGGTGAAGCTGTCGCCGTCGATCAGGAACACGCCGTCAGCCATCATGTCGGCCACGTAGAACACCTTGCCGTCGGGCGAAACGCGGATGTCCTGCGGCATGCCGTGCTTGTCGAGATCGAGGTAGCCCAGCACCTTGTGGTTGACCATGTCGATCTTGACCAGCTTGCCGCCGAATTCGCAGGTGAAGATCGCGTAGCGGCCGTCGATGGAAAAGTCGGCGTGGTTGATGCCCTTGCACTCCGGCGCGTTCACGCTGAACTTCAGCGCCATCGTGTGCGGATCGCGGAAATCCAGCCGCGCGTGTGCCTCGGCCACCACGATGGCGTACTTGCCATCGGGCGTGAAGTACATGTTGTACGGGTCGTCCACCGGGATCGCCTTGCCGGGCCGGCCGGTCTTGGGGTTGATCGGCGTCAGGCTGCCGTCGGTACGGCCCTCGGCGTTGTTGGTGACCCACAGCGTCTTGAGGTCGTACGAGGGCACCACGTGCTGCGGGCTGCGGCCGACCGGAAAGGTGTAGAGCACCTTGTAGGTGGCCGGGTCGATCACCGTGACGCTGTCGCCGCGCAGGTTGGGTACGTAGATGCGAGGCAGCGCGCCGGCCACGGCCGGGCTGAACATGTTGACGCCGGCGTCGCTGTAGAGATTGTTGGGGTTCGTCACCGGCGGCATGCCGGGCACGGTGTGGATGGCCGAGGCGGCATTGGCCGCCAGCGGGGCGGCGCAGAGGGCGGCGAGCAGGGCGATGCGGGAGAAGCGGAACGGTGAAGTCATGATCGGATTCGCTGTGGGTATGGGGGAGCGAGTGCGTGATTATCGCCCAGCCGTGTCCTTGCGGATCGCCTCGACGGTCCGCGAAATGATGGCGTCGACGCCGAGCTGGCCCAGCGCGGCGCTGGAGCGGCGCGGGTCGCCGCCGTACACGCCGTCGGCGGCACCGGGTTTCGGCGCAGCGCGCAGGGCCCTCAGCCGCACCATCTGCGGCGCCACGGCCAGTTGCAGCGAGGTGTCGGCCAGCGCGGCGTGGGTGCCGATCTCGTCGTCGCGGATGCCGTGCCGGCGCAGGATCTGCGCAAAGCCGGTGGAACTCGCCTCGTAATATTCCGGCGGGGCGAAGGCGCGTGCCGGCCGGCCGGCCCATTGCCGGTCGAGTCGTGCGACTACTTGCCGCAGGTCCCTCTGGTAACCGCCGTGGTCGCCCAGGAAGACGACGTTGCGGAAGCCGTGCACGGCAAAGCTGTTCGCGGCCGATTCCAGCAACTGCTCGAAGGTGGCGTCCGGGATGGTGATGGTGCCGGGGAAGCGCATGTGCGAGGTCGGCGGCGCATAGCTGCCTTCCGGCACGTAGTCCACGGTGGGCGCCACCAGGGCATTGCCGAGCTTCTGCGCGATGCGCTCGGCCAGCACCGTGGCACGCCGGTTGTGCTTGCCCACCGCGATGTAGGGGCCGCTCTGTTCGGTGCCGCCGATGGGGATGATGATGGTGGTCTTGCCGGCGTGGACCTGGTCGCGGATCTCGGTCCAGGTGAGGTCCTGCAGCTGCACGGTAGGCGGCGTCTGGGCCAGCGTGGCCTGCGCGGCGAGCAGCAGCGCGGCGAAGGCGAAGGCGCGTTTCGGGAGGCGTGGGAGCATGGTGTTCCTTGGGGGTGTCGGTTGGTCAGGCGGCCTTGAACGTCACCACCAGCACGTCGCGGTGCGCGGCCTGCGCAGGATCCTTCGGCACCACCGGGGTGACGCCGTGGAACACGCGGCGATCGTCCAGCAGTGCCGCATCAAAGGCCTGGACCAGGGTGAACTGGCCCAGTTCGCGGCCATCCGGGGCATGGACGGTGGTGGTGCCGCGTTCGATGTTCTCGCGGTCGATCAGCAGCACCAGCACATAGTCCACGCCGTCCCGGTGCACGCCCTCGGGTGTGGGCTCGCCGGCTGCGTCGGCGCGCGCCTCGATGCGGAACTGGTGCACCTCGATGCGCCAGTTCCGCGCCTGCGGCGCCAGGGCGCCGAAGCCGTCGCGGCAGAAGGCAAGGATGCGCCGCAGGCTGGCGCTGTCCGCGATGGCCGGGTCCAGCGGCTCGAACCAGCGCTCGATGCCGCCCTGCAGGGCGTTGTAGGCCAGGCTCTGGTAATGCGGCTGGTGCGGTTCGCGGCGGATCGCGCCATCGGCATCGGCAGTGAATACCGCATGCCGGCGCCGGCGGTGGCGGCCGCGGGCGGCGAGGTAGCGGTCGTCGCCCAGCGTGTTCCAGCTTGCGGCGAATACCGGCCAGTCGGCCAGCGAATCCGCGCCCAGCAGGTCGCGCATGGCATCGGCAGCGACGAAGGCGAAACCTTCGTGCTGAAGGGCGGCGCCAAGGTCGGGGAGGGTGGCGTGGTTCATCCGGGCAAAGCTAGCAGTTCGCGCATGAAGCGGCACTGGCTGGCCGGTGGCGGAATGCGGGCGGCGCCATGGAAGCAAGGGCAAGGCCGGCATGGCATGCCGCAGAGGGTCGCTATGGGTGCAGGGGCGGCGACGGATCGGCGCATCCAGCGCTTGGTGGTCGTTCGGTCGGTCGCAGCGTTGGCGTCGTCCAACTATGGTAGACATTTCTAATGGGCATATAAACGTCCAGACGTTTAGACGTCTATTGACACCCGTGCATGGATGGCAGCAGAATCCTCCACACTCATCGAGACCGGCTGAGGGACAGGCCCTTTGAAGCCGGGGCAACCTGCGGAATGTTCCGCGACGGTGCCAACTCCTGCGGCGGCGCGAAAGCGCACCGGCAGATGGGCAGCTTGCGCAGCGGCGTCGTGTCGCATCCGCGCGGGGCTCCTCTCCGGCATCCGCAGGACGATGCCGAACGGAGAGACGCATGAGCCAGCCGCTGCCCGAAACCTGTCAACCCTGTGCCGCCGAAGTGGTCGGCCGGTCCGTGGCGCCGCGCGCGCTCGGCGCGCAGCGCAGCACACGGCGGCTGGCATTCAGTCCTAAGTACGGCAAGGGTTCGCGGGAAGTCGATGTGCGCTACCTGTGGTGCGGCGCGCCGGACGCGCCCACTGTGATCGTGCAGGGCGGCATCTCCGCCTGCCGTGACGTCACCGCGCCGGCGGGCGCCGAGGCGGGCTGGTGGCAGGCGCTGGTGGCCGAGGAAGCGGCGATCGACCTCGCCCGTTTCCGCGTGCTGGCGATCGATTGGCTCACGCCCGCGGAGCTCGGCACCGCCACCATCTCCAGCGAGGACCAGGCCGACGCGCTGGCCGCGCTGCTGGATGCGCTGGGTATCGTCAAGGCGCATGCCTTCGTGGGTTCGTCCTACGGTGCGATGGTGGGGCTGGCTTTCGCCGCGCGGCACGCACAGCGCGCGGAGCGGCTGGTGCTGCTGGCCGGTGCGCATCGTGCGCACCCGCTGTCCACCGCGCAGCGCAGCGTGCAGCGCGGCATCGTGCGGCTGGGCCAGTCCAGCGGCCAGCTGGACGAGGCCTTGGCGCTGGCCCGCCAGCTCGCCATCACCACCTACCGCGGCAGCGCCGAGTTCGGTCGCCGTTTCGCCGGCGAGCCGGAGTGGCGTGGCGAGCGCTTCCACTTTCCGGTCGAGGATTACCTCGAGCATCAGGGACGCCGTTTCGTGGAGCGCTTCGATGCCGAGCGCTTCCTCGCGCTGTCCGAATCCATCGACCTGCACGACGTGGCGCCCGAGCAGGTACCGCTGCCGACCACCCTGATCGGTTTCCCGTCGGACCGCCTGGTGCCGCTGGCCGACCTGTGCGAACTGCAGCGCCGCCTGCGCGGCCCGGCCACGCTGGAAGTGGTCGAGTCGCCCTATGGCCACGACGCCTTCCTCAAGGAAGCGGAGCAACTCGCGCCGCTGCTGCGCGAAGCGCTGCGCTGAGCCACGACAAGAACAGACATCGGCATTTTCGGGAGTACACCCATGAGCGACAACACGGCCCCCTGGACCCGCGCGGTGCGCGCCGGCATCGAGAGCGACACCCAGCACGGCGCGGTGGTGCCGCCGCTGCACCTCTCGACCAACTACAGCTTCGAGGGCTTCGGCAGGAAGCGACCCTACGACTATTCGCGCAGCGGCAACCCCACGCGCGACTTGCTGGCGAACGCGCTGGCCGAGCTGGAGCAGGGTGCCGGCGCGGTAGTCACCGCCAGCGGCATGGCCGCGGTGGCGCTGGCGTTGGAGCTGGTGCCGGCCGGCGCCACGGTGCTGGCGGCGCACGACTGCTACGGCGGTACCTGGCGCATCCTCGATGCCTGGGCGAAGAAGGGTCGTTTCGCGGTGCAGTTCGCCGATCTCACCGATCCGGCCGCGCTGGCCGCCGGCCTCGCCGCCAAGCCGGCACTGGTGTGGGTGGAGACGCCGTCCAACCCGCTGCTGCGCATCACCGACATCCGCCACGTGGCGCAGGCCGCGCATGCCACGGGTGCGCTGGTGGTGGTGGACAACACCTTCCTCTCGCCCGCCCTGCAGCAGCCGCTGGCGCTGGGCGCCGACGTGGTGGTGCACTCCACCACCAAGTACATCAACGGCCACAGCGACGTGGTCGGTGGCGCGGTGGTGGCACGCACGCCGGAGCTGGCCGAGCAGCTCAAGTGGTGGGGCAACTGCAACGGACTCACCGGCGCGCCGTTCGACAGCTACCTCACCCTGCGCGGCCTGCGCACGCTCGGCGTGCGCCTGCGCCAGCACCAGGAGAACGCCGAGCGCATTGCCGCGCACCTGGACGGTCATGCTGCCGTGCGCAAGGTGTACTACCCCGGCCTCGCGTCCAATCCGTACCACGCGCTGGCCGCGCGCCAGCAGCAAGGTTTCGGGGCCATGCTCAGTTTCGAGCTGGAAGGCGACGAGGCGCAGATCGCCGCCTTCGTCGAGGGCCTGGAATATTTCTCGCTGGCCGAGTCGCTGGGCGGCGTGGAGAGCTTGGTCGCGCATCCCGCCACGATGACGCACGCCGCCATGGCGCCCGAGGCGCGCCGCAAGGCCGGCATTGCCGACACCCTGTTGCGCGTGTCGGTGGGTATCGAGGACGGCGACGACCTGCTGCGCGACTTCGATGCCGCGCTGGCGCGCGCGGTGGCCGCGGGCAAGTCGAAACGCGCGGTGGGCGCATGAACGCGGTGCTGGCCGACGCCGTACCGGTGGCGAAACACGAGGCGACGCCCGCCATCGCCGTGGTGCTGCTCGGTACCGGCGTGGTGGGCGGCGCCTTCCTCAAGCTGCTGAACACCCCGGCGGCCGCCGCGTTGCGGCTGGTGGGTGCGGCCAACTCGCGCCGCCAGCAGACCGAGCCTGCGAAGCTCGCCGAGCGCAACCTGCGCGAGCAGCTCAAAAGCACCGGCGCGCAACGCGATGACGCGGTCCTGCTCGCCGCGCTCGATGCCAGCGATGCCGCGGCCAAGGTGATCGTGGACGCCACCGCCAGCGCCGCGCTGGCCGAGCGCCACGCGGAATGGCTGGACCGCGGCTACCACGTGGTCACCGCCAACAAGTCGCTGGGCGGCGGCGAGCTGCAGGGATGGCGCGTGCTGCAGGCCGCATTGGCCCACGGCGCGCGCTACGGCGATTCCGCCACCGTGGGTGCCGGCCTGCCGGTGCTCTCCACGCTGCGCCGGCTGCGCCAGTGTGGCGATGCGCTGCTCACGCTGGAGGGCGTGTTCTCCGGTTCGCTTTCCTATCTCTTCAACAACTACGACGGCAGCCGTCCGTTCTCCGCACTGCTGCGCGAGGCGTGCGAGCGCGGCTACACCGAACCCGATCCGCGTGCCGATCTTTCCGGCGAGGACGTGGCGCGCAAGCTGCTGATCCTTGCCCGCAACGCCGGCTTTGCGCTGGGCTGGGACGAGGTGCAGGTGGAAAGCCTGGTGCCCGGGCCGCTGCGCGCGCTCGACACCGAGCAGTTCCTCGCCAGGCTCGAAGAGCTCGACGAGCCGCTCGCCGCACTCCACACCGCAGCGCGCGGGCGTGGCAACGTGCTGCGCTTCCTTGCGCGCCTCAACCAGCGCGGCCACGCCCGCGTCGGCCTGGTCGAGGTGCCTGCCGAGCATCCCGCCGCCCGCCTTTACGGCACCGACAACCAGTTTGCGCTCACCACCACCCGGTATCACACGCAGCCACTGGTGATCCAGGGGCCGGGCGCGGGGCCCGAGGTCACCGCGCAGGCACTGCTGGGCGACGTGCTGGCGCTGGGCTGAGCTAGGCCTTCGGCACGAAGTGCAGGTACGGCTCCGCCTCGCGCAGCGCGCGGGCGAACGAAGGTCGTTCCATCAAGCGCTGGCGGTAGGCGGCCACGCGCGGGAAGTCGTCCACCGGCTCGGCCCAGGCGGAATAGAACAGCGGCGGTGCCGCCGCGCAATCGGCCATGCTGAACGTGTCGCCCGCCGCCCAGGCGCGTTCGCGCATGGCCTCGTCGAGCAGGGCGTAGGCCGTGCGCAGTTGCGCGCGCGCCTGCTCCACGCCGATGGCGTCGTGGCCGTCGTCGGGACGCAGGCGGTCAGTGATGATCTTCTGCGTGGGCACGTGCAGGTACAGGTCGAAGAAGCGGTCGCGCTCGCGCACGTCCAGCGCCGCTTGCGGGCCGAGCGGCAGCAGGGCCGTGCGCCCCGGGTAGTGCAGCTCCAGGTACTCGATGATGACGCTGGACTCCGGCACGGTGCGGCCGCGCAGTTCGTCGCGCAGCACCGGGAAGCGCAGGATCGGCCACACCTTGCGGAAGGCCTCGCGTGAGGCTTCTTCGTCCAGCTTCACGAGGCGCGGCTCGAACGGCGTGCCGTTCTCGTACAAGGCGATCAGCACCTTGTGGCAGAACGAGGACAGCGGATGCATGTAGAGCTGCAGGTTCATGCGGGATTCCTTGACGATGGCCAGGCCGCGACGGCGGCTGTTCTGCCATGGCAACGAACGGGCGCCGCCGTTTTCGACACGCCGCCCGGGCCTCCCCGCGATGCTCCGGCGGCGATTGCAGCGTTCAGCGTGCCAGCAGCTCGCCCAGCACGGCCATGCGTACGAACACGCCGTTGGCCACCTGCTCGAGGATCCGCGACTGCGCGCCGTCGGCCACCTCGTCGGCGATCTCGATGCCGCGGTTGAGCGGGCCGGGGTGCATCACCAGGCAGCCCTTGGCGGCGAGGCCGAGACGGCGCGTATCAAGGCCGTAATGGCGGAAGTAGGCAGCCTCGTCCGGCAGGTCGGTGGATGCCATGCGTTCCTTTTGCAGCCGCAACATGATGACCACGTCGGCGCCCGCGATCGCGCTGTCGAAATCCTCGGTGAGGCGGCATGGCGGGAACTCGGCGGCGTCCGGCAGCAGCGCGGCCGGGCTGCACAGGCGGATCTCGCCCGCGCCCAGCGCGGCGAGCGCGTGCACGTCCGAGCGCGCCACGCGCGAGTGGCGGATATCGCCGCAGATCGTCACGGTGAGGTTCTCGAAATCCGGCCGGTGCTGGCGGATGGTCAGTGCGTCGAGCAGGCCCTGGGTGGGATGGGCGCGGTTGCCGTCGCCGGCATTGATAACCGACACGCCGCTCATCGCGTGGCGCACCAGTTCGTCCGGCGTGCCGGAGACCTTGTGGCGCACGATGATCGCGTCCAGGTGCATCGCTTCGAGGGTGTGGAGGGTGTCGTATAGCGCCTCGCCCTTGTTGGCCGAGGAGAAACCGATGTCGAAGTTCACCACGTCAGCGCCGAGTCGCCGCGCGGCCAGCTCGAACGAGGTGCGTGTGCGCGTGGACGGCTCGAAGAACAGGTTGAGCACGGTGCGCCCGGCCAACGTGTCCAGCTTGCGCGTGCCGTGCGCGCATGCGTCGCGCAGCGCGATCGCGCGGTCGAGCAGGTGCTCGATGCTGGCGCGCGGCAGGTGTTCCAGCGTGGTGAGGTGGCGCAGGCGTGAGCTCATGGCGGGGCGGCTTGAGTGGAAAGATCGGAGGGGGCGCCGGCGAGCCAGCGTTCGAGGATGACCGCGGCGGCCTCGGCGTCGAGCGTGGCGGCATCGCGGCGCCGCCTGAGGCCGGCGGCGCGCGCACCGGCGAAGCGGCTTGCGGCTTCCTGCGAACTGTGGCGTTCGTCAACCAGTGCCACGTCGCTGCCGTAGCGGGCCCTGAGCTTTTCGGCGAAACGCCGGGCGCGCTGGCTGGCGGGCTGTTCGCCGCCGTCGAGGGTGAGCGGCAGGCCCACCACCAGGGTGTCAGGCAACCACTGCGCGCGCAGGGCATCGAGCGCGGGCCAGTCGGGCGAGCCGTCGCGCATGGCCACGACGCCGAGCGCACGGGCGCTGGCAGTGAGGCGGTTGCCGACGGCCACGCCAATCAGCTTGCTGCCGACGTCGAAGCCGAAGGCACAGCTCATGCGTGGCCCGCGTAGCCGGCGATTTGCAGCGGATCGACGCCGACCAGGCCGGCGGCGGCGCTCCAGCGCTCCTCCAGCGGGGTGTCGAACACCACGCGCTCGCTGGCCTCCACGGTGAGCCAGGCGTTGGCCATCAGCTCCTGTTCCAGTTGGCCGGCGTCCCAGCCCGAGTAGCCCAGCGCCATGATCGCCTGGCGCGGACCTTCGCCGGCGGCCATGGCCACCAGGATGTCGCGCGAGGTGGTTACCGACCACTGCGCGTTGATGCGGTAGCTCGATTCCCAGTGGCCGGGCTCGCGGTGCAGCACGAAGCCGCGCTCCTGTTGCACCGGGCCGCCGATCAGCACCGGCGCGTCGGCCAGCTCGGGATCGCTGCATTCCAGCTTCATCTGCGCCAGCACGTCGCCGAAGCGATAGTGGGAGAGCTGGTTTACCAGCAGGCCGACCGCGCCTTCCTCGCTGTGCTGGCAAAGCAGGGCCACGCCGCGCGAGAACGGCGGATCGGCCAGCCCGGGCATGGCGATCAGGAAGTGTCCGGTGAGGGTGGCTGGTTCGGCGCGGCTCATGCACGCATTGTAATCCGCCCGGCGTTATTTGCTGCGCAGCACGTTGCCGGGCAGGAATTGCCAGGTGCGGGTGATGTAGAGCTGGTCCACCTTGGCCGAGGCGGGCAGCGGCGGGAAGGGCGCGGCCAGCTGCACGATGCGCTTGGCGGCGGCGTCCAGCAGCGGTTGGCCGGAGCTCTGGATCACGTCGATGCTGTGGATGCTGCCGTCGCGGTTGATGCCCACGGTGAGCAGCAGGTCGCCATGCAGGTCCAGCTGGCGCGCCTTTTCGGGGTAATTGAGGTTACCCACCCGCTCGACGCGGTCCGACCAGCCGCGCATGTAGGCGGCATAGACGTATTCGCGGGTGTTGGCCGAGATGTACTTCTTGCGCGGGCGCTTGGCGTAGGCCTCGGACTGGTCGCGCACTTCGGCGGCGAGCTGGGCCATTTCCTGCTGGCGGCGCAGGTCGGCGGCGCTGGGCGCGTCCTGCGGCGGCACTTTGGTGTGTGCGGTGTCGCTGGTCACGCTGAAGCTGCTATGGCTGATGGTGGTGACCATGCGTTGCGGCGTGGCCTCGCGCGGTAGCGGCGTGGCGGCGGAGACCGACTGCATGGCGGTGCCCGGAAGCGGCTTGGGCAGGGCGCCGGAGAACGGCTGTGAGGGCCGCGCGACGTGGTCGCTCTGGCCGCCGCCGCTGTTGTTCGCCTGCGCAAGGAAGTCGGCCTGGTCCGGCGCCTCGCGGTTGGCCACGTTGACCAGGGTGACGTCCAGCGTTGGCAGGCCGGGCCGGGTCTTGGCGAAGTGGAAGGTGATGCCGAGCAGCAGCACGCCGTGCAGCAGCAACGAAAACAGCAGGGTTGCGCCGATGGGGTCGGCGGCAGGGCGTGCGGTGGCGGAACTCACGAAGCGGCGTTCTCGATGGCGTCGAACAGCAGGCCGGCGATATTAAGCCCGAACTGGGCGTCCAGCTCGCGCGCGCAGGTCGGCGATGTGACGTTGATCTCGGTCAGATAGTCGCCGATCACGTCCAGGCCGACGAAGCGCAGGCCGCGACGACGCAGCTCCGGTGCCACCTGGGCGGCGATCCAGCGGTCGCGCTCGGACAGCGGCACGCCCTCGCCGCGGCCGCCGGCGGCGAGGTTGCCGCGGAACTCGTCGCCCTGCGGGATGCGCGCCAGCGCATACGGCACCGGCTCGCCGTCGATCAGCAGGATGCGCTTGTCGCCTGCGCTGATCGCCGGAATGAACTGCTGCGCGATGGCGAACTGCCGGCCTTCGCCGTGCGGGCCGCCCGCCAGCAGGGTTTCCAGCATGGAGTTGAGGTTGCCGTCGCCTGCCTTGACCTTGAAGATGCCGCGCCCGCCCATGCCGTCCAGCGGCTTCAGCACCGCCTCGCCGCACTCGGCCACGAAGCGGCGCAGTTCGCCGGCATCGCGGCTGACCAGGGTGGGTGCGATGCATTGCGGGAACTGCAGCGCGAACAGCTTCTCGTTGCAGTCGCGCAGTGCGCGCGGGTCGTTCACCACGTTCACGCCGCCGCGCTGGGCGGCTTCCAGCACCATGGTGTCGTAGACGAACTGCTGGTCGACCGGAGGGTCCTTGCGCATCAGCACCACGTCCAGTTCGCGCAGGTCGCGCCACTGCGCCTCGCCCAGGGTGAACCAGTCGTACGCATCGTCGCGCACGGCGAGCTCACGCAGCCGCGCCCAGGGCGCGCCGTTGCGCAGCGCTAGGTCGCCCTGTTCCATGTAAAACAGGGCATGGCCGCGGCGTCGCGCTTCCAGCAGCATGGCCAGGGTGGTGTCCTTGGCCGGTTTGATCGCGCCGATGGGATCCATCAGCACCGCAACCGCAAGCGTCATGGGGTTCTCCGCGAAAGGTTTTGCGACGCGGCGCGCCGACCAGGGGGGATGGACGATGTTCGCCCACGGCGTCGACGGCGACAAGCGTGTGTGTCGCGAAGGGTTAGGTCCTGCCGAAATGCGGCACAATGCGTACCCGCAAAGCGCGTGGCATGGCGAATCTTGCTTGACGCAACCGCGGGCAGGCAGTAAACAACCGTCATGCTTGTCCCGCAGCCGAGCGGGCCTGCGGAGCGCAATACCGTACAAGTTGTCTAGTCATGCAAGCCTGGCGGCACGTTTGTTGCTCGCCGTGCTGGTTTTCCTGGGCTCATGTTGGGCAACAGGGGGAGTAAATGAATCTGAACGCGAACGCGAATGGTCTGACCGGCCTGCGGGTCATGGTGATCGACGACTCCAAGACCATCCGTCGCACGGCAGAGACCTTGCTGAAGAAGGAAGGCTGCGAGGTGCTCACCGCCGTGGACGGCTTCGAGGCGCTGGCCAAGATCGCCGACCAGAAGCCGGCCATCATCTTCGTCGACATCATGATGCCGCGCCTGGACGGCTACCAGACCTGCGCGTTGATCAAGAACAATCCGCAGTTTCGCGCCACGCCGGTGATCATGCTCAGTTCCAAGGACGGCCTGTTCGACAAGGCGCGCGGCCGCGTGGTGGGCGCCGAGCAGTACCTCACCAAGCCGTTCACCCGCGACGAGCTGCTGGGCGCCATCCAGCACCACGTCGGCGCGGCGGCCGGCCGCTGACCGCAGATTCTCAGGGGGAAACTGTGGCAGAGATCCTTATCATCGACGACTCGCCCATCGACGTGCGCGTGCTGACCACGCTGCTCGAGCGCGCGGGCCATCAGGTCGCCTCCGTCGGCAATGCCGAGGAAGGCATCGAGCGCGTGCGCAGCACGCCGCCGGCGCTGGTCATCATGGATGTCATCATGCCGGGCATGAACGGCTTCCAGGCCACGCGCACGCTCACCCGCGACCCGCTCACCGCCGGCGTGCCCATCGTGATGATCACCACCAAGGCGATGGAAACCGATCGCGTGTGGGGCCTGCGCCAGGGTGCGCGGGCCTTCATCACCAAGCCGGTGAACGAGGGCGAGCTGCTCGCCTGCATCAATCAACTGCTGTCGAGCGCGGCATGAACGCAACCACCGCACTTACCCCGTTCGAGATCCTGGCCCACTACGAGCGGCTGTCGCTGGCGCATGCCTCGGACACCCGCGAGCGGATGGATGCGCCGGGCCTGTGGCGCGGCATCGGCTATCGCGTGGGGCCGCGTACCCTGGTCAGCGAGATCGGCGAGATCAACGAGCTGCTGGCGCCGCCGCCGCTCACCGCAGTGCCGCGCACCCAGCCGTGGCTGCTGGGCGTGGCCAACGTGCGCGGCAACCTGATGCCGGTGGTGGATTTCGGCCGGTTCCTGTTCGGCGAACGCACGCAGCTGACCGATCGCGCCCGCCTGCTGGTGGTGCGTCAGGGCGGCGGCAGCGTGGCACTGCTGGTGGACGAGGTGTTTGGCCAGCGCACCGTGGATGCGGAGCAACGGCGCACGGCGGAGCAGGAGGACGATCCGCGGCTGTCGCGCTTCGCCGAGCAGCGGGTAGGCGAGGGCGGACAGCAGATGGCGATACTGAGCATGGGCAAGCTGGTGCGTGCTCCCGATTTCCGCCAGGCCGCGGCCTGATCCGCGGCGATTGCGGGCAGCAGATCCGGCGCCACCCGGGGCCGGCAACTTCAAGACGACAGATTCAGGGTTTGCCCGTCCGACGACGCGGCCAGCCCGGCGAAGTAGACGGACGAGGTGAACATGAGCACTACTGGGGGTGTCGGCAAGGAGCGTGGCAACACCACACTCATTGTCCTGTTGCTGGTCGCGATCGGCTTTGCGGCCCTGGATTTCTGGCAGCTCAATGTAAAGAACGGCGAAGACCGCCAGGCCGTCGCGTTGACCACGCAGATCCAGGTGCTCTCGCAGCAGACCGCGAAGTTCGCGCTGGAATCGTCCGACGGCAACGCCGAGTCGTACCGGGAGCTCGAGAGCACGCGCAACGCCATCGATTCGGCGGTGCGCAAGCTGGACAAGGGCGACCCGTCCACCGGCATGCACGCCTACGCCGACAACAACACCTCGCCGGTCGGCCGCGCGTCCAGCGCGCTGGACAGCGCCTGGAAGCAGCTCGACGGTGACATCGGCAAGATCCTCTCGAACAAGGCGGTGGTGCTTGACTCCGGCCAGCGCGCAGCCACCGTGTCGCAGCAGATGCCCTTGCTCAACTCCAGCATGGAGCAGGTGGTCACCATCCTGCAGCAGCGCAACGGCAGCGCCGACCAGATGCTCGGCACCTCGCGCCAGATGCTGTCGGCCGACCGCATCATCCGTCGCGTGCAGGAAGTGCTGCAGGGCGGCGACAACGCCCAGGCCGCGGCCGACGGTCTGCAGCGCGACGCCCAGCAGTACGGCATCGTGCTGCAGGCGCTGGTCAAGAGCGACCCCAGCAGCGGCGTGAAACCGATCGCCGATGCCAACGCGCGCAAGATCCTGGGCGACATGCAGGCGAACTGGGACAAGCTGGCTGATCCGCTGGCCAAGCTGGTCTCCGCCTCGGGCAACCTGGTTGCGGTGAAGCAGGCCGGCACCAAGGCCTCGCTGGACTCGCAGTCGGTGCTGCTCCGCGCGAACGACCTCGCCGACCAGATCGGCAAGCTGCCGCTGCGTCGCTTCTTCCCGAACGTGTGGTGGGGCCTGCTGTCCGCCATCGGCGCAGTAGCCTTCGCCCTGCTGCTGGTGGTCAGCCTGGTGCGCGACCAGCGCCGGCGCTTCGCGGAGAGTACCTCGCTCAACCAGCGTAACCAGGAGGCGATCATGCGCCTGCTGGACGAGATGGGCGCGCTGGCCGAAGGCGACCTGACGGTGAAGACCACGGTGACCGAGGAGATCACCGGCGCGATCGCCGACTCGGTGAACTACGCCATCGACGAGCTGCGTACCCTGGTGACCACGATCAACGAGACCTCCGAGCAGGTGTCGTCGTCGGCGCAGGAAACCCAGACCACCGCGCGCCACCTGGCCGACGCCGCCGAGCAGCAGGCGCAGCAGATCAGCACCGCGACCAGCGCGATCAACCAGATCGCCAGCTCGATGGACCACGTGTCGAAGAACTCCGCCGAGTCGGCCGACGTGGCCGAACGTTCGGTGCAGATCGCCTCGCACGGCGCCGAAGTGGTGCGCGAGACGATCTCGGGCATGGACTCCATCCGCGACCAGATCCAGGAAACCTCCAAGCGCATCAAGCGACTGGGCGAATCCTCGCAGGAGATCGGCTCCATCGTGGAACTGATCAACGACATCGCCGAGCAGACCAACATCCTGGCCTTGAACGCGGCGATCCAGGCGGCCTCGGCCGGCGAGGCAGGCCGCGGTTTCGCGGTGGTGGCGGACGAAGTGCAGCGACTCGCCGAACGCTCGGCGAGTGCCACCAAGCGCATCGAGACGCTGGTGCAGGCGATTCAGTCCGATACCAACGAGGCGGTGAACTCGATGGAACAGACCACCGCCGAAGTGGTGGCGGGTGCACGCAAGGCGGAAGACGCCGGCAGTGCGCTGGGCGACATCGAGCGCGTGTCGCACGACCTGTCGGCGCTGATTCAGAACATCTCCAGCGCAGCGCGCCAGCAGTCGGCGGCGGCGACGGACATCTCGCAATCCATGAACGCAATCCGTGAGATCACCTCGCAGACCTCGCAGGGCGCCAGCCGCACTGCGGATTCGATCGGTACGCTGGCGCAGCTGGCCAGCGACCTGCGTCGTTCGGTGGCCCACTTCAAGCTGCCGGGCTGACGGCGACATTTACTGACTGGGGGCAGTCTCGATGGTGGCGTGGCGATGCGCCGCGCAACCGCTGAGGGAAGTGCATGAGACTTCAAGACAACATTGATTTCACCACCCTGCAGTGGGTACGGCCCGAGCTGGAGCAGACGCTGTCTGACGCCCGCGAGTCGCTGGAGTCCTACGTCGGCAACCCGACCGATGCGGGCGCCATGCGCGTATGCGCCGACTGCCTGCACCAAGTGCAGGGTACGTTGCGCATGGTCGAGCTGCCCGGCCCGGCCATGGTGGCGACGGAGATGGAATCGCTCGCCATCGCGCTGCTGCAGAACAAGGTCGTGCAGCGCGAGGATGCCTACGCCGCGATGATGCGCGGCCTGATGCAGCTTCCCGATTACCTCGAGCGCGTCGCCGGCGGCCACCGCGACGTGCCGGTGGTGCTGCTGCCGCTGCTGAACGACCTGCGTGCCAGCCGTGGCCAGGAGGCGCTGACCGAAGCGGCGCTGTTCCGTCCCAACCTCGATGCGTTCCTGCCCACCCAGGCGCCCGCCGCGATGAGCGAGGCGCAGGCACTGGAGCGGCGCGGCGAGCTGGCCGCGTTGCGCCTGCAGTTCCAGCAGCACATGCTGGCGTGGTTCCGCGGCCAGAACCAGGCGCAGCCGCTGGCCGGCATGCGCAAGACGCTGCTGGCCATCGCCGCGCGCTGCTTCCACGTGCACGGCCGGCGCCTTTGGTGGATCGCCGCCGGCGTGGTGGAGGGCTTGGAGCAAGGCATGCTCGGCCCGCACGCCACCGAGCTGCGCCAACTGCTCGGCAAGGTGGATCGTCACGTCCGCCAACTGATCGAACAGGGCGAGGACAGCCTGCGCGGCGGCGACGCCGACGACTTGTGCAACCGCCTGCTGTACATCGTGGCACAGTCGCGCCAGCACAGCCCGCACATGGAGCTGCTGCGCCGTACCTACGCGCTGGACAGCCTGCTGCCCGACGCCGAGGAGCTGGAGCATGCGCGCGGCTCGATGGCCGGGCACAACCGCGCCCTGCTCGATTCCGTGGCCAAGGCGCTCAAGGAAGACCTGCTGCGCGTCAAGGAAGCGCTCGACCTGTTCCAGCGCCAGCCCAACGCCGACCCGGCGTCGCTGGCGCCCCAATGCGAATTGCTGGGCCGTGTCGCCGACACGCTCGGCATGCTGGCGCTGGCCGTGCCGCGCCGGGTGGTGGACGAACAGCGCCGCGTGCTGGACGAGGTCGCCAACAGGATGCGCCCCGTCGACGAGGAGACCCTGCTCGACGTGGCCGGTGCGCTGCTCTACGTGGAAGCGTCCCTGGACGACCACATCGAAAGCCTGGGCGCCGGCGAAGAGGCGCACGAAGCCGAAAAGCCGAGCCTCCCGCGCAGCGAAGTGCAGGGCATCCTCACTACGGTCATGCAGGAAGCGATCCGCAGCACCGCCAAGGTCAAGGAGGCCATCGTCGCGTTCGTCGAGTCCGGCTGGGAACACGCCGGACTGGCGGAGGCTCCCGCGCAGATGGCCGAGGTGGCCGGCGCGGCGCGCATGCTCTCCGCCGAACGCCCGGCCGAACTGGCCGAGGGCATCGGTCGCTTCATCCACAACGAACTGCTGGCGGACCGTCGCGTGCCCAGCAGCACGCAGATGGACCACCTGGCCGACGCGCTGGCTGCGCTGGAGTACTACCTGGAAGCCGCGCGCGAGCACCGTGGCGGCTTGGCGCACATCATCGACGTGGCCGAGCACAGCCTCGGCCAGCTGGGCTACTGGCCGTTGCCGGAGGAGCGTCCGCTGCCGGCGGCGGTGCTCGACGCGCCGGAGCACAGCCACGAAAGCCTGTCCGAGCCGGTCAGCGTTTTTGCCGGCGACGACGCCAGCCACCTGTTCGTGGCACCGGAGGCGCCGCAGCCGGTGCCGACGCACGATGTCGAAGGCCTGCGGCTGGCGCAGACCGAGCCCACCGCGCCGCCGCCGGCAGCCGGCGACGCCGCCGACTGGATCGAGATCGAGGAAGAAATCGAGGAGCAGGTGCCGGCGCACGACGCGTTGGCCGAGGGCTTCCGCTTCGACCAGCAGGCCGAGGGCATCGACGACGACATTCGCGACATCTTCCTGGAGGAAATGCAGGAAGAGATCGACAACCTGCGCCAGGCCGAGGGCGCCTGGCTGGCCGACCCCGCGCAGCTCGCCGCGCTGACGCCGCTCCGCCGCTCCTTCCACACGCTCAAGGGCTCCGGACGGCTGGTCGGCATCGCCGCGCTGGGCGAGTTCGCCTGGCGGGTGGAGGACATGCTCAATCGCGTGCTCGACCGCACCATCGAGCCGCACGCGGGGGTGCAGGCGCTGGTGCGCCACGCCATCGGCGCTCTGCCTCAGTTGCTGGCCTCGCTGAAGGGCGAGGGTGTGCCGACGGCACCGATCGCAGCGATCCAGGAGACCGCGAGCAAGCTTGCGGCGGGCGATGCCGCCGCGCGCATCGAGGACCGCGCACCGGCAACGACGGAAACCGTGCGTCGCGTCGTACGCCGCCGCGTGCCGCGTTTCGATGCCGCCGCCGAAGCGATCCCCGTCGCCGCCGTCACCGATGCCGCCAGCGTCGCTGCCCCGGCGCCGGCACCTGTCGAGCCGCCGGTATCGATCGCCATCTCGCCGCTGCCGTCGGTCGATCCGGTGCTGCTGGAAATCCTGCGCAGTGAAGTCGCGCAGTACCTGCAGACCATACGTACCGCGATCCAGCGCAGCAGCGGCGACCTGCCGGTCGGTGAAGACCTGCTGCGCGCCGTGCACACGCTGCACGGGGCGATCGCGATGGTGGACATCCCGTTGCTGATCCAGCTGCTGTCGCCGCTGGAAAG
>JAJZET010000221.1 GCA_021805685.1 Pseudomonadota bacterium
GCCCAGCCCGGGCCCAGCCATTCGCCGTCACGGGTGATCACGGATTGCGCCGCGGACAGGCCGCTCACGCGCTGGCGTGCGGCGTCCAGCGACTCGGCGACGAACACCTGGCCGAGAATGGCGATGGCCGCGGCCGGCCCGCGCACATGCGCAGCCAGCGTGCCGGCGGTACTGGCGCCGCCCTCGGTGGCGTCGAGCAAGGCGACGTCGGCGTTCTCCAGCGCGGCGAATTCGGCGGCCAGTGCGTGCGCGCCGTCGACCAGCACGCTGTCGATGAAGCCGGAGAGCACGGTTTCCACCGCGGTTTCCCAGCCGGCGTCCACCTGCAGCGCCTCGCCGAGGCGCGGCGATTTGTCGAGTCCCAGGCGCGCCAGCCACTGGCTGGCGGCGTTTTCCTCCTGGCCCAGCGCGGCGTGCTGCAGCGCTTCCAGCGAGGAATGCCGGCCGCGCGCGGTCTGCAGTTGGGAGCGCGCTTCGTTGAGCGCGGACTGCAGCTGGCGTTCCTCCTCCAGCACCTTCTCGTGGCTGGCCTTGTGCTGGTCGAGCAGGCTGCCCAGCGCTTCCACCTTCTCGCGCTGGGTGTCGTGCTCCAGGTGCATCTGCTCGGCGGCGGCGTCCAGTGCGGCGAGGTCGGTGGCTTTCTGTTCGGCTTCCAGCGCTTCGCGGCGCCTGGCGAGGTCGATCGCCTGGCGGTCGAGGTAGTTGAGCTTGGTGCGCTCCACCTCGGCGGCGCGGTTGGACTCGCCGGCGGTGCGGGTGTGCGTGTCCCAGCGCTGCTGCCAGTCGGCGAGTTTCGTCTCGGCGCTGCGTTGCGCCTCGGCGGTGTCGTCCTGCAGCTGCTGCAGGGCTTCGAGCTTCGGCTCGCCCTCGGCCAGCGCCATGCGCAGCGTTTCCACCTGCGCGCGGTCGCCGGCGATGTGCTCGGCCAGCTCGTTGTGCTCGCGCTCGGCCTCGCCCTGCGCGCGCTGCAGGCGTTCGGCGGTTTCCCGGTTGTGGCGCACCTGCTGCTCGACGCGGGCGATCTCGGCACCGACCTTGTAGACCTCGGCCTGCACTGCGCCCAGGTGCTCGCCTGCCTCGGTGTGCCGCTCGCGCATGGCTTCGATCTGCGCCTCGATCTCGCGCTGGCCGGCCAGCTGTTTCTCGATCTCGATCTCGGCGGCGGACAGGCCCGCGCCCTCGCCATCGTGCTGGCCCTTCAGCGCGCGGTATTCCAGTGCGCGCAGTTCGGCCTGCTTGCGGGTTTCCTCTTCCTTGTAGGCCTTCCAGCGCTCGGCGGCGCGAGCCTGGCGGTTCAGGTGCTCAAGCTGCTTGTCCACTTCGTCGCGCACGTCCTTCACGCGGTCGAGGTTCTCGCGGGTGGACTTGATGCGGCTCTCGGTTTCCTTGCGGCGCTCCTTGTACTTGGAGATGCCGGCGGCTTCCTCCAGGTGCGTGCGCAGTTCCTCGGGGTGCGCCTCGATGATCTGCGAGATCATGCCTTGCTCGATGATCGAGTAGCTGCGCGGGCCGAGGCCGGTGCCCAGGAACAGGTCGGTGATGTCGCGGCGGCGGCAGCGCGCGCCATTGAGGAAGTAGAAGGATTGCCCGTCGCGCGTCACCTGGCGCTTCACCGAGATCTCGGCGTACTGGCCGTACTCACCCTGCACCGTGCCGTCGGCGTTGTCGAAGATCAGCTCGACCGTGGCCTGGCCGACCGGCTTGCGCGAGGTGGAGCCGGAGAAGATCACGTCGGTCAGCGAGTCGCCGCGCAGGCGGCTGGCCGCGCTCTCGCCCATCACCCAGCGGATCGCGTCGATGATGTTGGACTTGCCGCAGCCGTTGGGCCCCACCACGCCGGTCATGTTGGCGGGCAGGTGCAGCGTGGTCGGATCGACGAACGACTTGAATCCGGCGAGTTTGATGGTGGTCAGGCGCATCGGCGGGTCAATATTCCTTGGGAGCGCCCACGCGGACGCGGGGCGACGGGGCACTGTGCCAAACGGCAGGCGCTGCCGCAATGCATTGCGACAGCAGGATTTGCTTTAAAAACTTTCCGCAAGATGCTGATTTTAATCTCTTATCGCACTTGCATCGATCGACAGGGCGTGGATCCCGTGGTCCATCAGCCCATTCAGTGCGGCGTACACCATGCGGTGACGCTTGACCGGCAGCACGCCGGTGAATGCGGCGCTGACGATGCGGACGTGGAAATGCCCCTTCCCCGCGTTGGCGTGGCCGGCGTGCCGGTGGCCCTCGTCCAGCACCTCCAGCTCGGTCGGCGCCAGCGCCGCGGCAAGCCTGGCGCGGATCTGTTCGAGCATCGCCGCGCTCACGGCAGGGTCTTGCGAAACGGCTTGACCTCGACCTGGGCATAGACGCCGGCCGCCACGTAGGGGTCGGCCGCGGCCCAGGCCTCGGCATCGGCCTGGCTGGCGAACTCGGCGATGATCAGGCTGCCGATAAATCCGGCCGGGCCCGGATCGTCCGAGGCGATTGCCGGGAATGGGCCGGCCAGCAGCAGGCGTCCCTCGGCCTGCAGCGCCTGCAGGCGCGCCAGGTGCTCAGGGCGCGCGGCCAGGCGCTTGGCGAGGGAATCGGGATGATCCTTGGCGTGGACGGCAAACCACATGAGCAGTTCCTGGCGGGTCAAAGCCCCATTTTACTTCAGCCGCTGCCACCGCAGGCCCGATGTTGCACCGCAGAAACATTCAGGTCACTGATTGACGTCGATCAAGACCCGCCACGATGCCGCGGCGCATCCTGATCGCCGTACCGGCCTGCGAAGCAGGCATGCCGCCAGCGGATCCAACCCCGAACCCCCGGGATCCCCGATGAAGGAAATCGCCCCCAGTACGCCGCGATCCGCCGCCGCCGAGCGGACCGATCGACTGTTCCGCGCCGCGCTGGCACGTTGGACCGCTTCGATCTCCCCCGCCTCGCTGGAGCTGGCCTGGAACGACTGGGCCACCCACCTGGCGGCCTCGCCCGGCAAGCGGCTGGCGCTGATGCACCTGGGACTGCGGCAATGGCAGGCGCTGGCGGATTACGCCACCCGCTGCGCCCTGCCCGGTGCCGCGGCCAACGGCGGCTGCGTGACGCCGCGTCCCGGCGACCGCCGCTTCCGCGAGCCGGAATGGGGCCGCTGGCCGTTCAACGTGCTGCAGCAGGCATTCCTGATGGCGGAACGCTGGTGGGAGGAAGCCACCCACGGCATCGAGGGCGTGGAGAAACACCACGCCGAGGTCGCCGGATTCGTCGCCCGCCAGTGGCTGGACATGTGGTCGCCCGGCAACCAGCTGGCCACCAACCCGGTGGTGCTGAAGGAAACCATCGAGCAGGCCGGCACCAACCTCTGGCGCGGCTGGCTCAACGCGCTGGACGACCTCGACCGGCTGGCGATCGGCGCACCGCCAGCCGGTACCGGGGACTACGCCGTCGGCCGAAACGTCGCCATCACGCCGGGCAAGGTGGTGATGAAGAACCGGCTGGCGGAACTGATCCAGTACACGCCAGCCACGCAGAAGGTGCGGCCGGAGCCGATCCTGATCGTGCCGGCGTGGATCATGAAGTACTACATCCTGGACCTGTCGCCGCACAACTCGCTGATCCGCTACCTGGTGGACCAGGGCCATACCGTGTTCTGCCTGTCTTGGAAGAACCCGGGCACCGACGAGCGCGAGCTGGGGATGGATGACTACCTCAGGCTCGGTGTGATGGATGCGCTGGATGCAGTGGCGGCGATCGTGCCGACGCAGAAGGTGCACGGCGTCGGCTACTGCCTGGGCGGCACCCTGCTTTCGATGGCTGCGGCGGCCATGGCCCGCGACGGCGACGACCGGCTCGGCTCGATGACCCTGTTCGCGGCGCAGACCGACTTCACCGAGCCGGGCGAGCTGGGCCTGTTCATCGACGAAAGCGAGGTCTCCCTGCTCGAAGCGCAGATGTCCCAGGCCGGCTACCTCACCGCCCAGCAGATGGCCGGGGCGTTCCAGATGCTGCGCTCCTACGACCTGTTGTGGTCGCGCATGGTCGGCGAGTACCTGATGGGCACGCGTCCGCCGATGAACGACCTGATGGCCTGGAACGCCGACGCCACCCGCATGCCGGCACGCATGCATTCGGAGTACCTGCGCCGGCTGTTCCTGCACAACGACCTGGCCGAGGGCCGCTTCCCGGTGGATGGCCGGCCGGTCGCACTGAGCGACATCACCCTGCCGGTGTTCGTGGTCGGCACGCAGACCGACCACGTGGCGCCCTGGCGCTCGGTCTACAAGCTGCACTACCTCACCGTGGCCGACCTCACCTTCGTGCTGACCAGCGGCGGGCACAACGCCGGCATCGTCAGCGAACCGGGGCACCCGCACCGCAGCTACCAGCTGCTGCACCGCCGGGAAGGCGCGGCGTATATCGGTCCGGACGACTGGCTGCAGCAGGCGCCGACCCGCGACGGCTCATGGTGGCCGGCCTGGCTGCAGTGGCTGGGCGAGCGCTCGGGCGAGCCGGGCGAGCCGCCGCCGATGGGCAATGCCCAGGCCGGCTATCGCCCACTTGCCGCGGCGCCCGGCCACTACGTGAAGGAGACCTGAGCCGGGACAGGGCGAACGGCGGCGCTGGCTGAACGCGAGGGAACAAACACGCCGCCCTGCCCCTCCCACCACTCAAGCGCCCGCACGGATTGTCACGGAACGCGACCAACTTAGCGGGCGACAGCCGGTATCGCCCGCGATGACCACCCGATGGATGCCGGCCTCACGCCCAACACCGCAAGCGAAGCTAAGGAGACGATCATGAGCATCGATACCAACCTTCCGATGGAGCTGTACAAGGCCAACGTCCAGTTGTGGTTGAACATGGGCCTGTTGCTGCAGGAAGCCCGCCAGCAATGGGCCGACCTCGGCGACAAGACGCTGGGTGACGACGTGGAGGAAACCCGCAAGGAACTGGAGGAGCTGTCCCGCGCCAGCGACTGGAAGGCCCTCTCCAACC
>JAJZET010000182.1 GCA_021805685.1 Pseudomonadota bacterium
GGCGATCAACCGCGCGCTGGCCGCGCGCAACGCGCCGATCGCCGCGCTGGTGGCCGAGACCGGCGGCCAGAACGCAATGATCGCCGACTCCTCCGCCCTGCCCGAGCAGATCGTCAAGGACGTGATCGCCTCCGCCTTCCAGTCCGCCGGCCAGCGCTGCTCCGCCGCGCGCGTACTGTTCGTGCAGGAGGACATCGCCGACAAGGTGATCGGCATGCTCGCCGGCGCGATGGCCGAGCTGAAGGTGGGCGACCCCGGCCAGCTCTCGACCGACGTCGGCCCGGTGATCGACGAGGACGCGAAGAAGATCCTGGTCGACCATGCCGCGCGCATGGACAAGGAGGCGAAGAAGATTGCCGAAGTGGCGCTCGATCCGGCCACGACCGCACACGGCACTTTCTTCGCGCCGCGCGCCTACGAGATCCCGGCGCTGTCCATGCTCACCCGCGAAGTGTTCGGCCCGGTGCTGCACGTGCTGCGCTGGAAGGGCAGCGAGCTGAAGCAAGTGGTCGAGCAGATCAACGCTACCGGCTACGGCCTCACCCTCGGCGTGCACAGCCGCATCGACGACACTGTGGAATACATCCGCAGCCACGCCCGCGTCGGCAACTGCTACGTCAACCGCAACCAGATCGGCGCAGTGGTCGGCGTGCAGCCGTTCGGCGGCGAAAGCCTCTCCGGCACCGGCCCCAAGGCCGGCGGCCCGCACTACCTGTTGCGCTTCGCCGGCGAACGCACGCTCACCATCAACACCACCGCCGCCGGCGGCAACGCCTCGCTGCTGACGATCGGCGAGTGAGTCATCGCCGCGCCCACTCTCCCAATCCGTTGGGCGAGTGGGCTGAGGCGAAGGGGAAATGCTTTCCGGCATTGGCGTGATGCCGACGCGGCGAGTAGCTTCGCGCCATTGCTGAGGAGCGCCTGCATGGCAAGACAACAGCGGAGAGGGCAAGCCGAAGTCACCCGCTGGATGGGGCCATTGCTCGACTGCTTGCGCGCACTCGGTGGTTCGGCCAAGCCGCAGGAAGTATCACGGTGGATCGCACACGAACTGCAACTGTCTCGCGAAATTACCGAAGCCACTATCAAATCCGGCGCCAATCGTTTCCATAACCAAGTGGAATGGGCACGCCAGTACCTGGTGTGGGAAGGCTTGCTGGATGACAGCCGCCGCGGCATCTGGACGCTGACTCCATTGGGTTGGAAAACCCATCTCGACGAAGATGCGTCGCACGGTCTCTTTCTCAACCGAGTGAAGACCAATCAGGCCGAGCGCAGGCAGCACGCAGAAGCAGCACCGCACTCCGAACCCGAACTGGCCGAGACCCAGCCACCCGGAGAAGCCCGCGATCTCGACCTGCTCGACATCCTCAAGTCCCTACCGCCGCACGGCTTCGAGCTGATCTGCGGCCGCCTGCTGCGCGAGCACGGATTCGAGGATGTGGAAGTCACCCAGCGCTCGCGCGACGGCGGCATCGACGGCTATGGCCTGCTACGTCTCAGCCCCTTCGTGAGCCTGCGTGTCGCGTTCCAGGCCAAACGCTACAAGGATGTCGTCACACGAAGCGCCGTAGGCGAATTCCGCAATGCGCTGCTGGGCCGCGCCGAGAAGGGGGTGTTCATCACCACTGGGCGCTTCACGCAAGACGCTGAATCCGAAGCCACGCGCGACGGCGTGGTGCCAATCGAGCTCATCGACGGCGAGCAGCTGGTGGAACTGTTCCAGGACAAGCTCATCGGCGTGAAGCCCAAGACGATCTTTGAGATCGACCACGCATTCTTCAACGAATTCCGCCGCGAAGCCTGAGGCACGACTGCGCATCCAAGTACGGGCCATGCCGGCACGGGGCTATCTCAGCGCGCCTTCGCCTTCTTCCTGACGGAAGCCGCCGCCGTCCGCCGGGCGGGCGGGCGCGGCGGTGGCGCGCCCGCGATCTGCATGCGATGCGCATTGAGGATGGCGGGAATCAGGCCGGGGAAGCGCTGCTCGATCTCCGCGCAGCGCGTGGTGTTGTGCATTTCCACGCCGGCGCGCTCGCTGCGGACCAGGCCGGCCTCGCGCAGCACGCGGAAATGCTGCGACAGCGAGGACTTGGGGATGGTGCGGTCGCCCGCCTGCTGCAGGGCCGTGCAGGTCGCGGCGCAGTCCAACCCTGCCAGCCTGGCGTAGATCGACGCGCGCACGGGATCGGACAACGCGTGGAGGATGCCCTCCACGGTGACGTCGTCGATAGCGGGGTGGAACAGCGGTCGCATGGCGTCATTCTAGCCGCCCCTTGACCATTGTTCCATAGTTCGTATATCGTGAACTACGGCATCAACGGACAAGCTTCCCCACCCACACCCCGCAGGAAACCTCCCATGAGCAAGCTCCAAGGCAAGACCGCCCTCGTCACGGGCGCATCCAAGGGCATCGGTGCAGCCATCGCCAAGGCGCTCGCCACCGAAGGCGCCGCCGTCGCCGTGAACTACGCCTCCAGCAAGGCCGGCGCCGACGCCGTGGTGGCCGAAATCACTGCAGCCGGCGGCAAGGCGTTCGCCGTGCAAGGCAACGTCGCCGACGCGGCCGATGCGCAGGCCATCGTCGCGAAGACGGTCGGGCACTTCGGCCGCCTCGACATCCTGGTCAACAACTCGGGTGTCTACGAATTCGCGCCGATCGAGGCGATCACCGAGGAGCACTACCGCAAGCAGTTCGACGTCAACGTGCTGGGCCTGCTGCTGACCACCCAGGCGGCAGCGAAACATCTGGGCCAGGGCGGCAGCATCATCAACATCGGCTCGCTGGTCAGCCGCATCACCCCGCCGGCTTCGGCGGTGTACACGGCCACCAAGTCGGCGGTGGAAGGCATCACCGGCGCGCTGGCACGTGAACTGGGCCCGCGCGGCATCCGCGTCAACGCGCTGAATCCGGGCCTGGTCGAAACGGAAGGCACGCACAGCGCCGGCTTCATCGGCTCCGACTTCCACACCCACGCCGCGTCGGAGACGCCGCTGGGCCGTATCGGCCAGCCGCAGGACATTGCCTCGATCGCGGTTTTCCTCGCCTCCGACGACGCCGGTTGGCTCACCGGCGAAAAGCTCTACGCCAGCGGCGGCCTGCGCTGACCGCCATCGACGGCAACGTACTGCGGACGTCGGCGACGTGACCCGCGACCGCCCGCTTGCGCAATGCGCGAGCGGGCGGTCGCGTCGACGCACCGGGAATCCGCAGCACAGGCAGGCACCCGGCTGGGTCGGAGCATCGGCGCCGGGCCGCCGCCCCGTGTCGGCATCACGCCGCCGCATGTGGAGCGTCGAACTTCACGTAAGATTCCCTCCATGACAGATCTCGACCACAGCCTGAGCCGCCTGCGCGAGGCGCAGGCGCGTGACCCGTTACCGGCCTGGCCGCGACGTGCCGAACGCCTTCGCGCGCTGGAACGCCTGCTGCTGGCGCACCGCGCGGAGATCGCCGCGGCGATCCACGCCGATTTCGGCAACCGCCCGGTGGAGGAAACCGAGCTGCTGGAAGTCTTCCCCAGCCTCTCGGCGGTGCGCCACGCATTGCGCCATGGCAAGCGCTGGATGCAGCCGAAGCGGCGCTTCGCCGACCTCCTGTTCCTGCCCGCGCGCACCGAACTGCGCCCGCAGCCGCGGGGCGTGGTGGGCATCATCGTGCCGTGGAACTACCCGCTCTACCTCGCCGTGGGGCCGCTGGTCGACGCGCTGGCGGCCGGCAACCGCGCGATGCTGAAAATGAGCGAATACACGCCGCGTTTCTCGGCCCTATTCGCCGAACTCGTGGCCAAATACTTCCGCAACGACGAAGTGCGGGTGGTGATCGGCGATGCCGCCGTGGGCCAGGCTTTCGCCGCGCTGCCGTTCGACCACCTGCTGTTCACCGGCTCCACCGCGGTGGGCCATCACGTGATGCGCGCCGCCTCGGCCAACCTGACCCCGGTAACGCTGGAGCTGGGCGGCAAGTCGCCCGCGCTGGTCGGCCCCGGGGCGCGACTCGAGCACGCGGCCGAGCGCATCGTGTTCGGCAAGCTGATCAACGCCGGACAGACCTGCATCGCCCCCGACTACGTGCTGCTGCCGCGCGCGCGCGTGGCGGAATTCACCGCCGCCGCGCGAGCCGCGGCGGCGCGCCTGTACCCTGATCTGGCGCGCAATGCGCAATACGCCAGCATCGCCACCGAGCGCCACTACGCGCGGCTTTCCGCGCTGCGCGACGAGGCGAAGGCCGGCGGCGCCGTCGTCGAGCCGTTGACCGACGCCGCGCCCGAGGCCGGGCGCCGCCTGCTGCCACCCGTCATGCTGGCCGACGTGCGCGACGACATGGCGGTGATGCAGGAGGAAATCTTCGGCCCCTTGCTGCCGCTGGTGCCCTACGACACGTTGGACGAGGCGATCGCCTTCGTCCGCGCGCGCCCGCATCCGCTTGCGCTCTACCTGTTCGAGACCGAACAGCCGCTGATCGACCGCGTGCTCGCAGACACCCACGCCGGCGGCGTCACCGTCAACGACACGCTCTACCACATCGCCCAGCACGGCCTGCCGTTCGGCGGCGTCGGCGCTTCCGGCATGGGGGGTTACCACGGTGAAGCGGGCTTCCGCACCTTCTCGCACCTGAAGCCCGTGTTCCGCCAGGCGCGCTGGAATGGCGTGGGGCTACTCAACCCGCCTTATGGAGTGCGTTTCAAGCGCATGCTGGCGCTGATGCTCAAGCGCGGTTGAAGCCAGCAGGCCTACGAAAAAGCCTCCCCGAGAACTTACAGAGAGGCCTTTTCAAACCAAATGCAGAGACGCTTGCCTGATGTCGGAAAAGTGCTGTCATGCACTTTCCCGACTCGCCGAATCCTGACTGCGTCCGGCCTCGGCTCCGCGGGTCGATCGCTGACGTGCTCGGCGCGCGAGCGATCCATCCGTGGATCGCGCTTCCGCGTCGTCTTACGCCGGCCCGAAAGCC
>JAJZET010000174.1 GCA_021805685.1 Pseudomonadota bacterium
CAATATCGTCGACGCGCTGGCCGGGCGCTGAGGAGCGAGATCATGAATCAGGTCATCGGCATCGTCATTACGGGAATTGCCATCGCATTGGGTGCGGTGCTTGGCATACGCGCTCGGCGCTCCGCGCGCCTGCGCAGGTTTCTCGCTAACGTCGGACTCGTGTTGGTAGTACTTACGTCGATGTTTTTATGGACCAAGTTGTCGTGGTGGGGTGCGCTCGCCGCAGTGCTTTTTCTGGTGCTGTGGATGGTGCTTACCCGCCGCGGCCGGCAGGCCGCCTCGGTCACCGGCGTGGGCATCAGCACGTTGCGCCAGCGGTTGGGTTCGTCCGCCGTGATTGTGGTCGGCATCGCCGGCGTGGTCGGCGTGCTGGTTGCCCTGCTGGCGATGGGCGAGGGCTACAGCCAGACGCTGCGCAAGACCGGCAACGACGATACCGCCATCGTGATGCGCGGCGCCTCCGCTTCGGAAGTGATGTCGGTGCTCGACCACGACAGCATCGTGCAGATCGTGCAGACGCCGGGCATCGCGCGCGATGCCAAGGGCCGGCCGCTGGCTTCGCCGGAACTGGTGGTCGCCGCCAACCTGCCGATCAAGGGCGGCAGCGCCGACGACGAGGGCAGCGTGCAGCTGCGCGGCGTAGGCGACGAGGCCTGGGCGGTGCGGCCACAGGTGAAGATCGTCGAGGGACGCAAGTTCAACCCGGGCATGCGCGAACTCGACGTGGGCAAGGGTGCGGCGCAGCAGTTCGCCGGCCTGGTGCCCGGCCACCAGGTGCGCCTGGGCAGCCAGTTGTGGACCGTGGTGGGCGTGTTCTCCTCCGGCGACGCGATGGATTCGGAGGTGTGGGGCGACGCCAACGTGGTGGCCGACACCTACCGCCGCGGCAGCAGCCGTGCCTCGGTGGTGGCGAAGCTCACCAGCCCGCAGGCGTTCGGCGCGTTCAAGGCCGCACTGGCGGCGAACCCGCAGCTGAAGGTGGACGCGGACACCACGCTGGACTACTACGCCAAGCAGTCCGAAGGCATGGCCAAGGTGATCCGCATCATGGGCATCACGGTGGGGCTGATCATGGCGATCGGCGCGATGTTCGGCGCGCTCAACACCATGTTCGCCGCGGTGGCGACGCGGGCCCGCGAGATCGCCACGCTGCGCGCCATCGGTTTCCGCGGCCTGCCGGTGGTGGTGGCGGTGATGCTGGAGACGATGCTGCTGGCCTTGCTCGGCGGCGTCATCGGCGGCGCGTTGGCCTGGCTGGTCTTCAACGGCTACGGTGCTTCCACGCTGGCCGCCGGCACGGTGGGCAAGCTCAGCTTCCAACTGGCGGTGACGCCCGCACTGCTCTGGACCGGCCTGAAGTGGGCACTCGCCATCGGCTTCGTCGGCGGCTTGTTCCCCGCCGTGCGTGCCGCACGCCTGCCGGTGACCACGGCGCTGCGCGAGCTATGAGCCCGCGTCATCCGTAGGAGTGCACGCTGTGCCCTCCTACGGCATCACCGGCGGCACGTACTTCAGGGTGAGTCCCAGCAGCCACAGCAGGCCCAGCACCAGCGGTACGTGCACCACCAGTTGCATGAAGGTGTAGCCCACCACGTCGCGCGCCTTCAGGCCCAGCACGCCGAGCAAGGGCAGCATCCAGAACGGGTTGATCAGGTTCGGCAGCGCTTCGGCGGCGTTGTACACCTGCACCGCCCAGCCGAGATGCACGTGCAGGTCGTTCGCGGCCTGCATCACGTAGGGCGCCTCGACCAGCCACTTGCCGCCGCCGGACGGCACGAAGAAGCCGAGGATGGCGGAGTACGCGCCCATCACCGCGGGGAAGCTGTCGGTGCTCGCCACGTGCACGAACAGCTGCGACAGCCGGTGCGCCAGCGTGACGCCGCCCGTGCCCTGTACGTGGGTGAGCAGCGCGGCGATGCCGCCGTACAGCGGGAACTGGATCAGCACCCCGGCCGTGCTCGGCACCGAGCGCGCCACCGCGTCGAGGAAGCTGCGCGGACGCCAGTGCAGCAGCAGGCCCACGGTGAGGAACAGGAAGTTGTAGGTGTTGAGGTTGGCGATGGCGTTCACCACCGACTTGGTGGCGAACTCGTGGACCAGCCAGCCGAGGCCGAGCAGGCTGATCAGCACGGAGAGCAGCGGGCTGTATTCCAGCCATTCGCCGGGGCGCTGGCGCGGCGGCAGTGGCGGCACGGCGGTCGCCTCGCTCAGGCCGAAATAGTGCGCTGTGCGTGCATTGCGGTCAGACGGCGCGGTGAACCAGCAGACCAGCAGCGAGGCGGCGATCAGGCAGGCGGTGAGCGCGAAGGATTGCCACAGGAAGATGGTGCTGGTGAACGGCAGCACGCCGGTGATCGCGAGCAGACCGGGTGGCATGCTGGCCGGGTTCGCCTGCAGCTGCGCCGCCGACGAGGACAGGCCCATTGCCCACACCGCGCCGAGGCCGAGATACGCCGCCGCGCCTGCCGCGCGATAGTCCATGCGCAAGCCGTCGCGTCGCGCCAGCGCGCGCACCAGCAGGCCACCGAACACCAGCGAGAAACCCCACGACAGCAGCGAGGCGAGCATGCTCACCAGCGCCACGTAGCAGATCGCGCCGCGTCCGCTCTTCGGCACCCGCGCCAGCAGGTCGATGAAGCGCGCGACGACCGGTGCGGTGGCCACCACATAGCCGCCGATCACCACGAAGGCCATCTGCATGGTGAACGGGATCAGGCTCCAGAAGCCGTCGCCGAACGCGTTGACGGTGGCCACCGGCGTCGCGCCGAAGGCCAGCACGGCAGTCGCCACGATTGCCACGCCCAGCGCCGCGAACACCCAGGCATCGGGAAACCAGCGTTCCGACCATGCCGCGCTGCGCAGCGCCAGTCGCGCCATCAGGCCTTCGTTCGTGCTGTTCATGCCGGGCTCCGCGTGGGCGTCGCGGCCATGGTGGCGCGCGGTGCGCGACCGCGACAAGCGGACGATGGTCGATCAGGCGCGCTTCTGCCGAGCCAGCGTGATCGTCGCCACGCCGAGCAGGATGATCGCCATGCCGGCGATTTCCGGCGGGCCAACGTGTTCGCCCGCCAGCAGCACGCCGAACAGCACCGCCACCGGCGGATTGACGTAGGCATAGCTGGTGGCGAGCACGGGGCGCGCGTGCTTGAGCACGTACAGGTAGGCGCTGAAGCCGATCAGCGAGCCGACCACCACCAGGTAGGCCAGCGCGAAGTTGGCGTGCAGCGCGGGATGCGCGGGCAGCCGTTCGCCGCCGGCGAAGCCCATCAGCAGCAGCGCCGCGCTGCCGCACAACATCTGCGCGGCGGTGTTCATCGGGCCGGCCGGCATGTCCTGCTGTTTGCTCCACACCGAACCGAACGCCCATGCGGCGGCGGCCAGCAACAGCGCCAGCGCGGCGATGCGCGAGCCGGAGAGGTCGCTGCCGAGGTTGAGCACGACCACGCCTGCGAAGCCGATCAGCAGGCCCAGCATCTCGCGCCGGTTCGTCCGGTGCCCGTACCGGCTGCCGAACAGCGCGGCGAACAACGGCATGCTGGCCACCGCCACGGCGGCGATGCCCGAGCTCACGCGCTCCTCGGCGAAGCACACCAGGCCGTTGCCGAGGCCGAGCAGCAACGTGCCGACGAAGGCCGCATTGCGCCACTGCCGAAGGGTCGGCGACGCCATGCCGCGCAGGCGCAGATAGCCGAACAGCAGCACGCCGGCGATCAGGAAACGCACGCCGGCGAGCAGGAACGGCGGCCAGCCTTCCAGCGCGAAGCGGATGCCGAGATAGGTCGAGCCCCAGATCACGTACAGGGCCAGCAGGCCCAGCGGCACCAGCAGGCGGGAGCGTTCGGCAGCGGCGTGCATCGCGCCGTCGGCGGGAAGTGCGGTGGCGTCGTTCATGGCGGGACTCGGCGGGGTGGGCGCGGCGCGCGGCGCCGCGCGAAACGGCACCAGCGTGCATGATGGATGAGGCGTGGCGCGCGCGATAGCGAGGCTTGCGCAAGGCAGGCTTGAGGCGCCGTCAAGGCCGACAGTCGGTGGTCACGCCGGCCTGTGCGCCGCCTCGGGCGGCGTGGCGCGCCGGCGTTCGTGCGCCAACAATTCGCGCTTGCGCTGAACGCCCCAGCGCCAGCCGCCGGGCGTGCCGTCCTCGCGCACCACGCGGTGGCAGGGCACGATCAGGGCAAGGCGGTTGTTGCCGCAGGCGTTGCCCACCGCGCGCGCGGCCTTCGGCGAGCCGATCGCGGCGGCCAGTTCGCCATAGCTGCGCGTCTCGCCGGCGGGGATTTTCGTCAACGCATTCCACACCCGCCACTGGAACGCGGTGGCGGCCACGTCGAGCGGCGGCAGCGCAGGCGCGTCGGCGTTGCTCCAGCCGAGCTCGCTGGCGACGCGTGCGATCACCGCGTCCAGCCACTCCTCGCGGCCCGCGTCCACGCGCTCGCGCACGGCCTGCGGGAATTCGGCGGCGAGCCGCGTCGCGAGTTCGGCGTCGTCCTTGCCCAGGGTCACGGCGCAGATGCCGCGCGCGGTAGCCGCGACCAGCAACTGGCCCAGCGGCGTGGTCGTCGTCGTGTAGCGGATGCTGGCACCCGCACCGCCGGCGCGGTAGCTGGCCGGTGTCATGCCGAGCAGACGGTCGCTGTGTTCGTACACGCGGCTGCCGGAACCGAAGCCCGCCTCGTACACCGCCTCGCTGACCGCCGCGCCCTCGCGCAGCGCGGCCTTGAGCTGGCCGAAGCGGCGGGCGCGGTGGTACTCGGCCGGGCTCACGCCATAGCGGCGGCGGAACGCGCGTTGCAGGTGGCCGGCGCTCAGTTGCGCGAGGCGTGCGAGCGCGTCCAGCGTAGGTGCCTCGTCGGCGCACTCGATGTGCACGCGCACGCGTTCGAGGGTGTCGTCGATGGAGGAAGGCTGGGCGTTCATGGCGTCGTCCGCTGCGGCATGCCGC
>JAJZET010000133.1 GCA_021805685.1 Pseudomonadota bacterium
AGCGTGCTGGGCGAAGCGGTCTGGCCATGCGTGCGCGAGAGCATCGGCAGCGCGGCGTTGGCGTGCGCCAGCTCGCGCAGCCTGGCGATGATGGCGTCGAAGGCCGGCAGCAGCACCTGGGTGCGGGCGTCGCGCAGCATCAGCGCATAGGAAAGGTTGTTGATGTCCTCGCTGGTGCACGCGAAGTGCACGAACTCCCTGGCCTGGGCCAGCGCGGCATCGTTGCCGATGCGCTCCTTGATGAAGTACTCCACCGCCTTGACGTCATGGTTGGTGGTGGCTTCGATCGCCTTGATGCGCGCACCGTCCTCGATGCCGAAGCTGTCGGCGATGGTGTGCAATTGCGTCACCTGGGTTTCCGTGAACGGCGGCAACTCGGCGATGCCCGGCTCGGCGGCCAGCGCCAGCAGCCACTCGATCTCCACGTGCACGCGGCGGTGCATCAGGCCGAACTCGCTGAAGATCGGGCGCAGCGGCTCCGCCTTGCTGGCGTAGCGGCCGTCCAGCGGCGACAGGGCGGTGAGGGCAGGGTTGGACATCGGGGCGTTCCGGCGAAGGGAAACGCGCATTTTACATTGACGGCGGCGCGATGCCTTGCGGCCTATAGTCGGCGGGTTCCCATCCCCCGGAGGACTGGCCATGCACGGCTACCGCATCGAACACGACAGCATGGGCGAGCTCAAGGTACCCGCCGATGCCCTGTACGGCGCGCAGACCCAGCGCGCGATCGACAATTTCCCGATCTCCGGCCTGGCGCTGCCGCGCGAATTCATCCGCGCGCTGGGCCTGATCAAGGCCGCTGCCGCCGAAGCGAACCTTGCGCTCGGCCATCTGAAGAAGGGCCCGGCCGCGGCGATCCGCAAGGCTGCGCTGGCGGTGGCCGGCGGCGAGCACGACGCACAGTTTCCCATCGACGTGTTCCAGACCGGTTCGGGCACCAGCACCAACATGAACGCGAACGAGGTGATCGCCCACCTCGCCGCACGGGCCGGCGCCAAGGTGCATCCGAACGACCACGTCAACTACGGGCAGAGCTCGAACGACGTGATCCCCACCGCGATCCACGTCAGCGCCACCCTGGTGGCGCAGGAGCAGTTGCTGCCGGCGCTGAAGCACCTGAAGAAGACCATCGGCCAGCGTGGGCGCCAGTTGCGCCACGTGGCCAAGACCGGTCGCACCCACCTGATGGATGCGATGCCGGTGACCTTCGGCCAGGAGCTGTCCGGCTGGGCCGCGCAGATCGGTTCGGCCATCGCGCGCATCGAAGATGCGCTCAAGCGCATGCGTCGGCTGCCGCAGGGTGGCACCGCGGTGGGCACCGGCATCAATGCCGACCCGAAGTTCGGTATGGCGGTGGCGAGGGAGCTGAAAAAGCTCACCGGCGTGCGGTTCGAGGCGATGGAAAACCCCTTCGAAGGCATGGCCGCGCAGGACGACGCGGTGGAGCTCTCCGGCGCGCTGAAGGCGCTGGCCGTGGCGCTGATGAAGATTGCCAACGACCTGCGCTGGATGAACTCGGGGCCGCTGGCCGGCCTGGGCGAAATCGAATTGCCGGCGCTGCAGCCCGGCTCCTCGATCATGCCGGGCAAGGTCAACCCGGTGATCCCCGAGGCCACGGCGATGGTGGCTGCGCAGGTGATTGGCAACGACGCGACCATCGCCATCGCCGGCCAGTCCGGCAACTTCCAGCTCAACGTGATGCTGCCGCTGGTCGCCTACAACCTGTTGCAGTCGCTGGGCCTGCTGGCCAACGTGTCGCGCCTGCTGGCCGACAAGGCCATCGCCGGCTTCCGGGTGAACCGCGAGCGGGTCAACCAGGCGCTGGCGATGAACCCGATCCTGGTCACCGCGCTCAACCCGGTGATCGGCTACGAGAAGGGCGCGGCCACCGCCAAGCAGGCGTACAAGCAGCATCGCCCCATCATCGACGTCGCGCTGGAAACCACCGGCCTGTCGAAGACCGAATTGCAGAAGCTGCTCGATCCGCTGGCGCTCACCAGGGGCGGCATCCACGGGGAATGAGCCGCTGACTGTCCGGCTCCCGGCGATGCGACGTGGGTTGCCTGATTAGCCGGCGATCGCGACGGTCTGCGCCAACCGGGCGCCGCGCACCATCAACAGGATGCCGGTTGCGATTTCGGCGATGAAGATCGGTATCCAGCCGACTTGCAGGGCGTTGCCCCACGCAGGCATCACCAGGCTGGCGATCGCCACCACGAACGTCAGCGCCGACGCGAACATGCCGAACGCGGAGAGCGCGCGTGGCAAATAGGCCGTGCGCAGGAACAATCGGTAGAACAGCGTCGAGCCGAAGCTGAAGAACACGATGCCGATGTTGAATGACGCGAAGTCGGCGGCATGGGCCAGATCTACCAGCGCTTTTATCTGTGCGGCGCCCAGGGCTTGCGCGAATTTCGGCTCCGTTCGCAGCGTTAGCGCGGCAAAGGTGACGAACGAGGTCAACCCGCCAAAGGCCTCGCCCAGCCTGAAATACAGGGCCAGCCGGGCAATGTGTTCGTCCACGGACTTGAGCGCCACGTACAGTGAATACGCAAGCAACACCGTCAACACCGATGCCAGGAATTGCACCACGAGCGCAGAGCGATAGAGCGGCAGCGCGGCGACGATATGCGCGGTGCGCTCGGTGAAGGTTCCGCTTCCGGTGACATGGCCGATCAGGAACTGGCCGCCCATGAACAATACGATCAGCAGCAGGTACACGAAGCCGGCGATGCGCGCGTAGCGAATTTGTGCAGCAGTTCCGGGAACGGCGGGCATGTCTTGACTCCCTGTTGTGGATGGCCGCGGGAAGGCGCCGGCAAATGCTTCTGTGCCATGTCCCGGATGTATCCGGCGGAAGGATGATGCTGCACCAGCCTAAAAATACCCGCACGTTTGCGGGCCCGTCTGCGCGCAATGTCTGGCTCAGGAAGCAGGATCGGAAGCATTACGCGGCCATCGCCACGCGTACCAGACAGCCAGCAACTGAAGCACCACTTCGATGACGCTGAGGAAAATGTAGAACGCCCATGATCCGGGGATGGTCATCAGCACGATGGCGGTCAATAGCACGCCCACGAGGATATTCAGACAGCGGGTCAGTCTGGGTGGCAGCGCCAGCGACAGGAAAATCATTACGGCAGGCACGGCGATCAGGATGGCCACGGCAAGCAGCGAGCCCTGGCTGGTCGGCCCAAGCAGCCCCTCTCCGGCCAGAATCCCCTTGATGTCTCCGGGTCGGTAAAGCCCGAGAAAATCACCGTAGATGTAGCAGGACATCACCGATGCCCACAGCGCGGCCAGCTTCAGTTGCACGGGCACGCGCCAGTGTTCGAGCGGCTGCTTGGTGGTCGTGTTCAAGGCAAACCTCCTGTATGCGATGGGAAGCGGCGTTTACGCCCCGGTTGGCGCGGTTGGCGTTCGCCGGAAGTCAGGACGCGCGCCCAGCACCAGCAGCCACAGCATGAACAGCACCTCGACGAACTGCAGCGGGCCGAGCAGGCCGGAGAGCCTGTCCTGCCAAGCCGGCGAGAGCGCCCATGCGAGGCTCTGCAGCACGTAGGCCAGGCCATTAAGGATCAGCCCATAGCCGAACAGGCGGGGCAGGAAACCGGAGCGCAGCACCAGTAGCGCCAGCGGGAACAGCCACAGGCCCCAGAGGGTCTCGGCGGCGCCGACGGTCTGCCCATGCAGGTGCAGGAACAGCATGGCCAACGCCGTGCGTTGCGCCGGCTCGAATGTGGCGAGCGCTTCGCCGCCGTGTACCAGCAGCAAGACGGCGGCGTCGTTGAGCACATTGAAGAAGTAAAGCGCCGGCACCAGCGCGCCGCCCAGTAACAGCAGGGCGATGCCATGCGGCCGACTTACCTTGCCGAGCAGATGGAAAAGTGCAATCGCCATGAAGGCCTGCAACGCACCGCAGGCAAGATCAGCGGCAAGCCCGAGCCGGAACAGCGTTTCGTGGGCTGCGATGTTCGCGATGGTGGCGGCTGCATGGCCGCTAACGAACAAAGTGGCTGGCAGGTAGACCAGGCGGTAAGGCGCGATCAGCACCACCAGCAGGTAGAGCAGGCCGGCCAGCCGTGCGGTTCGGTTCCTTCGGTTCATGCGTGCTCCTTGCACAGGCGTCCAAGCCTGCCCGTTTCAGGGTTGTGGGTGGACAAGCGAAGCCAGTTCACCCGCGGGCAGGGCGAGCTGCAGGTCAGTGTGGCCGCGGCGCACGCTCAGTTTGCAAGCGGCCTGAAGGTGCGCATTCGCATAGTTCACCAGGTCGACCACATGGGCCACGGGCTGACCGTTGGCGGCGACGATGACATCACCCGGCTTCAAGCCGTCGCGATCGGCCGGTTTGATCCGGTCGACACGGATGCCGTTGCCGCCCGGCGACGCAAGGTCGAGCGCGCGGCCATCGGGGGAATGCCAGGTCAGCATGTCGCGCGTGCCATGCTCGTACACGTAAAGGCCGGCATGGGCAGGCATGCCAATGGTGCTCGCGGCGGCGAGTACACCAAGCAGGATCAGGTGTCGCATCGGATGGTCTCCAGGATGGTGGGAGAAATGTGGTGTGCTCAGTGCGTCGCCAGCGAGCTGTTCGCCTTGTCGATACCCTGCCTGCACTTGGCCACTCCCTTCTCGTCCAGCGTGGCGTAGGGGCGGAACGCCGCGACCTGGGAGGCAACGGCGTCCTGGGCGGCACGCAGCTGTTCCAGTCCGGCGCAGATCGCGGCCGCCTGGGCGGTGACCTTGCTGGCCTGTGCCTGGATGTCCTTGCCGATCTGGTCGGTGTTGCCGTGCGCCAGTCCCGACATCACGCTGCCCATGGCCTGGCCGGCCAGCGCCGCGCCGGCCTTGCCGGTGGCGATGCCCTCGCTGCGGATCTTGTAGACGTGCACGTAGTACTGCTTGAGCAGGTCGCGCTGGT
>JAJZET010000266.1 GCA_021805685.1 Pseudomonadota bacterium
ACGGTGTCGCTCACCTGCCTCGACTGCCATTGCATCTTCTTCGGCAGCGGCGTCAGCGTGCCCAGTATCCACAGCACGTGGTCGCCCTTGCTGACCTTCCACAGGCCCGGCCCCGGCAGCTCGCCGCTGACCACCACGGCGGGCAGGTTCCTGGCCGCGGTGGTCGCCGGTGCCGGCGCCACCTGGGCGAACGCCGGCAACGTCGCCAGCCCGAACACCATCATCATCCAGCCGCTGACGCGCATCGCTCACTCCCTTGATTCGCCCGGACGCGCCGATCGCGGCCGGGTCTCGCACGGACCGGCATGCCGCGGCGAAGTTCAGCGTATCGGCAAGGCCACCTTATTGCACGGCGGTCGAGGCCGCCGACACGGGCGAGACGCTGCTAGCCGCGGCCGGCGCATCGTCCAGGCCGGTGGGCGCCTCCACGGCATAGCCCTGCGCCTCGAGCTTCGCGAGGTAGCCCCTGGGCGACAGCAGCTCGTCCATCGGCAGCAGCGCGAAGCTGCTGGCATGTTCGGCCAGCGCCTTGCGCGCCGCGGCCAGCCACGTCGCCTCCAACTGCGCGGGCACGTCGTCAAAACCGAGCTGGCGCGCGAAACCGGCGCGGGTGATCGCGTTGACGCAGGCATCGCGACGATGGCTGTCAGGCAACTGGCGCAGTGCCTGCAGGTCGCCGGTGGCCCAGGCGTTCGCGCGCGCGGTCATGGCTGGCAGGTCGTGCTCGATGCTGTCCAGCGTGCGATTGAAGCACTCCAGGCCGCTGGGCGCCGCGGCCTTGAACGCCTTGAGCGCCGCGCGTGGCTGCTTGATCTCCACGCGGAATTCCACCGGCGTTTCCGCCACGCCGTCGCGCTTCGCCAGCGCCTCTACCGTGTTCGGCACGCCGCCGTTGCCGCTCAGGCCATGCGCCTGCAGCGCCTTCTTGTACAGCTCCTGCGCCGCGAACAGCGGTCGCCAGCGCTCGATGCCGCGGTCATCGCCGATGTATTCCTTCTTGAGCGCCAGCCAGCGCGCATAGGTCGGCGCGTCCAGCACCTGGTCCAGCGTCTTGCCGTCGGGATTCTTGCGCGCGCCATAGGCCGCGGGCAGCAGGAACAGCTTGCCGAAGAAACCGATGTCCGCCTTCAACTTGATCTTCGGCTCCAGCAACACCTGCTGCGACTGCGCGAGCACCTGCTGCACCTCATGCGACTCCCACTGCATGTGCCCCGGCAGCGGCGACAAGGTGCCCAGCACCCACAGCACATGGCCGTCCTTGCTCACCTTCCACAGCCCCGGGCCGGTGACCACGCCGCTGACCACCACCGGCGCCAGCAGAGGCACGTTGGCGGGTACCGGCGGGGGTGCCACGGAGGAAGCCGACTGCGCGAATGCCGGCGCAACGAACCAGCAGGCCAGCAGGATGGCGTAACGGATTGGCCGCATGCGACGGCACTCCTCATCAGTCGAGAGATTGAAGGACAGGCATCATCCTCGGACGGGCGGGATGCCTCGGCAGTTCCCGGCGAGTCGCCATCGTCCGCACGTCGGCTGCGATTCTGCACCGGTTCGCCCTGGTCGCGCTTCACAGCAGCGCCGCATGTCGACCATCCAGCCAGCGGCCATGCAGGCCCCTCCCTGAAACGCCGTCGCCGCCCTCCTTGCGGAGAGCGGCGACGGCATTTGCTTGCGGAGTCCCGAGGCCGGGTGAAATCCGCGATCAGAAGTCGACCGTGGCCGAGGCGAAGTATGCCCGCGGCTCCTCGTAGATCGCGCGGACGAAGGGTGTGTTGTCGACGGTAGTGTCGCCATAACCGAAGGTGTAGTAGTGGCGATTCAGCACGTTGTCCACGTATAGCGCCAGCTTCACGTCCTTCCACAAGCCGTCGCCGATGTGCACGGTATCGCGCACGGTGAAGTTGGTCACCGCGTAGCTGGGGATGGTCTCGGCAGCGGGCACGCCCGCGTTGTACTCATTGACGTACTGCGAACCGGAGTAGTGCTCGCTCACGTTGACGCGCCAGCCCTGCCACTTCCAACCGACACCGAGGTTGGCCAGATGCTTGGGCACGCCCGCCAGCGGCTGCCCGGAGTGGACAGTCTGGCCGGCCGTCGCGGACACGCCGGAACTGTTGGACACGGTGAAGCCGGAGGTGAAGTAGGCCTTGTTCTCGGCAACGTTGCCGTAGATGCTGAAACCGCCGAAGGAGGTGCGCAGGCTGTCCTGCAAGTCGAGCTCCGCACCCTCGTAGCGCGAGCTGCCGCCGTTGGCGGTACTCGACAGTCCAGAGGTTGGGTCGGTGGTCTGGATGAAGGTATTGGCGAAATTCTCGCGGTAGAGGTTGACGGCACCCTGGAAGCCGCCCTGCTCGTAGCGCACGCCCGCCTCGATGTCGCGTACGTACTCGGGGGAGACGTGCAGCGGCACCACGACCGTCTGCCCCGACGCGTTGGTCTGGCCGACGTTGTTGTAGTACGCCGCGATGCCCGGGAACTTGGCGGTCTTGCCCCACGCGGCATAGACGCTGACGTGATCGACCGGACGCCAGTTCAGACCGATGGTCGGCGAGGTGTAGTGCTCCTTGTCGGACACCGAGCCGCTGATCGAGTAGAAGAAGCCGGCATTGTCGAAATCGCGCGTGCGCGCGGACAGATACTTGAGGCCGGGCGTGACATGCAACGTGTCGTCGAACAGGCTGATCTCGTCCTGCACGAAGAGCGAGCCCAGGTCGCGGCTGTCGTGCTCGTCCCAGGCGTCGTTGTAGCCGGTGGTCAACGGCATCGACGGGGCGCCGTACCAGTATTCGGCGGAATGCAGCTTGGTATGCGAATAGTCGGCACCGAACTTCACCTCGTTGCCAGGCAACTCCAGGGTGAAGTGCGGCATGATCCCGTACTGCTGGGTGGTGTAGAGGTAGCTGTGGTAGGCGTTGCCCAGCACATCGCTGCCGAAGGTCGCCGCAGGGTTGTAGGTGGGACCTGCCGGATTACCCACCCAGAACTGGTAGTCGCCCGCCTGGTTCGGCAACGCATAGGGCTGCGTCGCACTCTGCGCAAAGGCAGGGTTGGAATAGGACTCGCGCTGGTAGTTCACGTTGCGCGCGTACACACGCACGTTGAACGACAGTACGTCGTTGACCCACATGCGGTCGCCCAGGATAGGTGCCGCCGTGGTCCTTGTTGTAGCTGTTGCTCCAGTTCAGCGGCCAGCCGTAGTGGTAGCCGTACTGCTGGATCAGCGGCAGCGGTACGGTGTGCGGGGTGAAGCCGGCGTTGGTGTTGTAGATGGCGTAGGCGTAGAGCGTGCCGTTGGCGCCGTCGTAGGGCAGCTCACCGGCATAGTAGACGTTGGTGTTGCGATTGCCGGAGTTGTCCTGCCAGCCGCTGCTGGAATTGTGGCTGACGCTGACCAGGTTGCGCACGCCGCCGACCTCGCCCGTGTTCGCGGTGAGCCCGTAGAACCAGGTGCCGAAGCTGCCACCGCCGACGGTGGCCGAACCGCCGGCCTTGGCCGAGGGATCGCGCGGCTGGAAGGCGATGGTGCCGCCCAGCGAGTTGTACGAGGTGACCGCGGGGTTGTTGATGCCGCGATAGACATTGACGCTGTCGACGTCGTTCAGGGTCAGCGGGATGTTGTTGCGCGTCGACGCGGAATTGGTGGTGCCGCCGTTGAACGGGTCGTTGATCGACACGCCATCGAAGGTTTCCGAGAACTGGCCGCTGCTGAAGGCTCGGAAGGTGATGTTGGTGCGCACGCTGTTCGCCGCGGGGGTGCGCACGTTGACCGACGGCGTGCGCTCCAGCAGGCTCTGCACGCTCAGCATCGGCGAGGCGAAGCGGATCGCCGAGGGGCCGATCACCGAGGCGCTGAAGGCGGAGCTCATCGGAATGCGCGTAAGCGTCAGTTCCTGGGCGATGACCTGGACCGCCGAGAGGTTCTTGACCTCCTTCTTCCTGCTGTCTGCCTGGCTCTGCTTCTTGCCCGACTGTCCGGTCGCCACCGATTGCGCTTGCACTCCGGTCGCCGCGAAAGCCAGCAAGCCGGTGCCAAGCAGGGCGCAGTACAGCGGCATGCGCTTCAAGACATCCATCGGAAACCCCCTTGTGAGTGGTAATCGAGGCCATCGGCTTGTGCCGATGGCGTGCATTCAACGAGGGTGAAAATAGAGTGGAAGCATGACAGTCCCTTGGCAGGAAGCTGGCCCACTCAGCTGCTTGTCATGCTGACGTCAAGAATACGCGGCGTACGAGTAGCAAATCGCAAGAACTCGCCGCAACCGAACGGCGAAGCCGAAGACGGATCACTGATGTCCGGGCTGGCGCCTGATTCCCACGCTCAGGCCGATGCCATGACTATTCCATAAAAACAAAACGGGGCGCCAGGGCGCCCCGTTCTGCTTCATCCCCGCGATGGACGCTGCGCTACTTCACTTCAACCCGTCGAGCGCCGCATTGAACGTGGCGCTGGGCCGCATGGCGCTGGCCACCCGCGCCATGTCGGGGTGGTAGTAGCCCTGGATATCGACGGGCTTGCCCTGCGCGCCGTTCAACTCGCCGACGATGGTCGCCTCGTTGTCCGCCAGCGCCTTGGCCAGCGGGGCGAACTGGGCCTTGAGCCCTGCATCGTCGTCCTGCGCCACCAGCGCCTGTGCCCAGTACAGGGCGAGATAGAAGTGGCTGCCGCGGTTGTCCAGCTCGCCCACCTTGCGCGCGGGCGACTTGTTGTTGTCGAGGATCTTGCCGTTGGCCTGGTCCAGCGTCTTCGCCAGCACCTTCACGCGCGCGTCGCCGGTCTTGTCGCCGACGAATTCCAGTGAGGCCTGCAGCGCGAGGAACTCGCCCAGCGAATCCCAGCGCAGGTAATCCTCTTCCAGGA
>JAJZET010000216.1 GCA_021805685.1 Pseudomonadota bacterium
GCCGATCTGCTGGGGCGCAGGCGTGTGCTGCAGGCGGGCGCGGCGGTGTTCGTGCTGGGATCGCTGCTGGCCGGGCTGGCGCCGACTATCGCCGCGTTGATTGCCGGGCGCGTGTTGGCGGGTGTCGCGGCCCTGCTGCTGCCCGCCAGCCTGGCGCTGATCCGCGTCATCTGGGCCGATCCGCACGAGCGCGCCCACGCCATCGGCGTGTGGGCCGGCACTAACGGCGCGGCGCTGGCGATCGGCCCCACCCTGGGCGGCTGGCTGATCCAGGTCGCGGGCTGGCACATGGGACCGTTTGCAAGCACGCTAACGGCGCTGGGTGCCACCGCCCCGGAGGGGGACCGGCGTGGCGGCACCCAGAAGTCGGCTCCTGATTCTACTGCTCGAGAATCACGCCATAGTGTCCGTCGACGGACACATTGACGTACCCCCGGCCGCCATTGTCTTGGACCGTGTACTGGGTGCCGGAAATGAGATCGGTGACGGTCGAGCCGATGGCGTCGCCCGCCAACCAGACCGGTACCGCCACGTTGGACTGGGTGCTGCTGGTGTCGTTGAGTACCACCACGAGTCGATGATTCTGATCGACGCGCGCGAAGGCGTAGATTCCGGTGGTGCCGTACAGGTCGCCGATCATATCCGGAACCAGCGGTATGAACGAGCCCGTGCGCAGTTCGGGATACTGATTGCGAATGCCGATCAGCTGCTGGGTCAGCGCGACTCCGGCGTTGGCGGTGGTGGCATCCGCCCAATCGAACGTGCGGCGGTTCTCCGGATCGTTCCCGCCCATCATGCCGTACTCATCGCCGTAGTAGATCATCGGCGTGCCGACGTACGTGAACTGCATGATCAGCCCCAGGTAAGTCCCCCAGCCGTTGGTCCAGGAACAACGCTGGGCGAAGCGCTCCGTATCGTGCGTGCCGAGCTCGTTGGTCATGACCTCCTGCACGTTCCACGGCAGATCGGCACGGGTGTCCCACAGCCAGGTGGCGAACTGGGCGGTGTCGATGGAGGCGGAGTTGCCTTTCTCGTCCACGCCGCAGATCCACTCGGAGAGCGGCTGGGTGAAACCGTTGTAGTTCATGGCGCTGTCCCACTCGGCGCCGTCGTCCAGCCACGCCGAGGCATCGCCCCAATACTCGCCGAGGATCTCCGCATTGGGATTGACGGACGTCACCGCCGTGCGCAGCTCCTGCATGATCTGGTGATTGGTGGCGTCGCTGCCGCTGTTGCCACCGGCGTCGAGGTACTGGGCCGCGTCCAGCCGCCAGCCGTCGATGGCGTAAGGCGGCAGCAGGTAGGTCTGCACGACCGAATTGCTGCACGCATAGATCTGGCAGCGCACGGCCGACCCGCTGGCGCCGTAGTCCAGCTTGGGCATGCTGGGGATGCCATTGGGACTGATGCCCAAGAAGTCGTAGTAATTCGTCGGCCAGGTCTGGAACGTGTAGTAGTCGTAATACGGGCTGGACTGCGACTGGTAGGCGCCCGTCACGCTGCAGGTCTCGTTCCCGTAGGTGGACTTGCCGAACCAGCAGTTCGTGTCGCCGGTGTGGTTGAACACCCCGTCCAGGATGATGTAGCCCTCGGGTCCGTTGCTGCTGCTGTGGATGGCGGAGATCAGATTCTCCAGATCGGTACTGGTGCCGAACGCCGGATCGACCTCGTAATAATCCGCCGTGTCGTACTTGTGATTGGTCGGCGACTCGAAGATCGGATTGAGATAGAGGATGTCGGCGCCGAGCGTCTGCTTGATGTAGGACAGCTTGTCCTGGATACCGACCAGATCTCCGCCGAAGAATACCTCGCTGTTGCAGCCGCTGACGTTCGCCTCGACGCTGGTGTAGCCGCTGGTCCAGCTGTGCTGCTCCGTTTCGCAGCCGCCATAGCTGTACTGGCCGTTGGTGACGTCGTTGCTCGGATTGCCATCGTAGAAGCGGTCGGGAAAGATCTGGTATCCCACGCCGTTCTTCATCCAGTCCGGCGTCGTGAAGCCCGGGATGATGTAGAAATTATCGGCACTGCTGGCTGCCGGCTCGGTGGAGCTGACGCCGGCGGCGTTGTACCACGCGGTGGCGGTGCCATCGTTGATCTGGAACCAGTATTGCTGCTCCGAACTGCCCACGTCGCTGATCGTGCCCTGCCAGTAGTCGAACTGGCCGGTCGGATCGGTCGACGCCCAGCTCATCGGAACCCAAGTGGTCGTGCCGGTCGAGGCATCGTAGTCCACGACGTTGGCGCTGGTGATGTCGTGGTAGCAGACGCGCAAGGTCAGCGTGACGGAGGTGTTGTCCGCGGGCTGCGGGTTGCTGTCGTACATCGGTCCCTGATCGTGGAATATCTCACGCCAATGGACGACGTTGTTGTTCCCGCAGGCCAGCGCCCGGCCGCTGGCGCCGAGCAGCACCCCGGCCAGCAGAATGAGCATGAACAAAGATGCCCGGTGCCAAGGCCGGGGGCTGTGATGGTCGTGTTGACGGTTCATCGCTATTTCCCCTCAATGTCGGTTGGCCATCGACTCTCCCTCCCGGTCGTCATGGTCGGGCACGCACCGCTCTGCGGCGGCTCAGCTCCGGGTCAACCGGATGTCGTCCTTGGTCTTATGCGCGCGGAACCGCCTGCGCACCCCCAGGCACTGCCGCGACACCGGCATGCTAAGTCCGCCACGCGGCACACGGCGCAGGCTGCATACGTATTCATTTGTGCGACCGGTCGCACTGGGTGCACTCGCACGGCAGGCGATGAGCACGGGATCCGGCGCGCCCTGTCGCCGGCGGCACGTCATGCCACCAAGCGAAAGTCCATGCGCTGCCTCACTCCAGCACGATCGCGCCCGATCCGACGGAGGCCGTCGTCCAGCTCATCCGGCGCCGGCCCGGCTCACCTTCGCAGCGGCCGGGATGGGGTCTGCAAGGCTGCCGGAAGCATCGTGCGCCCTCAGGGTCCCTCACCGACGTCAGAGTTGCGCCGACACCAGGCACTGGCGGATCGGGTGCCACAGCGAGCCCGGGCGGTTGACCGCGCGGACGTTGACGCACAGCGCCTTCGGCAGCGGGCTGTCGTCGTCGTGGCTGGTCGCGCCATGGCACAGGACCATGATGCTCCCCTGGACCTTGCGGTCCAGCAGATCCTGGATGGCGAAGTCGACGTACAACGGCACGATGGCCTCTTCCACGTCGAGGACGACCGTCGTAGTGGATGCCCCGTCGCGATGCGCGGCCAGGATCGCATCGGCCAACGCATGGCCCAGGGCGTGGATGTCCATCGACCCCAGATCGCGCATCCGCGGGCAGGCGATACGACCGACCGGGCCCGCAAAGTGCGGAGCGGACAGCGTTTCGACGTCGAAAGGACTGCGGATGGTCGCGGCAACGGCACTCATGGCTTTCCTCGGCGCGCGTGGGGACGGGACCGCCGGTCGGCGGTGGTGCGCAGCATAGTCGCAACGCGATGGAGCGGTTGCAACGATTTGCAAATCGCGGCTACCCGAATGGCAAACCGTGAGGCGGTTCGGCCCACTGGCATCTGCAGAGTGGATCGCAGTTCCGCACCCCGATTGTGAACCAAGGTCAGGTAACCGACCCGGTCGCAACAACGCCCGATCCAAACCCGTGGAATGGTGGAATGCGGATGGGCGATGACGCCCGTTGGGAGATGCGCCATGGCCCCGCTGCGGCAGGCCTGTTCCAGGCTGGTCGATCGCGAGTTCACGCGTCCAGCGCCCCGCCACGCGCGCCGCGGACGTGCGTGTCTGCCGACTGCCGTGAACGGGAGGCCGGGGGTGCCGGACGCGCGGTGTCTTCGTTGCGGTGAGCTATGGACAACGGCCCGACCCTGACCGACACATCGCCTCGCGCCCGGTCGCGCACGGAACCCGCGTGTGGTCGACCGATCCCGCCGGAGCGGCGGGATCCTTCGCGGTTGCCGCGGTTGCGTTCGTCTCGACCTGAAAGGAGTTCCGGCTGCATGCACGCGACCGCATCGGAAACCGCCGACTGGTACCGCCTGGCCATCGAGCACGCGAACGACGCCTGGCTGCTGACCGATGGCGCGGTGATCCTGGACTGCAATCCGAGGGCCCATCAGGCCCTGGGGCTCGATCGGGCGGCGCTGGTGGGCCGCACGTTGCGCGAGGTCGCGCCGGGTGCCCGCGCCCTCATGCGCGAGATCAAGGTCCGGCGCAACGATGGCACCGGCACGGAGTGGCCGGTCAACCTGATCGGCGCCGAGGGCATGCCGATTCGTGCGCACGTGGCGATCAGTGCGCTGGGCGCGACGGGTGCGTCGCCCTACGCCCTGCGCGTGCGCGAGATGGCTGCTGCGAACGCCCCCGAGGCCGCCGCATCCGCCATGGACCAGTCCTACCTGCGCGCGCTGTTCGAGCACGCGCCCGAGGCGATCGTGGTGCTCGACCGCGCGAGCCGGATCCTGGCCGCCAATCCGCGTTTCCTGACGCTGTTCGGCTATGCCCGGCCGGAGGTCCTCGGCGCCGACATCGACGCGCTGATCGTTCCCGAATCCCTGCGCGCCGAAGCGGCGGGTTTGAATCGAACGGCGCTGACGGGCATGGATGCCGAACACCAGACGCTGCGGCGGCGCAAGGACGGATCGGTGCTGCCGGTCTCGATCCTGGCGGCGCCGATCGTCCACGACGGCCAGAACGTAGCGTTCTACAGCATCTACCGGGATCTGGGACCGCTGCAGGACATCGCCACCCGGCTGGAACAGACGCAGGCGCGCTTGGATGTGGTGGTCAGCCAGGCCCCGATCGCGCTGTTCATTCTGGATGAGCACGCCACGTTTAACTTTTGC